>JAZURG010000066.1:0-13707 GCA_045606145.1 Faecousia sp.
CCCGCCGAAATACCGCACTTTTGGCGGCGGGACCAAGGCCCCGCCCTACAAGTTCTATCGACAAATGCCGCAGTAACGATACCGAGCGGGCTCCGGGAAGTAACGATTAGTACCGCACCATGCACGAATTGGCTGCGGGCACTGCCCGCATAAACGATCATTTATATTTTCTTCGCCCCTTGCAAGGTGAAATATATGCTTGTATAATACATATTACAATTTGGAGGTGAGACGATGGCGAAGCTCAGCGATCCCGTAACCATATTGAAAGGTGTAGGTCCTACCAAGGCCAAGCAGTTGGCCCAACTGAATATCTTTACCCTGCGGGATCTGATCTGTCACTTTCCCCGGGGGTATGAGGACCGGACGAAGCTTTTGACCATCAGCCAATTGGAGGTAGACCGGCCCGCCTGTTTCAAGGCCATGGTCATGAACACGCCCCGCACCTCCCATATCCGTAAGGGTCTGGATATTACCAAGGTGCAGGTAGCCGACCATACGGCACGGCTGACCCTTACTTTCTTTAATCAGAAATTCACCACAGAGCAGCTGCAGTACGGAAAGGAATACATTTTCTATGGCGCTGTTTCGGGAGATTTCATCGGCTATAATATGACATCCCCTGTCTTTGAACCGTTGGACGCGCCGCCGGTGACCACAAGGCGTATCCTGCCCATCTATCCTTTGACCGCGGGACTTTCCAATGCCGCAATGCTGAAAGCCATCCGGCAGGCCCTTTCCATCTGCGATCCTCCGGAAGAGATCCTGCCCCTTTCCCTGCGGCAGCAATACGGCATTCTTGGGGCAGACCGGGCCTATTATGCCATTCACGAGCCGACCACCATGGAAGAGGCGGAACTGGCTAAAAAGCGGCTGATCTTTGAAGAGTTCTTTATTTTTTCCGCGGGTCTGGCACTGATGCGTGCCGCCAGAAGCCAGGTAAAAGTTGCCCCTTACGCCAACTGTGATCTCACAGCCTTTTACGCGCGGCTTCCCTTCCGGCTTACCGGTGCCCAGACACGGGCCATTGAGGAGATCCAAAGAGATCTGCAGCGGGGCACCCCTATGAACCGGCTGGTGCAGGGTGATGTGGGCAGCGGCAAGACCATGGTCGCCGCTGCAGCGGCTTACCTGTGCATACGAAACGGCCGTCAGGCCGCCTTTATGGCTCCTACGGAAATTTTAGCCGAACAGCATTATGCGTCTCTGGGACGGCTCTTTTCTCCCCTGGGGATCCGCACGGTACTGCTCACCGGTTCCATGACAGTAAGGGAAAAGCGCCTTGCCCGGGAAGCCATTGAAAACGGGCAGGCCGATCTGATTATCGGTACCCATGCACTGCTGTCCGACACCACCACCTTTGCCAATCTGGGGTTGGTGATCGCTGACGAGCAGCACCGCTTCGGTGTTGCCCAGCGCAGCGCTCTGTCCGCCAAGGGCAATGATCCCCACCTGTTGGTCATGTCCGCTACCCCCATCCCCAGAACACTGGCCTTGCTCATGTACGGTGACTTGGAAGTATCCATTATCAACGAACTGCCGCCCGGACGGGAACCTGTAGACACCTTTCTGGTGGGAGAATCTATGCGCGCAAGGATCAATGCCTTTATCCGCAAGCAGGCGGCAGAGGGTCATCAGTGCTATGTAGTCTGCCCCGCAGTGGAAGAGGCGGAGGAGCTGAATATCAAAGCCGCCGAGACCTGGGCACAGACCCTGCGGCAGACGGTGTTTCCGGATCTGCGAATTGCGCTCCTCCACGGACAGATGAAAGGCAGTGAAAAGGATGCTGTCATGTCCGCCTTTGCCCGGGGAGAATCGGATGTGTTGGTAGCCACCACCGTCATTGAAGTCGGTGTGGATGTGCCCAATGCCACACTGATGGTCATTGAGGACGCGGACCGGTTCGGTCTTTCCCAGCTGCACCAGCTTCGGGGCCGGGTGGGCCGGGGCAAAGCAAAAAGCTTCTGTATACTGACAACACACAATAAAAATGAACAAACGCTGGCCCGCCTGAAGGCTCTGTGCAAAACCACCGACGGCTTCAAGATCGCGGAAGAAGACCTGGCCCTGCGAGGCCCCGGCGATTTCTTCGGTTCCCGGCAGTCCGGTCTGCCTGCCTTCCGGGTGGCAAGCCTAAGCTGCGATCTGGAAACTTTGAAGCAGGCCCAATCCGCTTCCGCCGCATGGATCGATGTCCACGGCAGTGATGATACCGCCGAAGCAAAGGCTCTGCGAGACCGGATCTCAGACCTTTTCCTGCGCAGCCAGGGTACCATGAACTGACATCCGCTTTTCAATCGCTGCCGATATGTCTTGCATTTTTTGTCGAAGATGCTATAATAGCTTCACAATACACAAAAGGAGGTAACCCCGTGAAAAAATCTATGCTTATCGTATTGATCGTTCTTTGCGCCCTTTTGCTGGCCAGCTGCTGCAAGCATGAGGTTTGGAACGACGCCGATTGTGAAACCCCCAAAACCTGTGCTGAGTGCGGTGAAACAGAAGGTGAACCTTTGGGTCACACTTGGGTGGACGCTGCCTGTGAAACTCCCAAGACCTGCTCCGTATGTCAGAAAACCGAGGGTGCTGCCCTTGGCCACAGCTGGGCAGACGCTACCTGCGAAACTCCCAAGACCTGCCAAAACTGCAGCCTGACCGAGGGTGAGGCTCTGGGTCACACTTGGGAAGATGCCACCACCGAAGCACCGAAGACCTGCACTGTATGCGCCAAGACCGAGGGTGAACGGATCATTACCGATGCCCGCTTCACCACCGCCGCATGTAAACCCCTCTTTGGCCGTTGGGAATTCTCTATGCAGTTTGGCGGTGATATGATGGAAATGGAGGGCTTTACCGGTTATCTGGATGTTAATTTCTATATGGATTTCTCCAACGACGGCAAGCTCACAACATCTGTAGAGGCAAAAGAATGTGACGATTTTGACACACTGTTGACGCAGTACATGGTGGATTTGTTCTACAAGGAATGTTCCGCTCAGGGTGTCGGCAAAGCAGCCGCTGATGCCGAAATGAAGGCTAGTTACGGTGTGACTACGGAAGAATACTTCGAAACCGTTGCAAAGAGTGTCGATTTCGCAGCCATGATTAACGACATAAGCGAAGAAGGTGTCTACTATGTCAATGGTGATACCCTGTATACTGCCGATACATGGAAGAAAAATATGAATGCCGCGCCTTTCCGGTTTGAGGGTGAAACCCTGATCGTAGAGGGTATTACAGAGTCCCTGGGTGTAGCGGAAGGCCGTTTTACCCGTGTTCCGGACAGTGAAACCTAAGTAAATTCCCGTTTTACTTAAAACTTTTTTAACATTTCCCATGAAAATTGGCGGTTCTTGCCAATCTTCATGGGAAATGTTTTTGTGTTTTCGTGGAAAATTAAAAAATAGGTTGTATCTTGCTTCAAAATGATGTAAAATATTATTCGTGATAAAATGCTTAGACTATGTCAACATATAAACGGAGGAATTTCTCATGGAAAAACCCATTGTATTAGTAATTATGGACGGTGTTGGCAAGGGTGACGGCGGCAGCGGCGACGCTGTTGTAGTTGCAAAGACACCTACTCTCGACAATCTGCTGGCTACCTGTCCCCATACTTACCTGAAGGCTCACGGCACCGCTGTCGGTCTGCCCAGCGACGAGGATATGGGCAACTCCGAAGTGGGCCACAACGCGCTGGGCTGCGGTCAGGTCTACTCTCAGGGTGCGAAACTGGTTGGTGAGAGCATCGAAAACGGTTCTCTGTATGTTTCCGAAACCTGGAAGGCTCTGGTCGCCAATGCTGAGGGTAAGGCCCTGCATTTCATCGGTCTGCTGTCCGACGGCAACGTCCACTCCAACATCGCTCACCTGATTGCTCTGCTGAAGCAGGCAAAGGTCGAGGGTGTCAAGAAGGCCTACTGCCACATTCTGCTGGACGGCCGTGATGTCCCCGCCACCTCCGCTCTGGAGTACGTTGGTCAGCTGGAAGACGTTCTGAAGGAACTGAATACCGAGGGCTGTGACTATGCCATCGCTTCCGGCGGCGGCCGTATGGTGGTCACCATGGACCGTTATGAAGCCAACTGGGGCATGGTGGAAAAGGGCTGGAGAACCCACGTCCAGGGTGAAGGCCGTATGTTTGCTTCCGCTGCCGAAGCCATTGAGACCTACCGCGCAGAGACCGGCTGCATCGATCAGGATCTGCCCGCGTTCGTGGTTGCCCGTAACGGCGAGCCTGTTGCTAAAATCAACAACGGCGACTCTGTGATTCTGTTCAACTTCCGCGGTGACCGCGCGCAGGAAATTTCCCTGGCCTTCGACCGCAAGGACTTTGATAAGTTTGACCGTCCCGGCTACGAGGGTGTTATGTTCGCGGGTATGCTGCAGTACGATGCTGACCTGAACATCCCCGAAAACTACCTGCTGCAGCCTCCCGTCATCAAGAACACTCTGACCGAGGTTCTGTGCGAGGCTAACATCCGCGAGTACGCTATTTCCGAGACCCAGAAGTACGGCCACGTGACCTATTTCTGGAACGGCAACCGCTCCGGCAAGGTCTGTGAGGATCTGGAAGTTTACGAAGAAATCCCCTCCGATGTGATTCCCTTTGAGCAGGCTCCCGCAATGAAGTCCAAGGAGATCACTGAGAAGATGGTTGCCGCTATGGCTTCCAAGGAGTTCCAGTTCCTGCGCTGCAACTTCCCCAACGGCGACATGGTGGGCCACACCGGTGTTATGGACGCTGTTGTTTACGCTATGGAGTGCGTCGATAACGGTCTGAAGGCTATTATCGAAGCTGCCGACAAGTACGGCTACACCGTGCTGATCACCGCTGATCACGGCAATGCCGACCAGATGACCGAGACCAAGAAGGGCAAGACTTCCGTCCGTACCGCCCACTCTCTGAATCCCGTTCCCTTCATCATCTACGACAAGGATCACAACTGGACCGTAAAGGAAGGCGCTTACGGCCTTGCCAACGTGGCTCCCACCGTAGTCAAGATGATGGGTCTGAGCGCTCCTTCCTGCTGGGAAGACAGCATGGTTTAATCCCCCCAATTTCTGTTAGGAGGTACTGATTATGATCCAGCACAACAACGAAAACGGCACCGTAAATGTCAGCACCAATGTCTATACCGATATCGCCGGCACTGTTGCTTCCAACTGCTTCGGTGTAAAGGGCATGGCCGCCCGCAGCGTCAAGGACGGTGTTTACCATCTGCTGCGCAAAGAATCCGTTTCCAAGGGCGTTCATGTGACTCCCAACGAAGACGGCACTATTTCCATCGATCTGCACATCATCGTAGACAACGGTGTCAATCTGACCAGCGTCGGCGAGAGCATCATTTCCCGCGTTCGCTATGAGGTCAATAAGTATACCGGCACCCAGGTTCGGGATGTCAATGTGTATATTGACTCCATGATGATCGATTAACGGAGGTAGCGACCATTGAGACAGACAATTAACGGCGCGGATCTGCGCAGAATGATCATCAGCGCAGCCGCATCCATCGAGTTAGGCAAGCAGGCTCTGAATGACCTGAACGTCTTCCCTGTTCCCGACGGCGACACCGGCACCAACATGTCCATGACCATCAATGCCGCTGCCGCTGACCTGCGGAAGGTAGAAGATCCCAGTCTGGAAAAAGCAGCTGCTACCGCAGCCTCCGCCATGCTCCGGGGTGCCCGGGGTAACTCCGGTGTAATTCTCTCTCTGCTGTTCCGGGGTCTTTCCAAGAAGCTGAAGGGCTGTACCGAGTGTGACGGCGTTCTGTGGGCCGAGGCTCTGCAGGAAGGTGTTGATGCCGCTTATAAGGCAGTTATGAAGCCCGCTGAAGGCACCATTCTGACCGTTTCCCGTCTGGCTGCCGCCAAGGCAAGAGACGCTGCCAGAGAGAATAATTTCATTGAATTTGTCCAGGAGGCTGCCATTGAGGAAGCTAAGGTGGCACTGGCCAACACTGTCAATCAGAACCCTGTTCTGAAGAAGGCAGGTGTCGTGGATGCCGGCGGCAAGGGCTGGCTGCTGGTTCTGGAAGCCATGCTGTCCTCTCTGCAGGGCGATGATGTGGTGATTCCCGAGGGTTTTGACACCACTGAAACCAAGGAATCCGCCAATTTCGACCAATTTGACACCGACGATATTACCTTTACCTACTGCACCGAGTTCATCATTGACCGTGAAAACGACAATGATCCCGATAAGCTCCGTGAATTCCTGTCAAGTCTGGGTGACAGTCTGGTTCTGGTGGACGACGACGAGATCATCAAAGTCCACGTGCATACCAATGATCCCGGCAAGGCTCTGCACGAAGCTATGGACTACGGCAGTTTCATTACTGTCAAGATCGAGAACATGCGCCTGCAACATACCGAAAAGGTCATGAGTGAGCAGGAGATCGCCCCCAAGATCGCCGAGCCAGAAAAGCCCATTGGTGTGGTCTCCGTCTGCGCTGGCGACGGCCTTGCAGATGTATTCATGAATCTGGGTGTAGATGGCATTATCTCCGGCGGCCAGACCATGAACCCCAGCACCCAGGATATTCTGGAGGCTGTCAACAAGGTCCCCGCTGAGACCGTATTTGTACTGCCCAATAACAAGAACATCATCATGGCTGCCCAGCAGGTCGCGGGTCTGACCCCCAAGGATGTAGTCGTCATTCCCAGTAAGACCGTTCCCCAGGGTATCACAGCCATGCTGAGCTTTAACCCCGACGGCAGCGTTGAGGAAAACACCGATGCGCTGACCGAGGCACTGGGCATGGTGGACACCATGCAGATCACCTATGCCGCCCGCAACTCCGACTTTGACGGATACCTCATCCACGAGGGTGACTATCTGGCCATTGCCGGCAGCGGTCTGTTCGGCACCAGCCGTGATATCAAGGTGCTGCTGCGCTCCCTGGCTGAGAAGGTTCGGGATGACGGCAGAGAATATATCACCATCTACTACGGTGAGGATATCCAGGAAAAGCATGCCCAGAAGGCCGCTGACCTCTTTGCGGAGATTTGCCCCGATGCGGATGTCAATCTGATCCGTGGCGGCCAGCCTGTTTACTACTATCTGATTTCCGCTGAATAATCATACAAACTGAATGTAGGGGCGTGCATTGCACGTCCGCTGGGACGGTAATCCGTTTTTTGCGGGCGCCAATGGCCGCCCCTGCAGTGTTTTTCCGTCTGTCGGCGGGTATTTGCCCCGGGTTTTTCATATACTATCCTCCGTAGGGAGGTGGTTTTATGAAAGAGTTGCCGAAAGGCGGCCTATTCGGAACGGTTTGGAATTACTGGCTGCAAGTCCGGGAACTCCGCATTCCCCTCCACGCTGCTAACACCAGTTTTTTTCTGATACTGTCTGTGTTTCCGGCTTTGGTGCTCATATTAGGCATCTTAAGCTATACCACACTGGATGTGCATAACCTTTTAGGATTGCTGGAAGGATTTCTTCCCGAAGCGTTGCTGCCCGAAGCGGAGTTTCTGATCATCAACACCTACGAAAATACCAACAAGGCCGTGGTTGGCATTTCCGCCGTCACCGCCCTCTGGTCCTCCAGCCGTGGGGTCTACGGCCTGTTGACAGGACTCAATACCATCTATCAGGTGCCGGAAAATCGGGGATATCTGCGGGTACGGCTGATCAGCGTCTTCTATACCTTTGGTTTTCTTCTGGTTCTTCTATTAACATTGGTGCTGCATGTGTTCGGTACAGGATTGGTCAAGTTCTTGTCCGAATCCTCCGCACCCATCCTGCGGTTTCTGACGAGCGTTGTAGATCTTCGCTTTTTCCTGCTGGTCTTTCTTCAAACAGCACTGTTCACCGCCATGTTCATGGTACTGCCCAACCGAAAAAATTCTCTGGGCGACAGCCTGCCCGGGGCATTTCTTTCCTCCATTGGCTGGTTGGTCTTCTCCCATTTGTTTTCTCTGTATGTGGAGCATTTTCCCGCTTACGGCCATATCTACGGATCTGTTTATGTGGTGGCGCTGACTATGCTGTGGCTGTATTTCTGCATCAGTATTGTCTTCTACGGTGGTGTGCTGAACCGCCTGCTGATGGAGGATTGATAAATATTGCGAAAACCTACACTTTTTTATAAATAACACAAAAAGTTTACCGTATATTCATAAACATTCCCTATGATGGAAAAAATGGGAGGAGGAATTGCTGTGTTTGGATATGTAACCGCCAATATGAAGGAGCTGTCAAAAGAACAGCGGCTTCGCTACAATGCGGTATACTGCGGCATTTGCCGGAGAATCCGCACCAGCGCCTCCCAAACCGCCCGGTTGGGGCTGAGTTACGATATGGCCTTTCTGGCATTGCTGCTAATGAGCCTGTATGAACCGGAGGAGGAAACCGGTGACCGGGCCTGTATGCTCCATCCTTTTCAACAACGCTCATGGGTGGATAACGAATATGTCCGCTACGCGGCCGATATGAATGTGGCGCTGGCCTACTACAACGCACAGGATGATGCGCAGGACGACGGAAGCCTTTTGGCAAAGGGCATGATGGGTGTATTCAGCAAGGGGCTCGAAGCCATACAGGAAAAATACCCCCGGCAGTGTCAGGCCATGGAGTATTGTATCGGAGAACTTCATAATCTGGAAAAAGAAAACTGCCCCAATCCTGATCTGCCAGCCTCCTGCTTCGGCGCGTTAATGGCTGAGCTTCTTGTGTACCGGGAGGACTTCTGGGCGGATACCCTTCGGCAAATGGGTATGGCCCTGGGCCGGTTTATCTACTTAATGGACGCGGCGGCAGACTACCGCCGGGACATGAAAAAGAACAAATACAATCCGTTTCTCGCTATGGGAACCGGTGAAGATATTGCCAAGTGGGAGCAGTACCTGGTGCTGGAAATGGCACGGTGCACCGATATGTTTGAAAAGCTTCCCCTGGTACAGGACAAGCCGCTGCTGGATCTGATCGTTTACAGCGGCGTTTGGATGGAATTTGAGAGATTGCGCGCCAAGCGCAAGGAGGAAAGAACATGATCCACGATCCCTATCAGGTGCTGGGTGTCAGCCGGGACGCATCGGATGATGAGATCAAGCGGGCCTACCGGCAGCTGGCTAAGAAATACCACCCGGACCGCAATCCGGGTGATGCGGAAGCCGCCCGAAAAATGCAGGAGATCAACGCGGCCTACGAGCAGATCAAAAATCCGGAGAAGGCACAGCAGAACCGCTCCCAGAGCGGCTACGGTAGCTATGGCGGTTACGGTTACGATCCCTTTGGCGGTGCATGGCAGCAGCAGGAGCGGCAGCAAGCCGGAGATTCTTATCAGACTTCCGCATATCAGTACATCCGTTTCGGCCGCTACCAGGAGGCGATCAACACCCTCAACAATTCCACCCAACGCAATGCCCGGTGGTATTACCTCAGCGCATTGGCCAATCACGGCGCAGGCAATCGGGTAACCGCTCTGGAGCATATCAAGAGAGCCGTGTCTATGGAGCCGGATAACTACGAATATCTGGCTGCGCTGGAGCGAATGGAGCAGGGCGGCACTGCCTACCGGCAACAGGCCGGTAATTACCGTATCTGGGGCATGCGGGCCTCGCCATGCGCATCCTTGTGCCTTTGCTATTTCTTGCAGCTTTTTTGCTGCCGCGGCAGATTCTTCTGCTGTTGACATCCCTTTATTTGCGTGGTATAATCCTTACGACAATTTGATAACCCTGTGCGTGGCCCCTTTGGCGATGAACCACTGAGGGCTTAACAAGATAATCGGGTGTGAATCCCGAACGGTACCGCCGCTGTATATACGGGGCATGCTTCTTTTGGCGAAAGCCAGTCACTGAGACAATCGGGAAGGCAGAAGCATGCGGAGGACGCAGCCCTCAACTGTATGAGTCAGAAGACCTACACATAGGATTCTCCCTTTGCCTGCGCGTTTATGGGCAAAGTGCTTTGTCGCAGAAAAACGGCTGCGGCACCGTGTTCGGTGCCGCAGCCTTCTTAGTTTTTAGGAGGAAAATTTATGAAAAACAAAAAGACCGTTCTTGCCGTCATCGCTTTTGTGGCTGTCATCGCCATTTTCGCAGGTGTGTATTTTGCCACCCGCACCGAAGCAGCCCAAGGCTCCAAGGCTATCACCGTGACCGTTGTTCACGCTGACGGCAGCAGTAAGGATTTTAAGTACCGCACCGACGCGGAAAAACTGGGTGCATTTCTGGAGGAGAAGGGTTTGATCGATTCCAAGGGTGCCGACCAAGGTATGTTCCACAGTGTAGACGGCGAAAAGGCCGATTGGAATGTAAACCAAAGCTACTGGGCATTCTATATTGGTGAAGACTATGCCATGACCGGCATTTATGATACAAATATTACTGACGGTGCCGTCTATAAGCTGGTGTATACCCTTGGATAAGCTAAAACCTACCTTACGGGAGATTGCCCTCTTTGGTATTCTGGGGGCGCTGACCTTCGGTGCCAAGGTCGCCATGAGTTTTTTGCCTAACATTGAGCCTGTATCCCTGTTCGTGATGCTGTTTATGGTGGTGTTTGGCTGGAAGGCACTGTATCCCATTTATCTGTATGTGATGCTGGAGATCCTGTTCTACGGTATTCAGCTATGGAATATCAACTACCTGTATGTGTGGGTCATTCTGGCGCTGGGTGCATGGATGCTCCGGAAGTCTGAAAACCCCGTATCCTGGGCGCTGCTGAGCGGTGTCTTCGGTCTGCTCTTTGGTGTGCTGTGCGCCCCGGTCTATCTGTTCTCCGGCGGTTTCGGTTTTGCGGTCAGTTGGTGGGTATCGGGAATTCCCTTTGACCTGCTGCACTGTGCCGGTAATTTCGTCATGGCGCTGCTGCTGTTTATGCCCCTGCGCCGCCTGTTGGAAAAGCTATATCATAAGTAAATCATACCTGCCCAAAGAAAGCTGCGGCTTTGGGCAGGTATTTTCTTTATCTTCCGAAGAATAATCTTTTACTGACCGGGACAGAATCAATCTATAGGACCCACCAATGTACCGGGCCGTTCCCGAAAGGCGGAAAGCACCTCCACAGTGATGCCGTGTTTCTGCGCCAACTCAACACTCCGGTCGTGGAGCACTTGAGCGCCGTCCGCAATCAGCCTCAGCATTTTCTCATAGGAGATTTTTTCATATCGAACCGCATTGGGATACTGTCGGGGATCCCGGTCATAAACCCCATCTACATCCGTATAGATCTGGCACAGATCCGCATGTAAAAACGCTGCCAGTGCCACCGCGGTGGTATCGGAGCCGCCACGGCCCAGTGTGGTAATGTCTCCGGCGCCGTTAATGCCCTGGAAGCCTGCCACCACCACGATTTTTCCCTTTTCCAGTTCCCGCTGTATCCGGCGGTCACCAAGTTCCTTGATTTTCGCGTTTCCGTAGACTCCGTCCGTCCAGATCCCGGCCTGCCATCCGGTGAGGCTCACCACGGGATAGTCGAAATTCTCGATTGCCATTGCCATCAGACCGGCAGACATCTGCTCTCCGGCAGATATATAGGCATCCATCTCCCGGAAAGAACCCCTGGGATTAATATTTTTGGCTTTTGTGATCAGTTCGTCAGTGGTATGGCCCTGGGCCGACACCACGACCACCACCCGATTACCCTTTCGGGCCAGTTCCACTGCCCGCCGGGCAGCCGACATGATCTTTTCCCCATCTGCCAGAGAGGTTCCCCCGTATTTTTGCACGATCAGCATACCGATCACCCCAGCGCATTCTATGATTGAAGGCAGCCATCTGTGCTGAAAGAAGGCGAAAAAAGTGCCGCGGAAATAACCGCGGCACAGATGATATGGAATTATCCCGCCAGAACCTCTGCCTTGATCACACCACTGCACTGGGAAAGCAGCCGCAGCAGCTCATCCGGAGTCCCCAGCATACCGGAAGTCTCCGCTGTAATGGTAACCAAAGCGCAGCCGCCGGAAGGGATTGTCTGGTTAATGGTCAGAATATTGGCAGCCTGCTCCGCAAAGGCCCTCAGGATCCCGGACAGAACACCCGGCTCGTCATGGAGCTTCAGCTGATAGGTAAGGATACGGCCGATCATCATATTGTGAAAGGGCATTACCGTATCCCGGTACTTATAGAAAGCACTGCGGCTGATACCGGTCATGCGGGCAGCCTCGTTTACGGTAGCCACTTCACCGGTGGACAGCAGACGCTTTGCCTCTGCCACCTTTAAAAATACTTCCGGTAAAGCAGCCGCTTCTACGATGTAATACTTAGGTTTACTGGCCATAGCAACCTCCCAAAGCAGACGACCTTTCGTCAGTTTTATACGATCATGTTCATTTTACCACAAGTCCCACAAAATGCAACCCGGAAAGGAGGAAAAAATGCTGAATCTTAACAAAAAAAGTCTTGCCCTTCTGTTTGTGAGCTTCCTGCTGATCTGGCTGACGGTAAAATATCTGTTTCCCGTTCTTCTTCCTTTTCTTCTGGGAATCCTCCTTGCCTTTGCGGCGGAACCCATGGTAAAGCGGTTATCGAAAAAAATCCCCCGCCCAGCCGCGGCAGCCGTTGGTGTATCCGTTACACTGATCCTGCTGATCTGTGTTCTGGTGCTGCTGACCGCGGCGCTTGTGCGGGAGTTAGGTCTGCTGGCAAACGCTCTGCCGGATCTGGGGCAAGCCGCCCAGGGCGGTCTGCTGGCTTTGGAAGGCTTTCTCCTGCGGCTGTCCGACAAGATGCCGCCCGGTATCCGACCCCTGTTAGTGCAAACCGTTACGGGTTTTTTCAGCAACGGTTCAGCCATTTTGCAGCAGCTTCTGCAACGGCTTACCCCATTGGCTTCCTCTATATTAGGCTGGATTCCCGGCAGCGCCATCGCCCTGGGCACCGGCATTCTATCGGCCTTTATGGTATCTGCCCGCCTTCCCAAGCTCAGGCAGTGGCTGCAAAATCTGCGTTCCACCACCCGATTGAATCAGTACCTGCCCATGGTGAGGCAAGTCAAAACGGCACTGGCCGGGTGGCTGAAAGCCCAGCTAAAACTGATAGCGCTGTGCTTTTTGATCGTAGGCGTTGGACTCATGCTGCTGCGGGTTCCCTATGCGCCCATCTGGGCATTCCTCATTTCCCTGGTGGATGCGATCCCGGTTCTGGGTACCGGAACCGTTCTGATTCCGTGGGGCCTGATCTGCCTGCTGCAGGGTCAATCTGTGAAGGCCATCGGCCTTTTGGGCATCTATGTGGTTGCGCTGCTGTCACGAAGCATTCTGGAACCCCGTCTTGTGGGCAAACAATTAGGGTTAGATCCGCTGGTGACGTTGATTGCCCTGTATATTGGCTTTCAAATTTGGGGAATCGGCGGTATGCTTGTTTCTCCCATGGTTTGCGTCATCCTGTCCGAAATTTCCCATTTAAAAGGATAGGGCGCGTTAATAAACGCGCCCTGAGTCTGTCAAAAAAACATACCCCGCCGAAGGTTTCGGAGGGAAAGATAGTGTGAAAGAAAACCGTCAGGGTTGTCTTTCGCGTTCAATCAAACCGTTTTTCAAACTTTTTAAAAGTTTGAAAAACGCGAGACTGTCAAAAAACTATGTCATTACCATGCCGGTGCGCACACCGATGTGCCAATCGTTTTTCGAAAATATAAAGATTCCCGAACCCTGTTATTGCGGTGTGCCTCCCGGCGGGCTCCCTTTCTTGTTCCGGCAAGAAAGGGAGAAAAGAAGCCGGGTCAAGGGGCGCTACGAGCAAAAGCGCCCCCTT
>JAZURG010000067.1:0-3841 GCA_045606145.1 Faecousia sp.
CGAGTATGCCCAACGAATCCTCAACAACTACGGCCGGACACCAATCGCTCTGGCTGGTTTCCGCTTGCTGGCAAACCTGGCCCATATGTTTCAGAACAGGATTGAGCAGGAACAGAAGCAGAACAGCAACCTCATCGACCGGAAACTCCGCCAGAAGATCGAAGAAAAGAAGCAGGCCCAAGGTCTGAAAATGGGATAAAAACTGCCCTGGGATCATCCCAGGGCAGAAGAGTATTAAGATACTGCGAAGTCCACTACTTGATCAAAGTGCGCCAGTTTTGTCTCTGTAAATTGATGCGAAACGATTAAGATGGTTTTATTCTGGATGGACAGAAGAACATCTTCAATTCGTTCTGCGGTTGTTGCATCCAAGTTTGCCAATGGCTCATCCAGGATCAGCACATCAGTGTCCCGCAATAATGCGCGCGCCAAGCAGATTCTTTTTTTCTCGCCACCAGAGAAATTTGAGCCACCCTCTGTTACAACATTGTCCAGTGCTTGGGAATTTGCGAACCTTTCAAGGCCAACGCTTCTCAAAACTGAAAGGATTTTACTCTCAGGTACCGATCTATACATTGTCAGGTTGTTTCGAAGGGAGTCATGGAATAAAGTTGCCTCTTGCCGCACAACGGTAATAAGTCCATAAGGGCTACCTATGTTTTCCAACGGAATGCCATCGATTAGGATGCTGCCCTTTGATGAATCATAGTACCGTAACAACAGGTTAATCGCTGTTGTCTTGCCACATCCACTGGGACCTTTCAGTAAATACCGCTTTCCTTTCTCAACCGTCAGACTGAACTTATCCAATACATTCCGATGACCATCATAAGAGAAAGACACATCCGCAAACCGTATGTTGGCTTTTAACTTCTCTGTTGCTCCGTGAATCTGCTCACACCCAGCCTCCTTTAAAAACTCTTCCATCTCAGCGCAAGCAGGTTTAATAGCAATAAGCTGTTGGGTAATGGCGGCAAGAGAAATCAACGGATAGGAAAGCTGGTCGATCATACCGATTGCCACAAAGAAATCACCGGCAGAAAAATCTCCCCGGAGAACAAGCCAGGTTGAACAAGCCAATACGATAAAGTACGACAGGTAAGAGATCAATGTTGTGATGAGCTGTGAAATAGCGCCGAGCCGGGTGTCTTTCATGAGTTTGCCCATCGCATCATCATTGATGCCGCGGAACTGTTTGCGGATTTTTTCTTCGATAGAGAAGTTTTTGATGATTTCAAAACCCGAAAGCCAATCGGTAACTTTCGTTAAGTTATCTTCCATCGCCCGCAGGTATGCCGTTTGAGCTTTCTGAAGCTTGGATTCTATGAGCTTGGGAACATATAGAGGTGTAGTCAGCAACGCAATGGTAACAACTGCGATTCTCCAGTCTAGCAAAAACAATGCAGCACTCACAAGGATGATTTTGAACAGGATCTCCCAAAACATGGGTAACATCCGAAACCGCCGATCACGTATCGCTTCGGCTTCTGTCATATACTTTGAGATATAATCGCCCTGGGGATGATTCTTATACTCCACATAATTGCGAGCAAGAATGCTATCAAATATGTCCTGCCGAAGCTCTGAAATACATCCAATCGCATACTTGGCGCTAAACCTTTGAAAAATGTAGTAGCTGATTACTTCAAGCAGAATAAAGCTAATAAGCAATACTGCGGACCGAAGTGTCTTTACCATCTCCCCGGAAACAGCATAGTCGAGCACATCGCCCTTAAAAAACTGGAGTACGACCGCAAAAATTGTGCTAAAGAGTATACTGACCAACGCCCCTACAAAATAGCGGCGATTGTGCTTGTGATATTTTCTCATGTTAACCTCCTATTGCTTTCAGCGATAGAAGGATTGAAAGATTTTCCTTCTATCGTTTAGAAGGAAGTTCTTAATTTCACCATGGTCAACACCTCATTTCTCTTACAGACATTATAGCGGTACAACTGCAAACAGTCAATCATTCGGATCACGATTGTCCTCGGTTTGGTTTAGTTTTTCTCAACATACTTGATGTAGACGATTCCTCCTTTGACTTGTATAATCACCTTAGAAGCTTCTAATTCACAAACAAGGAGGCCGTTATGAAAATCAATATTGGAGAAAGACTGAAGCAACTCCGGCTACAGAAAGGACTGACACAGGAGCAGCTTGCCGAAGTGTTCGGTGTATCTGCACAAGCTGTCAGCCGTTGGGAGAACAACACCTCCTACCCGGATATCACTCTGCTGCCGGGTCTGGCAATCTATTTCAATACTTCTGTAGATGCAATCGTAGGAATGGATGAGATCCGCAAGGGAGAAACACTTCAAAAGATCCACGGAGAAATCAACGATTTGGTTATCAGTGGGCAGACCGATGCAGCTATTGCACTCATTCGTGATTCTCTGAAAGTCTATCCAAACGACAGCGGATTGCTCATGTCTCTGGGTGAAACATTAGCCCGCAGGAAAGACGATCCTGCCGCCACCCAAGAAGCAATCTCCATTGCCGAGCGTATTCTGCAAAACAATGATGTAAGTACAAAAGCAAAAGGAACTACCTCTGCCAATCTGCTGTTCCTTTATCTTCGGGCAAACCAGGGTGAAAAGGCTGCAGCATTGATCCGCTCACTTCCTCATATCTGGGAAAGCCGAGAGATTCTGATGCCCGAAGTCTTTGACGGTGAAGCCTATACTGAGGAACTGCGAAAGTGCATTGTCAAGGTATGCTCTTTCCTGTGCCAGAAGATCGACGCTGTATCGCACCGCAATCTTGGAGATACACCCGACTATATCCAACTGGGTGTTGACTTCACTCCCACACAAAGCATTGCCGATATGCTCGGTCATATCAAAGCTTTCATCGAACCGTAAAACAAGCCAATTCAATACTACGACTGCGCCTCAACCTGGGGCGCAGTTCTTATTTATGGAGGTGACCCCCATCGCAAACTATATTCCCTTCACCGAAGAACAGCGGGAGCAGGCACGGCAAACAGATTTGGTTGCCTTTCTCCGGCAGTGCGGTGAGATCGTCAAACCCTCTGGCTCCGAGTTCCAATGGAACAATGACGGCCAGAAGATCACCATCCGGGGCAATGTATGGTACAACCAGTACGAACAATTCGGTGGTGATGCCATCTCATTCGCCCAGCATTTCTATGATTATTCCTACCAGGATGCCGTCTGCCTCATGCTTGCCATGAACTGCGGCATCGCAATTCCGTCCTACACATCCTACCCGGTAGCTCCATTCCAGCTTCCTGAGAAGCATGACAATATGCGCCGGGTCTATGCCTATCTGCTCCGGCAGCGAGGGATCGATAAGGATGTGCTGGATTCGTTTGCCTATCGCGGTCTGATTTATGAGTCCGCTAAGTATCACAATGTTGTCTTCGTTGGCAAGGACAAGGACGGAAAGCCCCGGCACGCACACAAGCGCGGAAGCGGCTCCCAGTCTACCTACAAAGGCAACGCACCCGGCAGTCTGCCCGGTTACAGCTTCCACTGGGTCGGAGCCTCAGACCGGCTCTATCTCTTCGAAGCCCCGGTGGATCTTCTGTCGTACATCTCCATGCATAAGTCCGGCTGGAGAAATCACAGCTATGCAGCTTCGTGCAGTGTGTCGGACAAAGTCCTGTGGCAGATGCTACACGACTATCCCTACATCAAGCGAGTGTTCCTCTGCTTTGACAGCGACAATGCTGGCAAGGAAGCAGCGAAAAGAATCGCTGAAAAACTTAATCAACAGAATATCGAATGTGACATCCTCGTCCCGGTCGGCAAAGACTGGAACGAGGATCTTACTATATGAAGGGAGGAAACTATCTGAACGGAACAACAATGCTCAT
>JAZURG010000068.1:0-12500 GCA_045606145.1 Faecousia sp.
CCCTCATCCGTCTGCCCTTCGGGCAGCCACCTATTTTCTAAGGTATGATTGCCACCGGCAATCATTGTGATTTAAGATTCGCTGCGCTCTGCAGCACCCCCGAGGGGGAAGGCTTTGGATGCTGCGCTAAACGATCATTTATCGCGCAAGGAGGTGTCTATGAAACAAAAGCGAAAATGGTCCGCAGCAAATGTGATCCGCTGGATTGCCATGATCCCCTTGGCTTTGGCTGCCTGCTTTTTCAAATTTATGATGGCAGGCTACGGTTTTACCGCTCTGGTTCTGTGTGGCATCATCGGCATCTTGCTGTTTTATAATCTGGCCAACATTCTCTTCCGCAAATTCCCAAAAACAGTAAACCTGACACGGCGCATCTTCACCATTTGTCTTTGTATCGGATTATTGATTGCCGCGGTCACGGAAGGCTTCATCATCAGTGCCAGCTATGGTGACCCCGAAGAACGCTGCGATTACATTGTGGTGCTGGGCGCGAAAGTCCGCCACGACGGCCCGTCTGTATCGCTGATGGACCGGATCCGTGGTGCGTACGATTATATGACAGCGCATCCCGATGTGATCGCTGTGGTTTCCGGTGGTCAAGGTCCCGACGAACCCATGTCGGAAGCACGGTGCATCTACGAGCATTTGGTGGCTATGGGCATCAGCAAGGATCGGATCTGGATTGAAGATCAGGCAGCATCCACCTGGGCCAACTTAAATTATTCTCTGGATTTGATTGAAGCCAAAACCGGTATTCGTCCCGCAAAGCTGGGTGTGGTTTCCAGCGAATATCATATGCTTCGAGCCGGTATGCAGGCAAAGAATTGCGGTGTCGATCCTGTTCGCATTCCCGCCCGCACATCTTTGATTTCACAGCGCGTCAACCACTTCATGCGGGAAGTGGCCGGCGTGTGGCACTACATTGTATTAGGAGGACAATATGATTAATAAAAGCTATGCTGATTTCGCATGGGAGCAGACCGCTCAGCTGCTTTCCATCGACTCCCCCACCGGCTTCACTAAGTACGCGGCCGCATGGGTAAAAAGCGCCTTTGAGGTTTTGGGTTTCCCCGCCACCATCACCACCAAGGGCGGTGTGCTGGTAGACCTGGGCGGCGAGGAAGAAAACAACGGTTTGATGCTGGCCGCTCATGCCGACACTCTGGGCGCTATGGTTGCCACCGTCAAGGGCAACGGCCGGTTGAAGCTGACCTCTCTGGGCGGAATGAATCCCAACAATGCAGAAGCCGAAAATGTCCGGGTCTATACCCGCAGCGGCAAGATCATTGAAGGTACCTGCCAGCTGTGCAACGCTTCCGTTCATGTCAACGGCGATTATTCCGGTGCTAAACGAAGCTGGGACTCCATGGAGATCGTACTGGACGAGGATGTATCTTCCGCAGCCGACACCCGGAAGCTTGGTATTGAAGTTGGCGACATTGTCTGCTTTGACCCCCGTACCCGCCGCACCGCATCCGGTTATCTTAAGAGCCGTTTTCTGGATGATAAGCTGAGTGTCGGCATTCTGTTGGGCTTTGCCAAGTATATCGCTGACAACGGCATCACCCTACCCCGAAAGACTTACGTCCATGTGACCGTCTACGAAGAAGTAGGGCATGGTGGCAGCGGCAGTGTTCCTGCCGGTGTTACCGAAGCCATTTCCGTAGATATGGGCTGCGTAGGCGACGGCCTGCAGTGCAGTGAAAAGCAGGTATCCATCTGCGCCAAGGACTCCGGTGGTCCCTACAGCTACGAAGTCGTGGGCAAGCTGATCGAAGCGGCAAAGAAAACGGAAGCGGATTACGCAGTGGACGTCTATCCCCACTACGGCTCCGACGTTGAAGCGACCTTGCGGGCAGGCTTTGATATCCGCCACGGGCTCATCGGCTCCGGTGTCTATGCCAGCCACGGCTATGAGCGCAGCCACATCGACGGTGTATACAACACGCTCAAAGTCTTGGTCGGTTATTTGGATATTTGAGCATAAAAAAGATGCTCCTTTTGGAGCAGCTTTTTTGTTATAAAAACTTTTAATTTTCCCTTGCTTAGATGTATGATGACCAGTATTGTCTGCAGCCTCTTGTCTTCAACGAAAGAAAGCTAAGAGTTCTTCCAGTTTTTCACTGTAAACGCCATCCGGTGACAAGCCGTATTCTTTGCACAGATAGGCAGCCTTACCAATGGTTTCACCCATCATTCCGCATGTCCGCATCACACGGACGGGACTAAGGGCATCATGGGTCACACTGATGTTTCTTCCCGCAAAGAAAAGATTTTCAATGTTTCTTGAGTACAAGCACCGATAGGGCATAAAACACGGTGGATTCCATCGGGAATCGCAATCGGTGCAGAAAAAAGCATCCCCTTCCACAAACGTACTGTAGTATTTCCTGTGAGGTGTGTGCATATCCAATGCCCAATCAATACCGATGAGTGCATCATCGAAATCGGTTTTATGTACGATATCGTGTGTCGTCAGGATCACCGGGCCTAGGAATCTTCTGGACTCCCGTTTTCCGGAAATGTGACAGCTTTGAGAAATCTTGTAGGTCTTAAAATCCCCATCTACGTTTTTCAAAGCATCCCACACGCCGTACATCGCGCGGAAATTGGTGTCCCGGGCATATTCTGCTTTCAAAATGGGATGATGTTCAAAGCCAGCACCCCAACGCCAGCAACCAAGGGTCTTTGCGGATTGCCTCTCACCCTCCGGGTCGGTACCATTTGCCCGTAATCTTCCGGGAAAATCAACCGAAGTCAAGTCAATGGCCCAGGGACACCTGGCAAAATTCTGCTCTACACCGGTATCCTCAATGCACCAGAAGTTAGAAAGTTCCATATGCCCGGAAGGGGTAACTTCATAGTCCGCACCGGCATATACCGCAAGCACACCGTCGCCGGTACAATCCGCATATAAAGGCGCGCTTAGCCGGATGTTCTGGCATTTTTCCAAATCCATCACAACAATCTGCTTGATGCTGTTCGCTTCTTTTTCCACGCCGACGACCGAATGGCACAGATAAAGGGTAATGTTCTCCTCCCTAGTAACGGTCCGATACTTCATATCGTCCTCATAGTTGGAAGCCGCGTTGTCCGTGCCGTGCATCTGGGCCACCTTCTGCTCCAGCTCAGAGGTAATCCTACCCAGCTTTGGAAAACGATCAAAGCAATACTTACCACTTAACCAAACGCGCACCTCTGAGGAATTGTTTCCGCCTAGAACAGGCCTATCTTGTACAAGCGCTGTTTTCAAGCCGCTTCTCGCCGCAGAAAGCGCCGCGGTGATCCCTGCGATGCCTCCGCCCACAACAACATAGTCATACTCTGCGGCAACGGTTTCAGGCATTTGGATATACGATTGTACCGGTTCCGGCACTTCGTTGGTGATAAGCAGCGCGCCAATCCGCCCTTCATAACCTGTCAGATCGTGTAGAACCAGCTCATGGGTTCCCTCTTCAAAGAAGAACTCACCGCCGTCCTGCCACCCCCAGGCCTCGCCTTTGTCCCCAAATACATTTTTGTAGCCACCGATCGTAACCTCATAGATTCCCGGAGCATATTCCGGTTTCCACGGAGCATTCCAGTTGTATGTGTAGGCGTAAACGTGGTAGCTACCGCTTTGACTGATTTTTACCGTTCCCTTTGCATCAGCAACAGGATTCCCCAAGCCGTGAGCCAGAAGATAAGGAAGTCCCATAAGCTCAATATACTGGCTATCCAGAACCCAACCGCCTTTTTCTGTAAAATCAGCGATGCTGATGAACCGCTTCATGCAAACATTCCCTTTCTTTGATATGCTTAGTAGTTTTCAGCGTGGACTTCAAAGTAAGCCTTGGGGTGTGCGCAGGTGGGACACAGCTCGGGAGCCTCAGTACCAACCACCAGATGGCCGCAGTTGCGGCATTCCCATACCTTGACTTCGCTCTTGGCAAAGACTTCGGCGGTCTCTACGTTCTTCAGCAGTGCGCGGTAACGCTCCTCGTGGTGCTTTTCAATGGCAGCAACCAGACGGAATTTAGCGGCCAACTCAGGGAAGCCTTCCTCATCGGCGGTCTTTGCAAAGCCGTCGTACATATCGGTCCACTCGTAGTTTTCGCCCTCTGCGGCGTGCAGCAGGTTTTCGGCGGTGTCACCGATACCGTTGAGTTCCTTAAACCACAGCTTCGCGTGTTCCTTTTCATTGTCAGCGGTCTTCAGGAACAGAGCGGCGATCTGCTCAAAACCTTCCTTCTTGGCCTTGGACGCAAAATAAGTGTACTTGTTTCTTGCCATGGATTCGCCTGCAAAGGCAGCCTCCAGGTTCTTTTCGGTCTGAGTGCCTGCATACTTGTTTGCCATAATAGTTTCCTCCTTAACGTGTCTTTTGTGATAAAAGGATTATAACACAACCCACATCTTTAATTCAATAGGTAAATTCCCAAATTCAGATAGGCAGCGAAAGTGACCCAAAGAATATAAGGGATCAGCAAATCACCCGCCCGTTCATCGATTCTGGAAAATGCCCGGATGGTGAGAAAAATGAGGATCCAAAGAACCACCAGCCAGATCAGCGCCGCCAAATACATCTGCGCGCCAAAGAACAGCAGCGGCCAAATAAAATTCGCTGCCAGTTGAGCACCGTACAGGATCAGTGCTCCGCGTTTTTCATTTTTAGGTGCATCGGATATCCATACAAGATAGGAAGCGTATCCCATTAAGAGATACAACACCGTCCATACCACCGGAAACACCCATCCCGGCGGTGACAGGGGCGGCTGATTCATGCCCCTGTCCTGTCCCATTCCCCCGGAGAGCAACGCTGACAGTCCGCCAACCGCCAGTGGAATGCCCAACGCAATCAGCAGCTTTTTCCAATCGATCTTCATAAAAATCCCTCCCATACTGCTTTAGTATATGGGAGGGACCATATATTATTCTGTTCTTACAGGCCCAGTACCTTTTCCAGGTCGGCCTTGGGACGAAAACCGACAGCGGTTGCCTTCACTTCTCCGCCTTCCAACAGGATCAAAGTTGGAATACTGACGATGCCAAATTGGGAAGCCAGTGCGCCGGCTTCATCCACATTTACCTTGCCCACATAGATGGTATCATTCTCCTGAGCGATCTGCTCGACGATGGGCGCCACCATCCGGCAGGGGCCGCACCAGGGTGCCCAAAAGTCCAGCAGCACAGGCTTGTCAGCCTTGACTACCAGCTCTTCATAATTACTCGTATCAATATGCAGAATCTCCATAAGGCATACTCCTTTGTTTTTTCTTTTAGTATACCAAAAATTCGCCCAAAAGCAACGGTGTTTTTTCTTCTGCTGCATATTTGATTTGCTTTTTTCGTAAAAAAAGATATAATCTTTCTTGGTATGAAGGAACACTACTTTTTATCAAGGAGAAAAACATGAGCTTTCAACCAATACTGAGCCATTCTCTTGTCCCCATGGATGCCACAAAATTCTTATTGTCACACAGCTCCGTTCAAGTGAATATAGATGCACCTTCCACAGATAACACTCACATCCACAGCTACTATGAAATCTATGTGAATGTCTCCGGTGATGTTTCTTTTTTGGTGCGCAACAATATCTATCCCATACAACCGGGTGACTTGATCATCACCGCCCCCGGAGATATTCACCACTGCATCTATCATTCTTCCTGTCTTCACGATCATTATTGCCTTTGGTTTGATGTTCCCCAGACATCATGCGTCGCGAAATTATTAGAGGAGCACGACCTGTTCGGCCTGGTACGCACCAACAGTGCCTGCCATGACGAATTGATCGCACTCCTCTGCAAGTTACATGAAGATACAAACAGTGATTTAGAGAAGTTGACTGTCTTTTTACAGTTATTTCAATTGCTGAAAGATAACCGGGACACAGTTTCGTTTCCCGCAACCAACATTCCGGAAATCCTGCGGGATATTTTGAAGTATATAGACCAAACCTATGCCGAAATTCTGCAGATCAGTGAAATCGCAGAGCATTTCCATATCAGCATTTCCACATTAAACCGGCTGTTCAAGAAATATGTACAGCTATCCCCCTATGCATATTTGAAGAATAAGAAGCTGGCCTTTGCTGAAAAACTTCTGGTAAAGGGTTGTTCCGTCACAGAAGCCTGCTACCAGACGGGCTTTACAGATTGTTCAAGGTTTATCAAGTTCTTTAAGGAGAGATATGGTACAACACCTTTGCAGTATGTAAAGCATCATCGCCAGTAGTCAGTTTTCTAAGCATAGGAATACAAAAAATCATATAACGCATTCTTGACTTCAGGGATAAACTCGCCGTGCTTTTTACCGGGCATTTTTCTGTATACAACGTCATGCCCCATCTCTTTGAGTTTACCTACATACTCATCAAGCTGCGCTTCCGGAAAAACCTCATCATCGCAGCAATTCACAAGAAAATAGGGTATTTCCCGCATATCCCCGATCCTGTGCATCGGGGATATTGTTTTTAGTGCCTCTTCCATAGGCATATCGTAATCGGCAACCGCCCGGATAAAGGTCCTGGCAAAGTTGTCTTTGCAGTGGAACCGGTCCAAAACATCGCAGCAAGGACAAGCCGCACCGCAAGCGGCAATGACATGCTTTGCCTCGATAGAATAAATGATTGCCCCCAAACCGCCCATACTTCCACCGCAAACCACAATGGGAAGTTCCGGTGCAAGATCATATTTATCCTTCAGCGCATCTACCACTGCGTCGGTCATTTTGACAGCGCCCTTATTCATCCAGCTCCAGGGGCCGCAGAACATATAGGCAAGGACGATTCCCTTTTTCGCGCATTTTTCAGCAAAATCGCCATCGTATGTTCCAATATCCATCAAGCCGCCCAAGCAGGAGCCGCCTCCTAATCCCGGAAATTCCACAATGATTCCGGTGACTTTGGTTGTAATCAGTTCCTCATTGGTTCTTGCATACAGGTTTACCGTGTCTTTGTTTATATACTGGTCCATGATTGTACTCCCTAAGCACCGATTGCTCTGGTCAATTACGGAAGGACCACCTCATAAGGCAAATGGCCCTTTGCCTCCAGCTTGCCTGCCAGCACATCGATGGCATGGATCTGCGAATCGGTAATCATATAGCCAAAAATTCTTCTGGGGACATGGTGGATATTCTGAAGGGCATAGGGATTGCCGAAATGTAAAATCGCAGACACCTTTCCGGATTGTATCAGACTGTTCACAACAGATTCCGTACGGCGTGTCAGACCATCGGTGCCAAGATAACTGGTCGTCGTGCAGAAGGTAACAAACACCGCCTCTTTGTACTTGGATGCCTCGGAAAGGGTCCTGTCGTTTTCCTTCTGGCCTGAGAATTCGGGGATAAACGCAATACCTGCCTCCGGGAATTCCTGTCTGATCTTTTTGGCGATCCTATCCGGATGATACCAATTGGCCACGTCTGTTTCGGGATTATCTGCGTCAGCATCAAAGACATTCTCCGTAACGATAATAAAGATACGGTCCTTGTTATCTGCAGGCAACGCCGCGTCCACACCCGGATCCGTAATTGCGGTAATGCAATCTCTGGCAACGGCGTTTAGTGTCTCCCGATCCTCTTCCGTAAAGGTGGTAGGATTCTCAGGTTCTTCCGATACAAATGCCTGTGCTGCCAGAACACGGCGCACCGCTTCGTTCAATCTTTCCTCGGAGAAGGCGCCATCGCGGTAATTCTTCACCAGCATTTCATAGCAGGCCTTCGAAGGCAGCCGGAAGTTGGGCAGAACAATATCATTGCCGGCCGCAATAGCCATGCCATAGATATTTTCCTCACCGTATTTCTGCAAAATGCCCATCATGGCAAAGGAATCAGTAAAGGTAACACCGTCAAATCCAAGGCGACGAATAATATCGATCACCTTTTTGGAAAGGGATGCCGGATAATCGGGATCAATTTTGGGATACACCGAGTGTCCGGTCATGATGCAGGGAAGCAGGCCCTTTTTATGCAGATAGATATAAGGCATCAAATCGGTTTCGATCAGTTCTTCCTCTGTCAGATCCGAGATTTCTTCTGCCATATGGGTGTCAAAAACGCTGGTGTGTCCGCCGGGATAATGCTTGCCTGTGGACAGATAGTGATTCTGCTTATAGATCTTTGCCATCTGTTCGGCAGCTTCCGCCACCTTCTGGGGATTATCCGAGAACGATCTGTACACTCTGCAGGGGCCGTCCCCTCTCAATACATCGATAACCGGTCCCCACGTTCCGTTGTAGCCGGCCTTTTTTGCATCCCGGACAATACCACGGGCAAAGGAGTGGTAATACTCCGGCTTACCGCATGCCGCCAAAGACATCAACTGGACATGGGGCAATTCCGATATTGGGAAACCCATTTCAGTATCATTAAACACAAGGATGGGATAGTCCGCCGCCGCAAGGATCTTTTCGATAACATCCTTTCTATGGGCAGGAAGCTGGACACAGCCAAGGGCCCGTTTTTTAATCATTTCAATCGTAAATTCAATGTCTTCCGCTTCGAATCGCCTTGCGCAAAAGACCATGCCCAGTTTTTGTTCGGTTGACAGTTCTTCAATTTTTAATTGCTTCATATCATTGCCTCCCCTTTTTTATTTGGCATTATCAGCCTGACTAATAATAAAATTGCACCAGGCATCGAATGCTTCTTTGTGGCTGCTGATGGCGCAGTGGACCATGTCCTTTTGCAAAATATGGGTTACATCATGGCCTGCCGCTTTCATCTTCTCAACAAATTTCGACATAAATCTGTCTGTGATCACTGTGTCCTTCTCCCCATAAACCAAAAGGTACGGGATATGGGGCAGTTTATCAACAAATTTTACGGGAGAATAGGTATCGCATATAGTTTCCAAGGGTCTTTCATCCAGAATATGTGCCGATAGGATTGCTCTTCTGGCATGGTCAAAATCCCGGAAGAATACACCCATATCCGTAACCGGACAGTTTGCCGCACAGGCAACCGCTTTCCGTTTGCCGTACACCAGATAACAAAGCGCAGTGAGACCGCCCATGCTGCCGCCGGTGATGATCAGCGGCACCGAGTCCGAAAGCTGCAATTTTTGGTAAACCGCATCCAACACCTGTTCATTGAATTCCTGCGAGGAACGGCTCATCCACGCCCAAACGCTGTAGTAAGGGAACACCCACGCAATTCCCTTTTCTCCCAACCGTTTTGCCTTCTCATTGCTTTCCGAAAACATAGTTGCGTCCGTATATCCGTGAAAATCCACACAAACGGCCTTCACAGGAAGCGCAAGGGCATCCGTATTAACGAAAGCATAGTCAGAAATATTATCTTGGTTGATGAATCTCATTTTCCCCCGCTCCTTCGATATCGTATCCTGTTTGGAAATCAAACATTTTTACAAGCATGAAAACCAGTAAGCTTGTTACACCAGAATATACCTACTCTACTGTTATTTCATCTTAACACAACAATATCGTTTATTTATAGTTTATAGTTGCCATAAAATATGCGTATTTTATCAGATTGTCACCACGTCATGCCCACCTTTTCCAATCTTGACAGGGCCTTTTTGGATTGGTATAATGCTCGGTGGGTATACTGTTTTCCGGAGGGATCATAATGGGTAATTGTAGTTCCTGCAGCGGAAACTGCGGTCAATGCGGTGGCTGTGCCAATTCGCTTACACTCACGCAAGCGGAGATTGATATGCTTTTGACATTCTCGGAAATTCCCTTTCTGCCTGTGGCAAGAAAAACAGACGATATGACCCCCGTCTATCTGGAAACAGAGGGAGCGGATTTTTCTTTGATTCTTGCCTGTCTGGAAAGGAAGGGCCTCATCGATATTGACTACCGCACTCCCCTGTCCCGCTTTGACTACAGCGCCTATACTTCCTACCCCGTTCACGGCAGCATGGCCCTAACCGCCCGGGGACAGCAGGTGGTGGAAATGCTGGAACTGCAGGGAATTACGGAAGAAGCATAAAAAACGGAAATTTCTTCTTGCTATTTTGCAAAAGATGTTGTATACTAACTTAGTACCTGCCGGTGTGATGGAATGGTAGACCTAGCGGTCTCAATATTCACCGTTGCGAACCAGAGCGCCGCCTGCGGCGGATAAAGCGAGGGTGCAGCAAGTGCAGCGGTCGGTGACGGACGAAGGCGTTCACGCCGAGGACATTCACCGCTTCACCGCAAACGCGGGCGACAATTTGCCGTCATAGGCGGCCACAATTAAAAAATCGCCAGCGGCGGCTGGTGATATATAGACGCACACCTGCCGGTGTGATGGAATGGTAGACGTAGTGGACTCAAAATCCACCGCTGGCGACAGCGTGCCGGTTCGAGTCCGGCCACCGGCACCATATCGAGTGTTCATAACGGATTTGACCGTTTTGGACACTCGATTTTCTTTTTCAGCAATTTTACTGGCAGAAATGGAATTTGTATGTACAAATTACCTGCTTGTTACGGTATCGGACAGCAACGCACCGTACACTTTAAGCACAATCAACTTACGGTTGAGTGAAAAGTTACTGTTTGGTTGTGTAATTGCGACCTCAATCAACCTTTAAGCCATTCACAAGCAGCTTTTCACCAGTTATAATGAGGCCATCAACAACAAGGAGGCAATTGCAATGGAAATGACAATTGGCAATAGAATTGCTGCTCTGCGGCGGGAAAAGAACCTGAAACAGGATGATTTGGCACAGATGCTGGAGGTCAGCCCTCAAGCAGTCAGCAAGTGGGAGAATGATCAGACCTGTCCCGATATCAGCCTGCTGCCCAATTTGGCCAAGATTCTGGGAGTGAGCGTAGACGAACTTCTCTCTGGTAAACAAGAGCTGCAGCCTGTGGTGACTTTGGTTCCCGAGGACCAGCGTAAAGACATCAAAGATATGATGCTACGTATCGTGGTGGACTCTGCCGATGGAGACAAGGTGCGCGTGAACCTGCCTATGGCGCTTGTTCAGTTGGCTATGGAAATGGGTATGGAGATGCCTCAGGTATCCGGCAATGATGCACTCAAGGACATCGATTGGGCACAGGTTATGGAGCTGGTTCGCCATGGTGCTATGGGTAACCTGATTGAAGTGGAATCTGCAGACGGCGATATCGTTAGAATCTTTGTGGAGTAAACCATGAAGATTGTTGTGAAAAGTAATGAGGAACCAAATATCTGGCTGCCTATTCCCTCCGGATTGGTATTGAACCGATTTGTTGCAGGATTTGCGCCAAAGTATCTGAAAGGATACGGTCTTGATATCACGAAAGAGCAGGCGATTTTGTTCGTCAAGGCACTTAATCAATATCGGCGCAAACATCCGGAATGGGTATTGGCAGAAGTGCAAAGCTCAGATGGGGAATATGTGAAAGTCAAGCTATAGCCCCATACCTAAATGCTCTTTGGAAGAGCAATTTGCGAAAATCCATTTAAGTCCGTTATGAACACCCGCACCAATAATAAGAGGGAGGCTAAGGCCTCCCTCTTATTGTTGGTAAAAATACAGGACGAGAACCCATTAAATGCGGCACGGATGAGTGCCGCCGGCGAGGGCTTGACCGAGCCGCTCCATAATTTTTGCCCCACGGGCAAAAATGCAAATCGAGTCCTGTTGCCCGCTCCAAAACATTCAAACCCGAACCTTTTACCAATCGGCAAAAGGTTCGGGTTTGCTGTTTTCTTAAAAGCTATAAAAAGCCTTTGCTTGTGGCAGCGCAGAGCAGCTTACTGATTCTTGGATCTGCAGCGGTACTCCTTTGGAGAAATCCCCGTCAGTTTCTTAAAACTGTTGCAAAAGTACGCTTCGCTTCCGAAACCAACCATCTCTGCCACCTTGCTGACGGTCATATCCGTGCTAAGCAGCAATGTCTTGGCCGCATCCATGCGGCATCGTATCAGATAGCTGTGGATCGTCGTCCCTGTGGCGCGCCGCATAATCCGGTTGATGTGGCCTGCGTGGTAATTGAAGTGGGCAGCGATTTTTTCCACCGTCAGATCTTCCCGGCAATGCTCCCGTATGTATTGGATCAATCTGTCCGCCATTGCATTCCCGGGGATATCTGTCAGCATGGCCATTCTGGCCAGCCGGATCAGCAGCGCTTTCAAAAGGCTGGCCGATTCCTCCCGAAAATAACACTTTCTTTGCTGGAACACAGGAAGGATCTTTTCCAGCTCTGTCTGAAGCAGCTGCGCATTTTGCAGGATGATGGGAGCGGACAGGGCGGGACAATCCTCCACCGTCACTTTCTCTATCTGTTCCGCACAGTCCGGCGGCATAGCCTCCAGGGTCTCTTCCAGCTCCTGCCGGTACCATGTATAGTCAAAATTCAGGGCGACCAGCTCCAACGGACGCTCCAGCTCCATTTGGTAGACTACCCCCGGGCCGATCAGCGCCAAGCTGCCAGCCCGCAAGGGATGCTCCGTCCCTTCCAGAAATAGTATCCCCTCTCCGTCTATTACAAACAGGATCCGGGCATCCGCCGGGCAGCGGACAGAACAGATGCGGGCATAGCGGAACCGCTCCGCACAGCGCAGAAACGGAT
>JAZURG010000069.1:0-3000 GCA_045606145.1 Faecousia sp.
TATCCGCGGCCGCAGCCTGATCATCAACCTTCCCGGCAGCAAAAAGGCAAGCCAGGAAAACATTCTGGCGGTTATCGATCCTGTTTCTCACGGACTGGATATGCTTTACTCTGAAGGCAGCGCAGACTGCGCCAAATAAAAATATGGACCTGTTGCGTATTTTGCAACAGGTCCAGTTTTGTTTCAGTTTAGTTCTGTTTCTGTAACGCACTCATTCTTGATTCGGCCCACCAAATATTGCAGCGCATCCACAACTCTGGGACGAATATCACCACCAATGAGTACATACATAATGTCGTCGCCTATTTTGAGTTGACCTTCATTCAGCCAGACCTTGATATAGTAAATACCCCCCATTTTGTAGGTGTCGGAAATGACGGAATCGACCTTTTCCTGGTCATAGGAAAAGACCATGCCGGTTACTTCCTTGGCGTCCTCTGCACCGTAACGGACTTTTGCCTTGGCAGTCTGGCGGACAGTGCCGTTATGGGTCAGATACATGCCGATTTTCGGTGCGGATTCATGGGCTTTGGCTTCTGCCAGCCATGCGTCAATGGAAGGAATTTCTTTTTTCATTATGAAAACCTCCAACTTGAAAAATAGATCGGCACCTGACTGTGCCTTTTCTTTATTATACCATGAAGCGCAAGCGAAATGGTATAATAGCCATATTTTCCGGTTTCCGGCGAAGCCGGGGAGGAAAATGGCGATAAATTGGTATAATAACTGCTATGCAGTTATTATACCGCATATTTTCAAAAAAGAAAAGAAAAACTGTTGATTTTTCTTTTCTTTTGTGCTATAATTTTTTTGGTAAAATGAACCCCCAAATTGTGAGGGTACATAGCCTTTGTGGAGCGGTGGACGAGCCTCTTCCCGAAAGCAAAATGGTAATACGGAAAGTATATCCTTTTGCATTTGGGATGGTTCGTTTTTTTATTATCTTTTTTGGAGGAACAATATGAAAAAACTGATTTCCTTGCTGCTCGCACTGGTTATGATTATGGGTCTGACCGCGTGCACAACCAAACCGAAGGATGAGACTCCTGCCGTTGACACCGTGATCCTGAAGGAAGCCGACGACAAGATGCTCAACACCTATTCTGCCATCGCTGTCAATCCCGAAGCTCCCTTTGTGGATGCTGACGGCAACGCAGTATCCGGCGTCTATGTGAACACCGCCGGTGCCAATGCTTTGATTCAGTGGCTGCTGAGTGAAGAGGCTCTGAAGATGGCCGGCGAATACGGCTACAAGGAGTACGGCGAGTACCTGTTCTATGTGCTGGAGAATGCTCCCAAGTATACCGGCGAGATTGCCAAGGCTACTGAAGAAACCAAGACAATCCGTCTGTCTACCACTACTTCCGTGAAGGACTCCGGCCTGCTGGGCTACCTGCTGCCCGCTTTCGAGACTGCTTACGGCTACAAGGTAGAGGTCCAGTCTGCAGGTACCGGTAAGGCCATTGCTGCCGCTAAGGCAGGTAATGCCGACCTGATCCTGGTCCACTCCAAGAGCCAGGAAGAGACCTTTGTAAACGACGGTTTTGGCCGTGTGGTGGAAGGTTTCAGCGCTGAGCGCGTTTCCTTTATCTACAACTACTTCGTCCTGTGCGGTCCTTCTGCTGACCCCGCCGGTGCCAAGGCTGCCGCTTCCGTTCTGGATGCTTTCAAGGCGATTGCTGACGGCAAGCATAAGTTTATTTCCCGGGGTGACGGCTCCGGCACCCACACCAAGGAACTGGCTCTGTGGCCCGAGTCCCTGGGCATCACCAAGGAAGCTGATTCTTTCAAGAATTATACCGAGTGGTACGTTTCCGCCAACACCGGCATGGGCGCATGCCTGGTTATGGCTGAAGAAATGGATGCCTATATCCTGACCGATAAGGCTACCTTCCTGACCTTTGTAGCAAACAAAGGTGTTATGGATTGATTTTCCAACAATTATAAAGTAAAATAATCCCGTGGGAGTTCTCTCCTACGGGATTTTCTAAAGAAAGGAGCAGCACACATGAAAACATCCTTGATGAAAGCAATTGAGCTGATTGCGTCCATGGATGCGGAATTGCTGGACATCTTAAGTGTCACTGCGCAAATGAGTCTTCAAAGCTCTATTATTGCCCTTTTGATCGGTCTGCCCATCGGCATTTGGTTGGGAGCTTGCAGATTCCCCGGAAGAAATGTGCTGCTGGTTGCCAACCGGACTCTGATGGGTATGCCGCCGGTTGTTTGCGGTTTGCTATTCTATATGCTGTTTTCCGGTGTCGGACCATTCCGGCATCTGCGGCTATTGTTTACGGTAGATATCATGATTATGGCGCAGGTCGTGCTGATCACACCGATTGTGGTAGGCAATATGGAAACCTATGTGGCCGGCGTTGCTCCGGCTGTTCGGGAAACGGCAAAAGGCCTTGGGCTGAGCGGCACAAAAACCTTCCTGCTTCTGTGCAGCGAATGTATCTACCAGATCATCTCCGCTTATTTGCTGGCTTTCTCCCGTTCTATTGCTGAGGTGGGAGCAGTGTCCATGGTTGGCGGGGCAATCAGCTGGAAAACCAATGTCATGACCACGGCTATTATGCAGTATACGAACCGTGGCAATTTCTCCTTGGGCGTGGCGTTAGGGATTATTCTGCTGAGCCTTTCACTGATTGTCAATATTGTAATTTCCCTGCTGCAAAGGAGGTTGAGTCGATGAAGATTTCTCCTTTTTCCAAGACCTATGAAGGTCGATGCGTTCTGGATTTTTCCGGAATTGAATTGCAGCATGGAAGGATCTATGCCATCGTCGGAGCAAATGGCAGCGGAAAATCCACCTTCGCCAAGATCCTTGCAGGGATCTTGCGCCCGGACAAGAGAGACCGGCTGTTCAGCGGTGGTGCAATCGGATATATGCCCCAAAAAAATTACGCCTTCCGTATGAGCACAAAAGCAAATCTTCTCTTGAATGGTAATGATATAACCCGCGCCAACGCCCTAATGGACGCAGTTCAGATTCGTCAT
>JAZURG010000070.1:0-2369 GCA_045606145.1 Faecousia sp.
CTGAGCGACCTTATCAATGGTCTTACTCCGGTTTTCCCGGGAAAGGTGTACATCGATATCAATGCCTTCACCGGCATTGATGAGGCTCGACATCCAGCCGCCCCGGACAGTACTGGGATAACCGTTTGCCCGGATGAACAGGAAACAGTAGTATCTGCCATCCATGATGATGAAGTTATGGTGGGTCAGATCCAGCCCTCTTGGAGCAATAAAATGCGTGATCGGAATATGCGGAACAGGGTCCACGCCAATCACTCGGTTTTTGGCTGCCATAGCATCCACTACGACACGGTTGGCTCTGTCAGAGAAAGGTTCATCCACGCAGGATCTTCGGTTGAAGAACATATACAGGATCTCCGCCGTGGCCACATCCGGATTCTTGGGCTGCAAGATGTTATTCCCGCATTGAAGGAAATAGGCTCTTGCAGTCTGCTCTGCGGTCATCAGCATGGAATAGATCTTAGAATAGTCGTCAGACTCATTTCTGCCGATGGCCTCATACTGGTAAATCAAAAAGAAGCGCCGGGTAAGCGCTTCTCGGGATCCCACATCCTTGATAAGCCGAATGTAGTCCTCACTCAGAGTCTTACACTGCTCGTTATCTTCCACGGCCATTTCCTGACGAAGCATGGCAATATGCTTATCAGAATCAGCCTTACGGGTAATGCTCTTGAACTGAAGCTTCATGGGAGAGATCTTCAGCCAACTGGCAAAGGACGAAAGGATATTGAACTGCTCCTCTGAAGAGCGGAGCATGAAGTTGATGGGTTCAATCTCAAGGATCTTGATATACCGGCCATCCGTGGTCTCCACGATGCCGTTACGAATCTCCTTGACCGGGAGGAAAGGCTGAACGAACTCAAGCTTTTCGGGCTTTTTTCTTTTTGCCTTTGCGCCCCGGTTTTTTGAGCTGCTTCGGGTCATATTTGTATCCGATCCTCCTGAAGTGCAATTTCCGCCGGTTCGCCCAGAAGGCGATAATATGCCCCAGATACTGGAGCAAGGAATCTCCATCGATTCCCATGACGGCAACAACACCCAGCGGAAGCAGAGTTACCGTCATTACAACGATCTTGATGGTAGCCGACAAAGGCAGCCACATCAGTTCCGGATATCCTACCAAACCTACCAAAGCAACTGCCTCGACGGCATTTCGTGTTTCCACCATGCCGCCGAGGAGTTTACCGGAGTCAGTGTAGTTGGCCGGGATCGCGTAGACATTACTGTATTCTTTTTCTTCCATAACGGATTACTCCGCACACTCTTCCGGAATCCGGGAGATGTAGAGAATGTTATCCACGGGAATGAAGTACTGAGGCATATCCTCCTGACCGATCTGAAGAACGCCTTCGGGCAGCGCTTCGTAGAATCTGTCGATCAGATCTGCGCAGTCTTCATCTTCCCTGCCTTCACACACATTCAGGACTTCACCGTTCATGAAGTGGATGCGGTAATAGGTAACAATCACTTTAAAACCACCTTTCATTGGGAAATTTGGGCAGTTAGATGTCCTCCTCACTGCCCATGGATACGTACAGAATATTCCTGACGGGAATGAACGCCCTGCTGGTTTCTTCGGTGCCGATGGTCAGCACATCATCGGGCTTGCTTGCCCGGAATCGATTGTGCAGCCGCTTATCCTCGGGGATAAAGCGTTCTTCGGCAGCGTGGATCACCTGATTATTGATAAGATGGATTCTATATTCCTGCAGAGACATATGTGTTACCTTCCTATTCTGTAAATGTAAGCGGTGGTATCGTATCGACCCATCCGCAGAGCTTCATTGTGGTCGGGGACAAAGATATCCACCCTGCCAATATCGTTTTCAATTCCGGAACCGCCCCGATCCTCAACAGTGTACATGATGCCGTTGATCATGATCTGGGTTCCAAAGGGATAGTGGCTGGACATGGCAACCATGCCAACCGCGACTCGCTTGCCACTGGCCGTAATGCCCTGAGCATTGGGGCCGCAGCATTTGGTGCAGGCACAGTAATGGGTTACATTGACCTGCAGAGAGTAAAGGGGCTCACCGTATGCGGAGCTGCCAACCTCCTGCTCAAAGTCCACGTTCTTAGGTCTTCGAAGAGCCAGGCGACCTTCATAGCTGGGGGTATTCAGATGGACACCGATGCCGCCTTCCGAGTGGACCCATTTACGGCTTCCGTCTTCACCGTATCCGGCAAAAATCAGAACATGGTTCCAGCCGGAACCACCGTCATTCATCAGGAAGCCAAGGTCACCGGGCAGCAGCTCGGACACATCGATGGCGTAGGAGTTGTCCCATTGACCGTAGGTACCAGCATGCAGGCCCACGCCTACCGCAGTCTTATAGGTCCAGTCTGTAAAGCCGGAACAATCAAGACCA
>JAZURG010000071.1:0-13430 GCA_045606145.1 Faecousia sp.
TAGTTAAGGTATGATTGCCACCGGCAATCATTATATTAGAAGATTCGCTGCGCTCTGCAACACCCTTGACCCGGCTTCTTTCCTCCCTTTCTTGCCGGAACAAGAAAGGGAGCCCGCCGGGAGGCACACCGCAATAACAGGGTTCGGGAACCTTTATATTTTCGAAAAACGATTGGTACACCGGTATGCGCACCGGCATGGTAATGACATAGTTTTTTGACAGACTCCAAGGCCCGGAGGATTTCCTCCGGGCCTTTATCATAGTTAAAATCAGATTTTGGGCAGGGATGCGGCAGCCACAGACTGGCCGACACGGCGCATCTTCTCGTCGGGCAGAGTGACCTTGCACTTGGCATATAGTTCAGGATACTCGTCAGCCAGGATCTCATTGCAGACCCGCAGGATGGTATCGCCACCCTTGCCGGACATAACACGGCCCAGCAGCATCATATAATCCAGATCGTAGAACTGGGAGTACAGGACAGTGGTGTAAGCCAGATAAGCGCCGATGGTCTCGAAGATCGCTGCGGCGCGCGCATCATCTTCTTCCATCAGGCCCTGGACGAACTTCAGCTTCTGAGCCAAAGACAGGTCCTCAGGAATTTCAATACCTGCCCAGGGCGCCAGCTTGATGACAGCGTCCTGGCTGAAGTATTTGCAGCCAACACCGAAGTCGGTGGACCACTCGTCCTGCATAGCGCCTTCCTGCAGGTCAACAGGGGCGAAGGCCAGCTCGTTGATCCAACCCAGAACATTCTGGTCCTTATCAACATAGCCCACGGCCTCGGAAGTACCCATTGCCAGTCCCATCAGATTGCCCTTGCCCAGACCGATAGCACCGGCCAGTGCGGAAACGTCACCGTCGTTGGCGACCAGAATGGGGATATTGGGGTCAATTTCAGCCGCCGCACGGTCAAAGACGGTCTTAACAAAATCCCATTGGCTTCTGGGAACCTTATAGAAGATACTGGAAACCATGGGGGCATTACCGATCATTACGCCTGCGGAGGAGACACCGATGGCATCTACTCTGGGCATCTTGGAGGCGGCGGTGCGGAAAGCGGTCAGGATTTCCTGGTACTGGTAGTTGGGATCCTCGTTCAGCTTGGGGAACCACAGCACTTCCTCGGAATAGACGCACTCACCGTCAATGACAGCGGAAACCTTACGGTCAGATCCGCCTGCGTCAAAGCCGATACGGCAGCCGTCCATGTTGCCGCCCATAGGCTGGGCGATCTCGTTAACCTCGGGACACTGCTCCAGGGGCAGGTCAACGATCTCCAGCTTGCGCTCGTAAACCTGCTGGAAGAACATGCAATCGAACTGGCGCGCCCCCTCTGCAGTATAAGCCTTCTGCAGACGCTGCGTCAGATCAGAGCAGCCGCAAACGGTCACACGGAAGCCGCCGTTGGACCACAGCAGGAACTTCACATAGCGCTCCACATACCGGTAGTCAGCTTCCGCCATCTCGGCAGTGCCATGGATAAAGGTCTTATGCACAGAAACACGGCCCTTGTCACGCTCAACAGCGATGGCGATGGGCTGCTTTGCATTCTTCAGGTAAGCCGCGCGCCACACACCGAAAGGAATGAAGGTCGGGTCCAGCTTGGGAGCGTGTTTAATCTGATATTCAATGCCCAAATATTGCATTTGTATTTCCTCCCGTTTTATTACTTATCGTAGCCGTTGGGGTTCTTGCTCTGCCAGTTCCAGGTGTCACGGCACATATCGGTCTGATCCTTGGTAGCCTTCCAGCCCAGAATCTCCGCGCTCTTTGCGGGGTCTGCGTAGCAGGTAGCCAGATCACCGGGACGGCGGGGAGCGATCTCATAAGGTACAGGGATGTTGTTGGCGGTTTCAAAGGCCTTGACCATATCCAGCACGGAGTAGCCGGTGCCGGTACCCAGATTGAATACACTCTCGCCCTTGTTTTCCATCAGATGGGAAATGGCAGCCACATGGCCCTTGGCCAGGTCTACCACATGGATGTAGTCACGGACACCGGTACCGTCGTGGGTATCGTAGTCGTTACCGAACACATTCAGATGGTGGCGCTTACCGATGGCGGTCTGGGAAATGAAGGGCATCAGATTATTGGGGATGCCGTTGGGATGCTCTCCGATGAGACCGCTCTCATGGGCACCCACGGGGTTGAAGTAGCGCAGCAATACAACAGACCACTCGGGATCGGCAATGGTCAGATCCCGGAGGATCTGCTCACACATGTACTTGGTCCAACCATAGGGATTGGTGCAGTTACCAGTCTTGGAGGTCTCACGCAAAGGCATCTCGTTGTCGCCGGAGTAAACCGTTGCGGAAGAAGAGAACACGATCCGCTTGACATCCCACTTGCCCATGACACGGCACAACGTCATGGTGGAGCACAGGTTGTTTTCATAGTACTCCAGTGGCTTGGCAACGGACTCACCCACTGCCTTCAGGCCTGCGAAGTGAATGACACACTGGATATCATGCTCAGAGAAAATGGTGTTCAGCAGAGCCTCGTCACGGACATCGCCCTGGTAGAAGGGCACTTCCTTACCGGTGATGGTCTTCACACGGTTCAAGCTCTCAGGATTGGAGTTCACCAGATTATCAATGACCACAGGCTCATGACCTGCCTCGATCAGCTCCACACAGGTGTGGCTGCCGATGTAACCGGCGCCGCCGGTAACCAAAACTTTCATTTCGCGATCTCCTTTACGATTTTATGCATTTCATCCCACTGATCTTCCATGTCGGCAACCAGCTTAAACTGGGTACGGCAGCGGTCAAGATTCTGTTCGGGATAGCGGATGTGGAAATAGTTGTCGCCGTCCAGATAGTCGGTCAGGAAGCGGATGCCGCACTCCAGGGTCATCAGCTTTGCGCCCCAGGGCAGGTAATCCAGCTCAGCTTCCGTGAGACCGCCCCTTGCGCCTTCCAGGAAGCCACGGGTATAACGCTTGTACAGCTCGATATCAAAGTTGACCTTGCTTAGATCCTTTTCATCCTCCGCGCTGTGGTTGGCACCGAAGCGGATGGAATCACCGAAGTCATAAATGGAAAGGCCGGGCATGGTGGTGTCCAGGTCGATGACGCAAACACCTTCCTGGGTCTTTTCATCGATGAGAACATTATTCAGCTTGGTATCGTTATGGGTAACACGCAGAGGCAGCTTGCCTTCCCGCAGCGCGTTCAGCGCAACGGAGCAATCGGCCTTACGGTCCATAACAAACTGAATCTCTGCAGCCACCTTCGCGCTTCTGCCCAGCTTGTCAGCTTCCAGTGCGGCCAGGAATTTGGCAAAGCGGTCTTCGGTGTTATGGAAGTTCACGATGGGCTCATGGAGCGTCTCGGCAGGATAGTCCGCCAGCAGCCACTGGAACCGGCCAAAGGCACGGGCAGAAGCCTCAAACAGATCGGGTGTCGCCTTCTGCAGGCACACAGTGCCTTCCACATAAGGCATCAGGCGCCACGCCTTGCCGGTGGAGTCGGTGTAGTAAGGCTTGTTGTCACGGGTGTAGACCAGATTCAGTGTCTCACGCATCACATCGCCGCCTGCGGCTTCGATCTTCTTTCGCAGGTGAGAGGTAACACCTATGAAGTTTTCCATCAGCTCGTCCTGACGGGGGAATGCTGCCACAGACAGGCCCTGCAGGATGAAACGGATGGCCTTGCCCTCCTGGGGCTGGCAAACCAGACAGAAGGTATCGTTGATATGGCCGCTTCCGTAACGGACGGCACCCAGCAGTGTCGCGGGGAAATCATAAGCGGCAATTACCTCATTGAGGATTGCATCGTTTTCAGGAATATACATCTTCAGTTCTCCTAACTTTGTTTCACTCAATTCCTTTTTGAAGGTGAGCCTATTTCTTTTTGTATCTTACAGGCTGTACCAACGGAGCCGATATTCGCCTTATTATAAGTATACAATATTTTCCTGCTTTTTCAATATAGATGTTGCGCTTTTTTATTTTATTTGCTTTCATCGTTATTATGGCAGTTATAGTTTCTAATTGTAAAGCGGAAACCCGTGGAGAAACAAGAAAACCCGGAATCGGAAGCGTGACGATCACGAACCGGTTCCGGGCTGCCTTTTATCTTTTATTTTTCTTCCAGCGCTTTGTTAATTTCCCGTTCATTTTGCTTCATCAGCAGGAAGCAGATAAAGTAAACCGCTATATAAATAACGATCGCGGGAACGAGAATCGGCAGTACATCCGCAATGGAGGTGACATAGCCACAGAGCAATGCGGCTCCCATCGTGATGGCAACGCACCCGAAGAAGTGCAGACCGAGAGAAACCGGCATGGGCATATCAAACTTCTTTTCATCCATAATTGTAGACAGCACACCATACAGGGCGGATGCTGCCATCCATACCAAGAATTCTTTCATAACCGCATTATAGCCACCAATCAAGATCATGCACAGCAATGTAATGGGAAAACCAAAGCCCATTCCGATGATGGCATTCAAAACATATTTCTTCATACACCGTACCTCCTTAAATCTGATCCTTAAATTCCTTGAAATATTTGCGGGAGATGGTCAGGCTCTCCTTACGGTTTTTCAGCTTGCAGCGATAATTGCCGCTGAACTCCGCCTGGATGGACTTGACGCAGTTGATGTTGACGATGACACTTTTGTTGATCTGCACAAAGGCTCTGCCGCCAAGGGATTCCTTGATCTCATAGAGTTTCTGCTTTGCTTCGTAAGTATCCTGTTTGGTATAGGCATACACCTTACTGCCGCTGACTTCAATAAATACAATTTCGTCGGCATCAACAATATACTGTTCTTCCTCCTTGTAGAGGATCAATTTTCCGCTGTTTCGCTTTTTCAGCAGCTGCAGAAGCGAAACCACTTCTTCGCTTGTCACATCGCCGCGAATGATGATCTCGGTTTCCGGCAATTCCGCCGATTCCACTTTGATTTTCACATCTTCAGCCCCTTTCTTTCCGCGTTCCTCTGAACTGTCTTTATTATACATTGACTTTTCATTTCTGCCACTAGTTTTTATGTCAAAGGTCGGAATATGCCTATAAGCGGCTCAAAAATCGCGGTAAGATTGCATTACAAGTGTTTCTATTTGCGTCCATCTAAGATTTTACCATAGTAATAAATATATTAAACTCAAACCTCAGAAGACGGTCAGATTCTCTAGATACATCAATATGTAATGTCTTTGATACCATACCAAAAAAAGAAAAACCCATCCGCTTGGATGGGTTTTCTTTTTGGTGGACGATATAGGACTCGAACCTATGACCTTCCGCACGTCAAGCGGATGCTCTAGCCAGCTGAGCTAATCGTCCAGGCGCAGGACACATTATAGCTATAAAGGGTACATTTGTCAAGTCTTTTTTCGATAAATTCCAAAATATTTTATCCTGCCGCCGCGTCGATCTCCTGTTGTCCCTGAAATCGAATGATTACCCGGTTGGGCAGGCACACGATTTCCGCACCGCCGCTGCAGAATCCCCGTTTCATGCAATAGCCATCGGGACAATCGGCATGGGTCACGGCGATCTTACCATCCCGGACGGTGATCACATTGGTGCCAAAATCACTTTGCACCGTTTTTTCCTGGTCGATGCGCAAGTCCAGTGTGTAAAGCAGCTTTCCATCGGAATAAACCTCAGCGAAGTCCGCGTCGGCGCCGCCCAGAAACGCAACGCTCAGCGCCAGACAGATCACAACAACACTGCCCAGCAGAAATATCCAGTGCTTAGTTTTCACAGGCCTCACCACCACCAATAGCTTTTCACAGAATCTTCTCTTTCATGCTGCCCAGTATAGCAAAATCCCGCAGAAAACGCAAGAAAAAGTTGCGAAAAGTTCTTGACTTTTCCATGGGGCCATGGTAAAATAGGCGAGCCGCATCGAATGGGCTCAAGTTGGTGCGCCCAAACGCACCCGCCTTCAGAGCGAGTCTGCATAATATAAAGTAGGTGAAAAAGAAATGAAAGCTGTTATCGTGACCGGTGGCAAGCAGTATACCGTAGCCGAGGGCGATGTTCTGTACATCGAGAAGCTGGAGGCTGAGGCAGAAGCTACCGTGAAGTTCGACCAGGTTCTGGCTGTCCTGGACGGTGAAAACTCCAAGATCGGCGCTCCCGTTGTTGAGGGTGCTGCTGTCGAGGCTAAGGTCGTTAAGACCGGCAAGGCTAAGAAGATCACTGTCTTCAAGTACAAGGCCAAGAAGGGCGAGAAGAAGAAGCAGGGCCATCGTCAGCCCTACACCAAGGTGGAAATCACCAAGATCGCACTGTAATTATGACTAGATGCGAATTTTTTACCGAGAATGACAGAATCACCGGATTCTCCATCTCCGGTCACAGCGGTTATGCTGAAGCGGGTCAGGACATTGTCTGCGCCGCGATCTCCGCTGTCGTAACCATGGCCGAAGCCACCATCAATGATGTGTGCGGCGCAAAGGCCAAGGTCCGGGTCAAGGACGAGCAGGCTCGTATCACTCTGACCCTCCCCGCTTCCTGCGACGAAGAGGAATCTGTTCAGGCAGTTCTCTCCGGTATGATGCTGACGCTGATCGGCCTGCGGGAAGATTATCCAGATTATATCGAAGTTTTGGAGGTGTAACACCATGCTGAAGATTGGTATTCAGTTCTTCGCTCACCACAAGGGCGGCGGTTCCACTAAGAACGGCCGTGATTCCGAGGCTAAGCGCCTGGGCGTGAAGCGCGCTGACGGTCAGTTCGTTCTGGCCGGCAACATCCTGGTTCGCCAGAGAGGCACTCACATCCATCCCGGTGTCAACGTTGGCATCGGCAGCGACGACACCCTTTTTGCTCTGATTGACGGTACCGTCAAGTTCGAGCGCAAGGGCAAGGATCGCCGGCAGTGCTCCGTGTACGCTGCACAGTAATTAAGCGCATAGTTATCGAAGGGCTGTTGCAAACTAACATTGCGACAGCCCTCTTTTATCGGGTTATCTGTAGTACGATAAATGATCGTTTAGCGGCCTAAGGGCCAAATTAGGATTTAGGAATTAGGAGTTAGGAATTGCACTGTCTTACATGATAAATCCTTAATTCCTAATTCCTCATTTCTAATTCCTAATTACGATAAATGATCATTTATGATACCACAACCGACCTCACAAAGGAGGATTTTTTATGTTTGTCGATAAAGTTAGAATCACGGTCATCGGTGGCCGTGGCGGCGACGGTGCCGTCGCCTTTCACCGAGAGAAATATGTGGCCTCCGGTGGTCCCGATGGTGGTGACGGTGGTCATGGCGGCAGTGTTATCCTGCACGTCAACGACAACCTCTCTACCCTGCTGGATTTCCGCTACAAGCGCAAGTACTCCGCCCAGTGCGGTGCCAACGGTGCAGGCAAGCGGATGAGTGGCAAGCGGGGCGAGAATCTGATCATTGAAGTCCCCAGAGGCACTGTTGTAAGAGATGCCGAAAGCAACCAGATCATCGTGGATATGTCCACCGGTGAGGATTTTGTCATTGCCAAGGGCGGCAGAGGCGGCTGGGGCAACTCCCACTTCGCTACCCCCACCCGGCAGGCACCCCGGTTTGCCAAAGCGGGCCTGAAGGGTGAAGAGCGGGATGTGATCCTGGAGCTGAAGCTGCTGGCCGATGTGGGTCTGGTCGGCTTCCCCAACGTGGGCAAGTCCACCCTGTTGAGTGTTACCTCCAATGCCCGTCCCAAGATCGCCAACTACCACTTCACTACCCTGTTCCCCAATCTGGGTGTCATCTACGTGGAGGAAGGTGTGTCCTTCGTCATGGCGGATATTCCCGGCATTATCGAAGGCGCTGCCGAAGGTGCCGGTCTTGGTCACGACTTCCTGCGCCACATCGACCGCTGCCGTCTGCTTGTGCATGTGGTGGATGTTTCCGGCAGTGAAGACCGGGATCCCGTGGTGGATTTTGACGCCATCTGCGCTGAGCTGCATGACTACAGTGTTGACCTGAGCAACCGCCCCATGATCGTAGCTGCTAACAAGACGGATCTGATGATGCCGGACTCCGACAATCTGCAGCGGCTGAAGGCCCACTGTGAGGAGCTGGGCATTGAGGTATACGAGATCAGTGCCGGCACTACCCAGGGTACTCGGAATCTGATGCGTGTTGTAGCTGAAAAGCTGCGGACCCTGCCCCCCGTTACCATCTACGAGCCGGAGTATGTGGCACCCACCGTAGAAGCCGGCGATCCCACCGAGCTGGTCATCGAGCATCTGGGCAACACCTGGCTGATCACCGGCACATGGCTGGAGCGGCTCATCGTCAATATCAATTTCGACGATTACGAATCCCGGAACTATTTCGATACTCTGCTTCACAAGTGCGGCTTATTCAAGCGGCTGGAGGAAATGGGTATTGAAGACGGCGACACCGTGGATATCTACGATTTTGTTTTCGAATACCAGAGATAAACCAAAGCCGGCGCTGAAGCGCCGGCTTCTTTCTACAAAAAGCACCCTGCTGACACAGGGTGCTTTTTTGTCATTAGTACTGCACAGGCTCGATGTGCCAGATCTCTTCCGCATACTGGCGGATGGTGCGGTCAGAGGAGAACTTACCGCCGCTGGCGATATTCATCAGGCACTTACGGCCGAAGTCCAGACGGTCAGCATAGTCCCGGTTGGCCTGGAGCTTGGCATCCATGTAGGACGCGTAGTCCAGCAACAGGAAGTAATGGTCAGCCTTGTGCCAGTGAGTGCCGTCCAGCAGAGCGTGGAACAGGTCTCTCTGGTCGTCATCGGTGGGCACGGTGCCGTCAACCAGAGTGTCGATGGCACGGCGCAGACGGTCGTTGATCTCGTAGATGCCCCGGGCGCGGTAGCTGTCCTTGGCGGCATTGATCTGCTCGACGGTGTGGCCGAAGATATAGTTGTTTTCCATACCGGCTTCCTTGACGATCTCCACATTGGCACCGTCCAGAGTACCCAGAGTCACAGCACCGTTGAGCATCAGCTTCATGTTACCGGTGCCGGAAGCCTCAGTACCGGCAGGAGAGATCTGCTCGGAAACATCGGCTGCGGGAATGATATGCTCGGCATAGGAGCAGTTATAGTTCTGAACGAAGACAACCTTCAGCTTGTCGCTCACAGCGGGGTCGTTGTTGATCATCTTGGCAATGCGGTTAATATAGCGGATGATCGCCTTGGCGCGGGCATAGCCGGGGGCAGACTTGGCACCGAACAGATAAACAGTGGGAGTGAAATCCTTCATGCTGCCGTCCTTCAGACGGAAGTAGATATCCACGATGCTCAAAGCGTTGAGCAACTGGCGCTTGTACTCGTGCAGGCGCTTGACCTGTACATCAAACATGAAGTCGGGGTTCAGCTGGATGCCTTCCTTCTCGGCAACGACCTTGCAAAGCTGCTCCTTCTTCTGGCGCTTGATGGCATTGAACTGGCGAACCATATCATCGTCGATCATGGGCTTCAGCTTGGACAAGCGATCCAGATCATTCAGGAAGTCGCCGCCTACCCGGTACTTGATCATCTGGGTCAGTTCGGGATTGCACAGGCCCATCCAGCGGCGGGGCGTCACGCCGTTGGTCTTGTTCTGGAAGCGTTCGGGGAAGACATGATACCATTCCTTGAAGCAATCGTCCTTCAGAATCTGAGAGTGGATCTCTGCAACGCCGTTGACATAGGTACCAACGTAGACACTGAGGTTGGCCATGTGGGCGGTATTATCCTTGACGATGAACAGGTTGGGGTGCTCAGACTTCAGCTTGGCATCAATGCGGCAGATGATCTCCACGATCTCGGGAACGACGCTGCCCAGCAGGTCCAGTGGCCACTTTTCCAGAGCCTCACCCATAACGGTATGGTTGGTATAGGAGAAGGTTTTCTGAGCGATGGCAAAGCTCTGCTCAAAGTCCATGCCTTCCTTCATCAGCAGGCGGATCAGCTCAGGGATGGACATGGCAGGGTGGGTATCATTGAGCTGCACCGCATAGTACTCAGCGAAGTGGCTCAGATCCTTACCATGGACATTCTTATAGACACGCATCATATCCTGCAAGGATGCGGAGGACAGCACGTACTGCTGCTTGATGCGCAGGCGCTTGCCTTCCCAGGTGGAGTCGTTGGGGTACAGAACACGGGTGATATCCTCAGCCTTGTTCTTCTGGGTCAATGCCCGCAGGTAGTCCTGATCGTTGAAAGCATTGAAGTCCAGTTCTTCCTCAGCCTCGCACTGCCACAGACGCAGGGTACCCACATTGTCGGTGCCGTAGCCGATAACAGGAACGTCGTAAGGAACGGCCAGAACGGTATGGTCGGGGAAGGAAACCTTCACGGTGTGGTTGTAACGGCGATAGGACCAGGGGTCACCGAACTTGGACCAATCGTCGGAATTTTCCTTCTGGCTGCCGTTACTGTCGAAGCTCTGCTTGAACAGGCCGAACTTGTAACGCAGACCGTAGCCACTGAGAGGCACATTGATGGAAGCGGCAGAGTCCAGGAAGCAGGCTGCCAAACGGCCCAGACCGCCGTTACCCAGAGCGGCATCCTCGATGTCCTCCAAAACAGCCAGATCCACACCACGCTCGGCAAAGAGCTGCTTCATCTCGTCCAAAATGCCCAGATTGTACAGGTTGGAATAGACCAGACGGCCAACCAGGTATTCAGCAGAAATATAGTAAGCCTTGCGCTGATGCTCACGGGTCTTCTTGCACTTGCTCCATGTGTCACTGATGGCCATCATCACGGCCTGGCCCAGTGCCTCATGAAGCTCCTGGGGAGAAGCTTCACGCAGGGATACGTCGTAGGTGTACTTCAGCTGTGCTTCGGTCCACTTCACGATATTCAGACAATTATAAGTCATTTCAATTTCTCCAATCTTCTATTCAAACAGTCAAAAACTGTCAGCTTCTTTTTGATTTCCCAATCTGCCGTACAAAGCGGTGAGCTTATAGAGCTTTTGGGCCAAGTCTTTCGTGATTATATCATCTTTTATCCGCCATGTCCAGTTATTATCGGACAATGTTCCGGGAAAATTCATTCTCGCTTCGCCGCCCAAAGCCAGCAGGTCCTGCATAGGCAGAATGCAGGTGTCGCAGACGCAGCTCATACAGGTGCGAACAGCGCCCCAGACCAGGCCTTCCCGCTCACTGAGGTTCATGTACTCCATGGCATAGGCCCTGGCATCGGGAGAACAGGTGTCAAACCACTGCTGCATGGTCATATTGTCATGGGTTCCGGTGTAGCACACCGCATTGCGGGTGTAGGTGTGGGGCAGATAATCGGAAGGCTCCCGGGAGTCAAAGGCAAATTCCAGAATCTTCATACCGGGCAGGCCGGCGCTGTCACGCACGGTCAGCACTTCCTCTGTCAGATATCCCAGATCCTCGGCGATGAGCCGCAGCTGCGGCAGCTTCTTTTGGATGGCTTCGATCAGCTCACTGCCCGGCCCCTTGACCCACCGGCCGTAACGGGCAGTGGCATCGCCATAAGGTACGGCCCAGTAGCTTTCCAAACCACGGAAGTGATCAAAGCGGACGGTGTCATAGAGCTTTCCGGCGGCTTCCATCCGGCGCAGCCACCAACTGTAGCCGTCTTTTTTATGGGCCTCCCAGCGGTACAGAGGGTTGCCCCAAAGCTGGCCGTCGGCGGTGAAGCTGTCGGGAGGAACACCGGCAACATCCGTGGGGGCTAACTGCGCGTCAAGCTGGAACAGTTCCGGATCAGACCATACCTCCACCGAGTCGTAGGGAACGTAGATAGGCACATCACCGATGATGGAAATGCCGTTTCGGTGGGCATACGCCCGCAGCGCTTCCCACTGCCGATAAAACAGGTACTGCACAAAGCAGTGGAACTGGTAGCCTTCATAGCCGGCGATTTTCACCGCCGCGTCGATGACGGGCACCTTGCGCTGCTTCAGTTCCTCCGGCCACTGATACCAGGGCGCTCCACAGAAGTGCTCCTTTAAAACCATAAAGGCCCCATATCCCGGAAGCCACCAATGGTTTTCCCCTTTGAAGCGGGCAAAATCTTCGGTGTGACCGTGACGCTGAAATGCCTTGCGCAGGATATTCAGTTTATTTTCATACAGAGCGCCGAAGTCCACACGGGTTTCGTCGCTGCCCCAGTTCACAGCGTCCAGCTCCTGCCGGGTCAGCAGGTTTTCTTCCACCAGCAGTTCCAGATCAATAAGATAGGGGTTGCCCGCAAAGGTGGAGCAGGATTGATAGGGAGAGTTACCGAAGCCTGTAGGCGTCAAAGGCAGAAGCTGCCATTGGCTCTGGCCCGCGGCTTTGAGAAAATCTATAAAAGCATAGGCATGTTTGCCCATGGTACCTACACCATATGGCCCAGGCAGGGATGTAATGTGCATCAGCACACCGGATTGGCGCATCACAGTAAGCTCCTTTGAGGGGGGAACATCATCAGTTTATGGATGACGGTTCGATTTTGTTACATTTGTGTTTCGTTTTGTTTCGAAGCCACAGTTTTAAAATACAATCTAATTTGGTCATTGTAGACCTTAGATTACAATAATTTCTGTTTTTTGTCAAGTATTTTTACCGGAATTCTAAAAGAATCCCGGCAAAAATACTTACGAAACTTACGAAACTATTTTGTAATGGTACAATGACGCCTTCCGGATAATTCTGCTGCCACTGCGCAGATTGTGCGTAGGGCATAGAATAAATGATCGTTTACACGCCTATCAGCGTAGTTGCGAGTTATGAGTTGAGAGTTGAGAATTATGGTATTTGCTAAAGCAAATGATTAAAACATTCGGCGAAGCCGACACAATAACTTTCAACTCTCAACTTTCAACTCTCAACTGCGCAGCATCACTGCTACGCTAAACGCTCATTTACTGCACTGGTGTTGGATAGAACGCAAAAAAGAGCCTGCCCGGATGGGCAGGCCCTTTATGTAGCTTGTAAGAATTAAGCTTCCAGGTTGATGCCGGTCTCCTTGCTGAAGACATGGCAGACATTGCCGCCGAAAGCGAAGTTCACAGCAGTGCCCATGGACAGAGCGGAAACTTCGGCAGCGGACATATTCATGGTAGAAACCACGATAACAACGTCCTTGCCGCTGGCGTTGACGTGCAGGTGGATGGAGGAACCCATCATTTCGTTGACGTCGATCTTAGCGGGAACACCGCTGTCAGCCAGGCCGATATGCTCGGGACGGACACCCAGAGTGATTTCCTGAGCCTCGACATTGTTGGCAACCAGCTTAGCCTGCTTCTCATCAGACAGTTCGACGGTGTAGTTGCCCAGAGTGACGGAGTACTTGCCGTCTACCTTATTCAGCTTGGCATCGAAGAAGTTCATCTGGGGAGCGCCGATGAAGCCGGCAACGAACAGGTTATAGGGATGGTTGAAGACCTGCTGAGGAGTGCCGATCTGCTGGATGAAGCCGTCCTTCATGATGACGATACGGTCGCCCAGAGTCATAGCCTCGGTCTGGTCGTGGGTAACGTAGATAAAG
>JAZURG010000072.1:0-4124 GCA_045606145.1 Faecousia sp.
ATCGAGTCCTATACCGTCTGCCATTTGGAAAAGAAACTTTCAGCTTTTTCTTCAATCATATTTCAATGTTTTGTGATATAATCAATATGATTGGAGGTGGTTGCGTGCGGATCCTGCTGGTGGAAGATGAAAAAAGAATGGCGCAGGCGCTGTGTGAGATCCTGCGTCTTGAAAAGTATGAAGTGGATCACTACGCCAACGGTCCGGAGGGTTTGGCGGCCATCGAGAGTAATATCTATGATATTGTGATTCTGGATGTGATGCTGCCCGGAATGAACGGCTATGAGATCGCGAAAACGGCCCGCAGCAAAGGCATTGTGACGCCGATCCTGATGCTCACGGCCAAAGCGGAGCTGGATGACAAGGTGACCGGCCTTGACAGTGGCGCAGACGATTACTTAACCAAGCCTTTTATGACCAGAGAACTGCTGGCGAGATTGCGGGCCCTGGGCAGGCGGACTCTTGGCGCAGCGGACGGTATATTATCCTACGGGGATATTACTCTCGACACGAGTACACTCACCCTGTCCTGCAACAGAAACGGTCAAAGTGTACGGCTCAGCGAAAAGGAATACCATATTCTTGAATACCTGATTGCAAACGGCGGTCAGGTTCTTACAAGGGAACAGCTGGCGGTGAAGATCTGGGGTTTTGAGAGCGAGGCAGAATACAATAATGTAGAAGTGTATATGTCTTTTACCCGCAAGAAGCTGGCCTTTGTGGAGGCAAGAACCGAAATCAAGGCAGTCAGAGGTATCGGCTATGAACTGAGGTGCGGCGATGTTTAAGAAATCACGAAGGAAAATCGTTGCCTCCATCATGTCCGTTCTGGTGCTTTTGTGGGTCGGAACTCTGGGCGTGATCTATGCTTCCAGCTATTTCGAGATGAAAAAACAAAATGAACAGATGCTGCAGACCCATGCGCAGATGTATACGCTTCCGCAACCCTTTCAGAACATGATGCGGCCGGACAGACCCTTTCCGGATGGAGATCACGGAGACCAACCCGGTTTTGACCCGGAATCTCCCAAGTTCCGGCTGTCAACTTTCTATACCGTGGCGATTTCCTATGACGGCGAAATCCTTGATATTCAGAACGAACCTCCGACGGTTCATACCAACGACGATTTGGAACTGTTGGCAAGACGGGTTGTCAGGGACGGAGAGAAGACCGGCAAGGAGAATAATCTGACGTTTCTCATGATGGATAAGAACGGCTATATCCTTGTCGTTTTCAATGACAACACCGTTGTAAATGAAAGCGCGATGACCCTGTTCCGCTACACGCTGATTTTTGGAGGAATAGCGTTGGTGCTGTTTTTCTTCCTGTCGGTATACCTTGCAAGGAAGATCGTTGCCCCTCTGGAAGAAAGCTATCAGAAACAAAGGCAATTCATTTCCGATGCCGGTCACGAACTGAAAACACCCGTATCTGTAGTCAGTGCCAATGCCGAACTGCTGTCCCGCGAGATCGGCGACAATCAATGGCTTGCCAACATACAGTACGAAAACGAGCGGATGGGGGTGCTGGTGAGTCAGCTTTTGGAACTGGCCAGGACGGAGAATGTGACGCCTCAGATGGAGCACATTGACCTGAGTCGCCTGGTGGCCGGGGAATCACTTCCGTTTGAAAGTGTTGCGTTTGAAAAAGGGCTGGCGCTGCACAGCAGTATTACAGCCGGGCTGACTGTTGTTGGAAACAGCAGCCAGTTGAAACAGCTTGTCTCCATTTTGCTGGACAACGCGATTCAACACAGCAAGGCTGACGGAGCAGTGCGGTTGATGCTGAACAGGGAACACGGAAAGGCAGCGCTTTCTGTGATCAACAATGGCGATGAGATTGACCCGAAGCATCGGGAGCAGTTATTTGAGCGTTTCTACCGGGTGGATGCTGCCCGCAACAGTGCGGACAGCCACTACGGTCTGGGTCTTGCCATTGCCAAGGCAATTGTAGATGCCCACCGGGGAACGATCCAGGTGTTTTGCCATAACGGCCTGGTAGAATTCCGGGTAAGCCTCCCTGTGATGAGAGAAAAGTAAATATTTCGTGACTTCAATAAAACTTCAAGAAACCTCCTGTACAATGTGCGCAGCATAGTACAGGAGGTTTCTTTATGGCAGTTCAAACCGTATTTAAACGATACGAATTAAAATACCTGCTGACGGCAGAGCAAAAAGAAACGGTGCTTGCGTCCATGGAGCCTTACATGACACTCGACAAATACGGCCGGACCGCCATCCGCAACCTTTATTACGATACAGATACCTACCTGCTTATCCGCCGGTCCATCGAAAAGCCGGTGTACAAGGAAAAACTCCGGATCCGCAGTTACTGCCGGGCAGGCGCTGACAGCACTGTGTTTGTGGAACTAAAGAAGAAATACAAGTCGGTGGTTTACAAACGCAGGATCGCGCTGACGAACCGGGATGCCACAGCATGGCTTTCGGGAGAAAAGCATTGCGGTCAGCACACGCAGATCGCAAATGAAATCGACTATGTCCTGTCCCACTACGGCACGCTGCATCCAACCGTTTTCCTTTCCTATGAGCGGGAAGCCTACTACGCAAATGACGGAAGCGATTTTCGCGTAACCTTTGACGATACCATCCTCTTCAGGCAGGAAGATCTGTCCCTGGGGTCTGACATTTACGGAGCTCCGATCCTTCCCCCCGGAAAGGTATTGATGGAAATTAAATGCAGCGGAGGAATCCCCCTGTGGATGATCCGGGTGCTGTCAAATGAGAAGATCTACAAAACATCTTTTTCCAAATACGGAACAGCTTACAGAACGCAGATTTTTCCAGAAACAAATTTTTTATGCCGGAGGTAACAACAAATGATTGAGAATTTATTCAAAGGACTGTTTGATTCGGATCTGACCGCTGTGATCAGCGTTACGGATTTTATGCTGTGCCTTGGTTTTTCTCTTGCTCTGGGCCTTGTTATGGCCTTTGCCTATATGTACCGCACCCGCTATACCAAAAGTTTTGTGATCACCCTGGCGCTGCTGCCTGCGGTGGTATGCGTGGTGATCATGCTGGTCAACGGCAATGTGGGAACCGGTGTGGCGGAGGCAGGCTCGTTCAGTCTTGTCCGGTTCCGCTCTGTGCCCGGCACAGCAAAAGAGATCTGCACACTGTTTTTGGCAATGGGCGCCGGTCTGATCGCCGGTATGGGATATCTGGGCTTTTCGGTGCTGTTCACGGCTGTTATGTGCGCGGTATTCGTGCTTTACAACCGATTGGCCTTCGGTACGGCAAAGAACGCGGAAACCTTCAAGACCCTGACGGTTACTATTCCGGAGGATCTGGACTATACCGGGGTGTTTGAAGATATCTTCGCAGCATATACCCGTTCCCACGAACTGGTCCGCGTGAAAACCACCAATATGGGAAGCCTGTTTAAGCTTACATACAATGTGGAGCTTGCCGATGCTTCCCGTGAAAAAGAAATGATCGATCAGATTCGCTGCAGAAACGGCAATCTGGAGATTGCCGTTTCCAGGCAGGAAACCGTTGGTACAGAATTGTAATGGAGGCGATCGTATGAAGAAAATACTGTCGATTCTTTTGACGCTGATCCTTTCGCTTGGTTTGCTTGCAGGGTGCGCCGATGAGGCACAGCCGGGCGGCACCCAGCCGGACAGCAGTTCGATGACCGAAACAGGAAACGGCAGGGAAGATACCAACACGGTACCGCCGGAAACAGATGCGCCCCAATCCGATGAAAAAATGTTCACCGACCGGGATAGCAAAACGGATTATGACGGTGAGAAAACCGTTGAGATCCGGCTGAACGGAAGTTCCGCGACCGCAAGCTCTGACAGTGTGCAGATCAACGGCTCTACGGTGATCATGAAAGAGGAAGCCACCTATGTGATATCCGGTACACTCAGTGACGGCATGCTGATTGTCGATGTTCCGGATGATGCCAAGCCGCAGCTTGTGCTCAACGGCGTGGAGATCACAAGCGGTACCTCGGCAGCGCTGTATGTTCTTGAGGCAGACAAGGTCTTTGTGACCCTGGCCGAAGGTTCGACCAACATCCTTGCAAACGGAGGCAGCTATGTGGCCATTGATGATAACACGATCGATGGGGCGCTGTTTTCCAAGCAGGATCTGAC
>JAZURG010000073.1:0-69633 GCA_045606145.1 Faecousia sp.
ATCGTTTATCTTACGATGGATATTGTAGGGCGGGGGCTTGCTCCCGCCGAAATACCGCGCTTTTGGCGGCGGGACCAAGGCCCCGCCCTACGAATTCTATCGAAAATTGCCGCAAGAACGATACCAAGCGGGTTAGGGAAGTAACGATTAGTACCGCACCATGCATGAATTGGCGGCGGGCACTGCCCGCATAAACGATCATTTATCTGCATAATTTCAGGGCGCACTTCATTGAAGTGCGCCCTTGTCTGCTGTATTATAATCCATTCCCGCGAAGCTCGATGATCTGATCCCGCAGGATAGCCGCATATTCGTACTCCATCATGCGGGCAGCTTCCTTCATCTGCTTTTCCAGACGGGCGATCTCCTTTTCCTTTTCTGCCTTGGTCATCTTGATACCGCTGCGGCCCTTCCGTTCAGCAGTGGGCGAGGATATCTCGATCAAGTCACGCACCGACTTGATGATGGTTTTGGGAACGATGCCGTTGGCCTTGTTATAGGCATCCTGTATCTCACGTCGGCGGGCAGTTTCGTCCATAGCGATCTTCATAGACCGTGTCACGGTGTCCGCATACATGATGACTCTACCCTCTGCGTTTCGTGCCGCACGGCCAATGGTTTGGATCAAGCTGGTCTCACTACGCAAGAAGCCTTCCTTGTCCGCATCCAGAATCGCCACCAGACTGACCTCCGGCAAGTCCAGACCCTCACGCAACAAATTGATACCAACCAGTACATCAAATTTCGCCATGCGCAAGTCCCGGATGATCTCCATTCGCTCCATAGCGCCGATATCCGAGTGCATATAGCGCACCTTAATGCCCGCCTGCTGCAGATACACCGTCAGATCCTCGGCCATTTTCTTGGTAAGCGTCGTCACCAGTACCCGTTCTTCCTTGGCTGTACGGGCATTGATCTCCCCTATTAGGTCATCTATCTGTCCTTCGATGGGTCTTACCTCCACAATGGGGTCTAAAAGGCCCGTAGGACGGATCACCTGCTCCACTGTCTGGGCAGAGCGGGTCTGCTCATATTCCGCGGGGGTGGCGGAAACATAAATGGCTTGGTTGATCTTGCTGTCAAACTCCGCAAAGTTCAGCGGCCGGTTATCATAGGCCGAGGGCAGGCGGAAGCCGTAATTGACCAGTGCGTCCTTACGGCTGCGGTCACCGGCATACATGGCCCGGCACTGAGGCAGCGTCACATGGCTTTCGTCCACGAACAGCAGAAAATCATCGGGGAAATAATCCAGCAGTGTGGTGGGCGGTGTTCCCGGCGCTCTGCCCTGAATGACACGGGAATAATTTTCAATACCGTTGCAGAAGCCGATCTCTGTGAGCATTTCCAGATCATAGGCAGTTCTTTGGGCAATTCTCTGCGCCTCCAGCAGCTTATCCTGTGAACGGAAAAAGGCCACCTGTTCATCGCATTCTCTGCGAATCTCTTCCATCGCGCGGCTGAGCTTTTCCCTGGAGGCCACATAGTGGGAAGCGGGATAGATGGCCACATGGTCGATATACCGCTCCACCATTCCCGAAACCGCGTTGATCTCAGAGATCCGGTCGATCTCATCGCCAAAAAACTCAATGCGGATGGCTCTTCCGGACCAGTAGGCGGGATAGACTTCCAGTGTATCACCCCGCAGGCGGAATTTATTTCTGGAAAAATCCAGGTCATTGCGCTCATAACGGATCTCCGTGAGCTTGCGCAGCACCGCGTCCAGAGGGTATTCGTTGCCTACCCGCAAAGAAATGACCATGCTCTTATAGTCGATAGGGTCACCCAAGCCGTACAGGCAGCTAACGGACGATACCACGATCACATCCCGCCGCTCAAACAGCGCGGAAGTGGCGCTGTGGCGCAGGCGGTCGATCTCCTCATTGACAGAAGCATCCTTTTCAATGTAGGTATCCGTATGGGCAATATAAGCTTCCGGCTGGTAGTAATCATAATAACTAATAAAATACTCCACCGCATTATCCGGAAAGAACTCCCGGAATTCGGAACAAAGCTGCGCCGCAAGGGTCTTATTATGGGCCAGTACCAATGTGGGGCGATTCAGTTTTTCAATGACGGAAGCCATGGTAAAAGTCTTGCCGGAGCCGGTAACACCCAGAAGCACCTGCTCCCGCAGGCCGTTTTCCGCGCCGAAGACCAACTGCTTGATAGCCACAGGCTGGTCACCCATAGGTTTAAAGTCTGATCGTAATACAAATCTATCCGTCATTACATCACCTCTTCCTTGTGCTCATTACAGGTATATCAAAACCTCCGCCGTAAAAAATTCGCCTGCAAGGCTTGATAAACAGCTTGCAGACGAACTATTCATTTATCAGCCTCGTGATAGTATACCACAATTTTCACGCTGCCGCAACTGTTACCGTGCTTTTTTCTTCTGCCGGTATTCCTTAGGGGACATTTGATAGTACTGGGCAAATATTTTTCTAAAAAAGCTGCCGTTGCTGTAGCCTACTTTTTGGGTGATCTCGTCGACTGTCAGCTCGGTTTTTTCCAGATATTCCGCTGCCGCGCGGCATCTGTACTTCTGGAGCAGCCCTGAAAAGCTTCTGTCAAAACTCTTTTGGATCCATTTGCCGGCATAGTCTTCATGATATCCCAAAAGACTTGCCACATCCGCAAGCTTCACATCTGCCAGATGGGCGGAAATATAGCTTTTCACAATTTCTTCCCGCTCTGCCTGGCTGTCAATGGTTACCGGCTGCATGGTATCGATCAGCGCCTCCACCTCTTGGCAGCACGGAACAGAAGATGCCGCACCCTTTCGCGAAACCGCAATAGCAGAGGCCGCGGACGCATATCGCAGAATCTCTGCTTCTGCCATACCCTTATAAAGGCCTGCTATAAAATATCCCGTGAAGGTATCTCCCGCCGCCGTGGTATCCACCGCTGCTACCTTGTAGGCCTGCTGTCTGTACAGCTCGCCGTCCTTTAGGAAAATACTCCCCTTTTTGCCAAGGGTAAGCACTGCCCGCAAATGGGGATATTCCTTTCTCGCCCAAAGCAGGAAATCGTAGGGATGCGTTGAGCCGCACCATTGCATGGCTTCTGTTTCATTGAGCATCACACAGTACAGATCATTCAAATCGATCTGTCTGATGGTTTCCTCAAAGGGTGACGGATTCAAAATGATCTTCATCCCTTTGGCAGAAGCTTTCTTAACCAGATAATGCAGATTGCTGACCTCGTTCTGCAACAGCAGAATATCGCCCGCGTCAAACCGGGCCAGCACTTCATCAATGCAGCTTTCCGTCACCGCGCCATTGGCACCACGATAGATCACGATGGAATTTTCGCCGTTCTTATCCACCTGAATAATGGCCTGTCCGGTAGGCTCCTGCACCGTCAAAAGGTTACTGATATCCACACCCGCCTGCTTCAGGATGGTTCGGAGCATTGGGTCATCCTCTCCGACGCAACCCGCCAAATAAACTTCAGCACCGGCTTTGGCAATGGCGATGGATTGATTCAGTCCCTTTCCACCCGGAAATCGGGACAGTTTGCCCGCAACCAGAGTTTCCCCCGGCTGCACGATATGCTCTACATCATATACATAATCCACATTGCAGGAACCAAAATCCAAGATTTTCATATGTACCCTCCATTTAACACCACTTTCTTTTTTATTATACCTTGATAATACGTGAATGGGCAAGCACCAATTTAGAGAAAAAACTGACGGATTCCGACATAAAAAACATCTGCAGAAAACACTTTCCGCAGATGCTTTTATTTCATTATTCAGCAGTAACAGCTTCGGCGGATCCTTCTTTTTATTCCGCCTGCTTCAGCAGTTCTTCTTCAAAAGCAGCTTTCCGAACATGGTTATGTTCTCCGGTGACCGCCAGAACATAGATAACGATGCCCAGCAAGATCACACCGATGAGACAGCCGCTCATGACCGTATAGGCGAACTGTGCCTGGTCTCCGTGGCGCTGCACATAGTATTCCATGTAGCCCGCGCCGCCCAGCAAGCCCAGAATAGGAAGCCAGAAGGCCAGATACCACCAATGCCAGCGACGAGCCTTACACATCCGAACAGAGAACATCACCACAGCAAAGGCCAGTGCAACCGCACCGGCGATCTGCACCAGGCTGACAAAGCCGTTGCTGCGCAGATACAAGGAGTCATACCGGGTGCTGTCAAACATAGCTTGAGAAGCGCCGTACATCAGCGCAAACATCAATCCCGTATCGCCGCTCTTGCCCTTTTTCTTCATCAGCAGCCAGAACAGCAGCAGTACTACGAAGATACCGCCTGCCACAGCGGACTGCAGCACGAAGGTAGCAAACCGGTACTCCACCGCACCTGTAACACTGTTGGTCACAGGATATACCATGGGCAGCGTTGTAATGCCTTCCAGGATATCGCCCCGGTCAGAGCTGTTGAAGAAGCTGTTGCAGCGGCCGATACAGATACCGGCTGCGCCGGCAAGGGCCATGCAATCCAGCATTTCGGGCAGGTTCTTCACCACCTGGATCAGCCGGAGCACACAGGCTGCCAGAATGCAACCCACCACAACACCCAGCAGCGCATAACCGCCGGAAGAATAGTCCGTCATAGCCGCTTCAAAGCTGGGATAGCTGTCGGTACGGCAATACCAATGAATAAAGCGGCTGATGACCATGGAAAATACAAATGCCAGAGGCACGGCCATAAAGGTACCGATACCGTTGCAGGAACGGCTCAGATAAAAACCGATAAACAGGCAGGCAGCCACCAGTGCCGCCAGAGCCAAAATAATGGGACTCCAGAAGATAAAGGATTCTCCGATAATAAACGCAATCCGATCCATTGTCTTACTCTCCGTTCGGTATCGCCGTGGCGAAATAGATAATATCACTGATATCCCGCTCGCTGTCATAGGAGGGACGGTTCATCAGTTGATCGTTCAAAACCATAGTAGCGGTCTGTCCGCCATCCATTGTGTAGGCCATCTTGCAGCCAAATTCCACGATATGCTTCTGGAATTCCGCCAGCGTGATCAGCCGGTAGCAGTTATAGGAAGAATCCTGACCGGCAATGGCAATGAAATAATGCAGATCATCCCGCTGGCACAGGGCAATACGGGAATAATCGCCGTTAACGGAACCCATCAGATAATCCGTGTATTCGTGGTGGGGTCTCGGTACACCGTTTTCCACCAGCACCGGTCCAAAGGCCACACTGAAGCGGATATTGTTGTCATCTACAAATTTCTGGGCGCTTTTCTCATCCGGAAGCTCCCCTGCGTAGCTGAATAGCATATCGCCCTTATCATCGATATAGCAGGTCTCCAGATATTTGCTGTGTACCCGCTGTACAATGCCGTCATAGACGATAACACCATGGCGGCGGTGGGCATAGAAGTCACCGCTGGAGGCAAGCACCGCATTGACACTGCTGGCCATCTGGGTGGACAGCAGCTGCATTTCCGAGCCGTAAGCGCCACCGGAAAGGAACCTGCGGAACTGGCTGGGGTGAGCCAGTTTGATCTCACTGATGGTATACAGGCTGTTTTCCAGAGGCTGCTTCCATACAATGACCAGAATGGTCTCGTCCAGATAATAATGGATCTGAGAGCCATTGGCAATCACCGTATCGGTGGTAAAGAGGGTCTCCTGCCCCTGCAGAAGCTCCGAAGCCGCTTCCAGCAGCCAGCCCAACTCCGAAGCGCTGTCAGCAGTGCCGTAGCAGGCCTGATTGGGTTTCGGTGCCACCTTGTCATCATCGCTGAGCCAATATACCTTATCAATGGACAGCACACCGTCCAGCGCACTGCTGATCTGGTTGGTTATGTACATATCATAGCGGTCCATAATGGCCACATCCACCGCTGCCGGTGTATTGGCTTCGGTCGCGCCGGCGATCTGCAGCAGTGCCAGCAGCAACGCGCCCGTAACCGCGATACCGGCGGCTGCCACTGTCAGTGTCAGAAACCACAGGCCAATTTTCTTTAAAATCGACATGATACGCTCCTTACTTGACAACGTTGCCGGAAATTGCTGCCAGTAACGCACTGTCAGACACCACGCCCCAGTTTCCATCCCGGTAAACCAGATTCAAGGTAAATTCCGCGCCTGTCATCTGCGCGTCCTCTTTCAGCGCATCCGTCACCGCGTCTTTCAGCACTTCCATAACAAATTCTTCTTTATATTCGTTATTCTCGTCGTAGATCTCATCCACGTCCTCTGCCTCGGCAACACGGGCCTCCAAAAGGATCTGAGATCTTTCCCGGAGATTCTTGGTTACACTGCCGATGTCCAGGTAGCTGACCTTGACATTCTGGGCAATGCCGGAGTCGGTAGCAAAGCTGTCGCCCACCATTTCGTAGCTGTAGCTTTCCACAAAAGCGTTCCAGATCATGACGCCCACAGCATCCGCGGGGTCACGATCAACACCAAGCTTGGGATTTCCCAGAATCAGTTTTTCCGCAGTGGCATAGTCACCCCTTGCCACAGCATCCATCAGTGCCTGAGCCTGAGCCTCTGCTTCTTCTACAGGGGCCAGCAATACAGGAATACTGTCCAGATTATTTTTTGTGACCTCTGCGGCAAACCCGGCAACCGCAACCGCTGCCAGAATAAAAATCAAGCCAATGATTTTCGCAATCCATTTCATACTTGCTTCGCTCCAAACAAACTGTTAATTTCCATCGGGGATCGCCGTGGCGAAATAAATAATATCACTGATATCACGCTGATAGCCGTAAACCACCTTGTTGATCAGCTTGTCATTCATAGCTATCACCGCCGTCTGTCCACCGTCCAGGGTATAAACCTTATCGCAGCCGTAATTCATCAGCGCTTTCTGGAAGCCGTAAATATCGGTAGTCTCAGAGCAGGGCCATTCGGTATTGGCCGTCACCAGCAGATAATGCAGCTTATCCTTCTGGCACAGGGCCGCCCGGGAATAATCGTCCTTGATCTCGCCCAGAAGATACCAATCGATTCTGGTGGGCTTGCCGTTTTCGATCAGGATCGGGCCAAAGGCCACGCTGAACCGGATATTGTTTTCATCCACAAACTTCTGCGCGCTTTCCATATCCGGCAGTTCTCCCCTGTGAGAGAAGATCAGATCGCCCTCGTCATTGATATAGCAGGTCTCTACCGCCGTGCTGTCACAGCGCTGCACCACGCCGTCATATACGATCACACCGTGACGGCGGAACATGTAAAAGTCACCGCTGGATGCTACCACCGCATTGACACTGGCCGCCATTTCTGTGGTTGTCAGCTGGATGGGAGAGCCGAAGCTGCCGCCTGCCAGAAAACGGCGGAACTGGCTGGGATGGGCGATTTTTACCTCGCTGAAGGTATACATGCAGTTGTTGATCACCTGCTTCCAGGTGATGACCATAATGGTATCGTCCAGATAATACAGCACCTTGGTCTTAGGTGCCAGCTTCATATCCGTTTTGAAAATAGTATCCTGGCCGCTCAGCAGCGGTTTCGCGGCGTCCAGAAAGCCCTGCATGGCAGCCGGGTCTTCGGTCTCACCGAATTTGCTTTGATCCGGCTCCGGGGCCACCTGGTCCGCGTCGCTGAGCCAGTACACCTTTTCAATGGCAAGAACGCCGTCCAGCGCGTTACTGACCTGATTGGTCATATACATATCGTAGCGGTCCATAATGGCTACATCCACCGCTTTCATCCCGGATGCCGATTCCATGCTTCCGGAAGTCAGTGCAATGCTCAGCGCCAGCACCGCAAGCGCAGCCAAAGAGCAGACCGTAATTATCGCTGTCAATATTCTAAGTATGACTTTTTTGACTTTCGCCATGGTGTGTATTCTCCTCTCACCCTTTTCAGTCATAAACAGATTGATTATACCAATTTCGACAAAGCTTGTCAATTTACAATCCTGTAACATTCGTAAAAAAAGCAAAAACCCTCGTTTTTGGGCGGACTCACATAGGGATTTGTACGGTTTTGAATGAATCTTTTTCCCCACAGAAAATCCATCGTCCTTGAAATACATCCAGTATTTCTGCGTCCTCTGCATGTTCTTGTGAGCAAAAATCTTCTATTCAAAACTGCGCAGCACTCCAAAACGAGAGGTTTTTCGGCAAGAAAAGATAAAAAGCCATGGCAGGGCTGACGCCTGCTATGGCTTTTTAACGCAGTATTGATTTGGCGCGTATAAATCCCTATGTGAGGCCGCCCTTCCCAAAGGTTTTTGCTGATTTCTTATTTTATGTATTCTGTGAGGTAATCCTTGGTATTTTCCACCATCTCGTTAAACAGTTCTCTTGCCTCATCGGCAGAAATGGTCACAAGCGGATCATTGAGAAATGCCACAAAGGCTTTTTCCAAATTCCGCTCCATAGCCGCCTCCACCACCTGTTCCTGCACCGATACAATGCGGGCAATCTGTCCATATATAGAAGTGGGCACGGCTCCTGCCAGCACCGGTGTCACGGTTCCTGCCTGGAACACCGCATTGGTTTCTACTACCGCATCCATCGGCAGATTGGAAATCTGTCCCCGGTTCGGGATATTGACATTGGTAACCAGCGTACACAGGCCCAACAGCGCCCGCATCTGATTGACGCCTTCCTCCCCCGTATTATTTAGCTCCACATCCATTTCGCCGCTTAAGAGCTTGCGGCTTTTTTCCTTCCGTCTCTCCAGATCCTCCAAACGCCAGGATACCGGCGTCAGCGAAAATCCCCAGGAGCGAGCCTGTTCCGGAGAAGCCAGATACTGCTTGCCCTCGTTAAACTCTGCCAAATGGCGGTCACCGGCGGCGGCGATCACACCATACTTGCGGAACAGATCCATTTTTACCCGATCATTGCATGCGAAGAAACTGTTCATCCAGTTTTCGTGCTTTCCTTTTAAGAAGCCTGTTTCGTGGTACTTTTCGCAGAAATCCTTGTAAACCTCCATCACATCAATATTGCCGTAACGGGCAGAGGTAAGCCAGGTGTAATGGTTGATGCCCACCACATTGACCTTGATATCCTTATGGTCCGGCTTTTCCATATCCAGCATATCTTCCATGGCGGCAGCCAGCACTGTCTGCGTTCCAAAGACCTCATGGCAGCAGCCAAATGCCTTGATGCCTGGAAATGCCTTATATAATGTACGCATGCACATGGTCATGGGATTGGTGTAGTTGATAACCCAAGCATCCGGGCAAAACTCCGCAATAGCCTTGGCAATTACCTCAAACATAGGAATCGTCCGCAGCGCGCGGATAATACCACCCGGGCCGACTGTGTCACCTACCGACTGCCAGATGCCGTACTTTTCCGGTGTATGAACATCACTGTACATTTCCTTGAAGGTGCCCGGCAGAATGGAAATGACCACAAAGTTTGCGCCGGTCAGCGCCTCGCCAAGGGTCTTAACCGCTTGATATGTCCACTTGGAGCGGCATCCGGGGGCATCATTATAGCGGTTGCCAATGATCTCATTGGACTTCGCCGCGTCGAAGTCGATATCGTACAGTGCCACCTGTCCGCTGATATCAGGCGCTTCCGCCAGATCACTCATGAGTCCCCATGCCCAGCCGCGGCTGCCGCCGCCAACGTATGCGATTTTAATATCCTCTACCCGGTTATCGATATATCTCATAATATACCCTCCTTTTCTATGGTTTCAGTATATCAATATTTTCTATTATTTCCTTTGATAATTTGACTATTTTCCTCAATACCCTTGATAATTTTGACTTGTCCATTTATACTGAACACAAGAAAGGACGGTGAACGGATGAATAGCCACTTTGCATTTTGCATAGCTGACAGGGAGCCTGCCTATACCCCAGAAACCCATTACCATCCCAATTATGAGGTCTATTATCTGACAGATGGACGATGCCGCTATTTTATACATGACAAGACCTACTCTTTAACCGCCGGAGACATCGTTGTCATTTCTCCGGGACTCATCCATAAGGTCATTTACGAGACCACTATACATAGTCGATTGTTATTCTACTGTACAGAAGACTACATTCCCAAATCGGTGTTGCCGGTTCTTGACCGGATCGCCTATTTTTCCCAAACACCGGACACTGCCCGGCAGACCACTTCCATCTATGCAAAGTTGCGGGAAGCAGTGATTCACCCGGATGCATTTTCCCAGGACACCATCCGCTGCTGCGCTATGCAGCTTTTCCTGCTGATGGCAAAAGCCTCCCTGCAAACCAACCCATTGGCCACTACCAGTCCATTTGTTGAGCAGGCGGTGGCTTTTATCCGAACCAACTACATGGAGCGCTTTACTCTGACAGATGTGGCAAAACACTGTGCCGTGAGTCCGGAGCATTTGTCCAGAGTATTCAAGAAAGAAACCGGTTTTGGTTTCAATGAATATCTAAATTTGTATCGACTGAGAAAAGCAGAAACCCTGCTCAAGAGCGGGCAGGTTCAGAGCATCTCTCAAGTGGCATTGCTGTGCGGGTTCAACGACAGCAACTATTTTTCCGCTGCATATAGGAAAATGTTCGGTATTTCACCATCCCAAGTCAAAAAAATATCGCAAAAGGAGTCAGACTATGTTTAACACCATCACGCCGGAACAGGCAGGCATTTCTTCCAAGGCTGTTACGAGATTCATCCATAAGCTGGAAGAACGGGGTTTATACACCCATGGTATGCTCATGATGCGCGGCGACGACATTTTTGCCGAAGCCTACTGGGCGCCCTATCATAAGGATTCCATCCACCGGATGTATTCGCAAACCAAAAGCTTCGTTGGCATCGCCATCGGGCTGCTGCTGGAGGAAGGTAAGCTGAAACTGGATGATCCCATCGCAAGCTATTTCCCCGAGAAAATCAACAAGCCCCTGCACCCTTGGCTGGCTGAGCAGACCATTCGTCAAATGCTTACCATGGAAACCACAGGAATGAGCGCAAACTGGTTTAGCGACAAAACCGCCATCGACCGGACAGAGCATTACTTCCGCACCATGAATGTACGTCACCCTGCCGGCACCTACTGGCAGTACGACAGTCCCGGTTCTCAGGTTCTGTCCAATCTGGTAGAAAAGCTCTCAGGCATGACGTTACTGGAATACCTGAAGCTGAAGCTCTTCAACACCCTTGGTACTTTCCGGACCGCTAAGATGCTGAAGACCCGTAATGAAGACAGTTTCGGTGATTCCTCCATGCTCTGTACTCTACGGGATATGGCTTCCTTTGGGCGATTGCTCATGAAAGGCGGTGTCCACAACGGTGAGCGTTTGATCAATGCAGACTACATCCGGGAAGCCACCTCATCGGTAGTTGACAATGATGAAAACGGCTTTTCCCAAGGTTTCCATTTAGGTTACGGTTATCAGATCTGGCAGGCGCCTCGCGGTGGTTTTGCATTTGTAGGCATGGGCGGACAAATCACCATCTGCCTGCCCCAGCATGATTTCCTGTTTACCTGCACCGCTGACGATCAAGGCCATCAGGGTTCTTATGAAACACCTTATCCACTGTTCATTACAGCGGTATACGACTTCATCGTAGACTTTTTGGAGGACAAGGCTTTGCCCGACGATCCCGAAAGCTACGCGGAATATCTGGCGTTATCTCAGAGCAGGCAATTGAAGCATCTGCCCGGCAAGGTGGTTTCTCCTTTCTCAGAGTCCCTTAACGGTGTAACCTATCTGTGTGAAGAAAATCCCACCGGAATCACCGAATTTACCTTCCATTTCGGTCCTGACAATACCGGTGCGCTTCACTTTACCAATGCACAGGGCAAAAAGGTCCTTCCTTTCGGTCTGGGCAAGAATGTATTCTGCAAATTCCCACAGTTTGGCTATTCCCGGGAGCATGCAGGTTCTCCCGCGGAGGATGGCTTCATGTACGATTGTGCCGTTTCTGCCGCATGGCGGGAAAGCCAGAAACTGCTGTTGAAGGTGCAGATCATCGATGAATACTTAGGCAACCTCATTGCCATCTTCTGCTTCCGTGGTGATCACTGCACGGTGCGTATGGAAAAAACTGCCGAAGCATTTTTGGACGAATACGAAGGAATCCTCAACGCCACAGTTAAAGCATAAAAAGCAGCTCCGAAGAATCCTCTTCGGAGCTGCTTTTTATGCAAGACTGTCTGCCTTTTACAGGCGGTATCATCACAAGCTTATATTAACCGGCTGAACTTTCTGGGGTCGTAACACCGGGATTGGACCATAGAAATAAATTCATCGTCCGATACGATCACATGGTCAGCAAGAACGATATCCATAGCGCCCAGTGCCATGGCCAGCCGCTCCGTGGTTTCAATATCCTCCCCGGAGGGAACCGCCAGACCGCTGGGATGATTGTGGGCCAGGATCACCATGGTTGCGTTGGTACTCAGTGCGATCTCCACCGCCTTGCGGATCGGTACATTTACGCAATTCACATCACCTTCACCCACCTTCCGGCAGCAAAGGACCTTACACTTTGCGTCCAGACACAGCATGTAGACAGTTTCATTGCGCCTGCCGTAAAACAAATCCGACAGATACGCACCGTACTTTGCTGTATTATCCAGGATCACAGGCCGCTCCGACCGGCACATTTGATAATACCTGCCGGCAGCGGTTATCAGATTCAGATAGGTGGCCACGTTCTCGCCCACACCGGGCACTGCAAGCAATTCCGCTTCCGTAGCTTCCAAAACAAGCGCCAGAGAACCGAAGCGGTCCAGCAGATTTCGTGCCAGGGGTTTTGTGTCGATTCTGGGTACTGCGTAGAATAAAAGCAGCTCCAAAGCGTGGACTTCATCAAAGCTGTCCAGGCCCTCTTTTCTGAAGCGGTCCTTTACACGCTGACGGTGACCTTCGGCGGTGTGCATAAATTTCACCTCTTTGTAGAATTGGTCTTGCTATTTGGGCGGATGTTCGCTAAAATAGCATCATAGGGAAAGTCGAATTGTGTCGAATCACAATGGCAATACTTTCCCGGAATCTGCGCATGCTATGCCAGAGGAGGCGCGAAATGGAACAATCCCATGATTTGTCGGGAATGCTGGATCTGATCATCCGTCCCGCCTTTGCCGTAACCGACGGCATTATCACTTACTGCAATCAGGCTGCCCGGGGCATTACGCTCATGACCGGAACGGCTGTTGAAAATCTAATTGAAACCGGAAACGAAGAATACGCGGCGTTTGCCTCCGGCTGTCTGTATCTGTCTGTTCAGGTGGAAGGACACAGCTTCGGTGCCTCCGTTTCCCGAATGGATGGCTTTGATGTATTCGTGCTGGATCAGGCAGATGCAGCGCCGCAGCTGCAAGCCTTTGCGCTGGCCGCCCGGGAATTACGGGAACCTTTGGCCAACATGATGATCGCCGCTGATCGTCTGGCTCCCGCCGAAGGCCGCACCGGTGAAGATCTGCAGCTTCTGGAGCGCAGTATTTACCGAATGCTTCGACTGGTAGGCAACATGTCCGATGCCGCCCGCTATGCGGAGCAGGCGCAGCCACACCAGGAATTCCGGGATCTGACCGCCGTGATCGGGGATGTCTTTGAAAAAGCAGCAGCCATAACCGAAGGCACAGGTGTCACCCTTCGATTCACCAACCATCCGGAACCTGTTTTATCCTTAACGGATACTGAGCGGCTGGAACGGGCCGTCTATAACATGCTTTCCAATGCCATCAAATTTTCCGGCAAGAGCGGTGTCATCGACGCAAAGCTGACCCGCCACGGCAACAAGCTGCATTTGACTGTCTGCGACAACGGCAGCGGTATTGGGGATGATATTCTGGGCAGTGTATTTTCCCGGCATCTTCGGCAGCCGGGTATCGAAGAGAGCCGCCACGGCATCGGTCTGGGTATGTTCATGATCCGCAGTGCCGCTTCCGCTCACGGTGGAACCGTATTGATCGAAAAGGGCACCGAAACAGGCACACGGCTGACCATGACGCTGGCCATCCGCAAAGAACTCAAGGGCAACCTAGCATCTCCCATTCTTCGGGTAGACTATGCCGGCGAATTTGACCACAGCTTGATCGAGCTGGCGGACGTGCTTCCTCCCAAGGCTTTCTGATAGTTCTTCCGGGCGTACCGACGGTACGCCCGGTTTTATTATACATGATATGGTCTTTTTTGACAAGAGGATTACAAACAGCGCTTCAAATACTGACCCGTATAGCTTTCCGGCACGGCTGCCACGGCTTCCGGTGTGCCTTGCGCCACCACATAGCCTCCCTCATCGCCGCCCTCCGGGCCAAGATCGATAATATGGTCTGCGGTTTTGATCACATCCAGATTATGCTCAATGACAAGCACTGTATTGCCGGCATCCACCAACTGCTGCAGCACATCGATGAGCTTGTGCACATCCGCTGCGTGAAGGCCGGTGGTTGGCTCGTCAAGCACATAGATCGTCTTGCCGGTAGAGGATCTTGCCAGTTCTGTTGCCAGCTTCACCCGCTGGGCTTCACCGCCGGAAAGGGTGGTGCTGGATTGTCCCAGTTTTACATAGCCAAGGCCAACCTCCACCAGAGTCTGCGCCTTTCGGCGGATCTTGGGCAAGTTTTCAAAGAAATCCACCGCTTCATCAGCTGTCATATCCAACACCTGGGAGATATTCTTTCCTTTATACAACACTTCCAGAGTTTCCCGGTTGTACCGTTGCCCTCTGCATACCTCACAGGGAACATACACATCTGCCAAAAAGTGCATCTCGATCTTCACAAGGCCGTCACCGCTGCAGGCTTCGCACCGGCCGCCCTTTACATTAAAGGAGAAGCGTCCCGGACCGTAGCCACGGATCTTTGCATCATTGGTAGAGGCAAACAGATCACGGATATCGTTAAACAACCCCGTATAAGTGGCAGGATTGCTGCGCGGTGTGCGGCCAATGGGACTCTGGTCAATGTCGATGACCTTATCCAGGTACTCCATTCCCTCAATGGCATCGGCAATGCCGGGGCGGGTACGGGCATGATTCAGCTTTGCAAGCAGGCTTTTGTTGAGAACTTCCCCAACCAAGCTGGACTTACCGCTGCCGGACACACCGGTTACACAGGTCAGTGTTCCCAAAGGAATGGAAACATCCACATTTTTCAGGTTGTTTTCCCTTGCGCCCCGCACCGTCAGGTACTTGCCGTTACCCTGTCTGCGGCTGCCGGGTACCGGGATCTTCTTAAAGCCGGAAAGGTACTGGCCGGTAATAGAACGCTTTTCCGCCAGAATGTCCTCCAGGCTGCCTGCCGCCACGATCTCGCCACCGTGAATACCGGCGCCGGGCCCCACGTCCACAATATAGTCCGCCGAGCGCATGGTGTCCTCATCATGCTCTACTACGATCAGGGTATTTCCCAGATCACGAAGCTGCTTCAGTGTTGCCAAAAGCTTATCATTATCTCGCTGGTGCAGGCCGATGGAAGGCTCATCCAGAATATACAGAACACCCATTAAGGAAGATCCGATCTGTGTGGCCAGACGGATTCGCTGGCTTTCACCGCCGGACAGGGTGGCCGCGCCACGGGAAAGCGTCAGATACTGCAAGCCTACATCCATCAAAAACTGCAGACGGGACTTGATCTCTTTAATGATCTGCTCCGCGACCAGCGCCATATTTCCCTCCAGACGGAGGTTTTCCATAAATGCAAGCTCCTGCCGGACACTCATACGGCAGAAATCCATGATACCGATTCCGCCTACCGTCACTGCCCGGGCAATATCCGAAAGCCGCTCCCCGTGACAATGGGGGCAAGGCGCGGTAGACATGCATTCTTCCAATTCTTTTCTTGCCGCATCGGATTGGGTCTCCCGGTAGCGTCGGCTGATATTATTCAGAATGCCTTCAAAGGGCTGCTCCAGCACACCCATGCCGTTGCCCCGGTTATAGGTCATCCGCAGCTTTTCACCCTTGGTCCCGTGAAGGATCACATCCATAGCTTCCTTGGAAAGGTCCTTCACCGGTGTTGTCAGGGAAAACCGGTACTTCTGGGCCAAGGCCTCAAAATACATACGGAAGATAGAATCGGTACGGGCGCTCTGCCAGCCGCTGGCCTGGATAGCGCCTTCAAAGATGGATTTATCCTTATCCGGAATGACCAGATCCGCATCTGCCTCCAGTTGAAAACCCAGACCGCTGCAAGCAGGGCATGCACCGGCAGGATTGTTGAATGAGAACATTCTCGGTTCCAGATCTGTCAGGCTGATGCCGCAATCCTCGCAGGCATAATTCTGAGAAAAGCTCAGTTCCTCCTTCCGATCCGGCAGTTCAATGGTCACAAGGCCACCGGAATGGGAACAGGCCGTTTCGACAGAGTCGGTCAAGCGGCGGCGCTGACCTGCCTTCAGCACAAGGCGGTCCACCACCAGCTCAATCGTGTGCTTTTTATTCTTTTCACAATGAATCTGCTCGGATAGGTCATATAAGATCCCATCTACACGAACGCGGGCAAAGCCGCCCTTCCGGGCATCCTCAAAGACTTTCTGATGCTCGCCCTTTTTACCCCGGATCACCGGAGACAGCACAATAAAGCGGGTACCTTCCCCCAACGCTTCCACCCGGTCCACGATCTGGTCAATGGTCTGTCTGGAGATCTCTTTGCCGCATTTAGGGCAGTGCGGAATGCCCACTCTGGCCCACAGGAGGCGCAGATAGTCATAAATTTCTGTCACCGTACCAACAGTGGAACGGGGATTTTTGGTGGTGGTCTTCTGGTCGATGGAAATGGCCGGCGAGAGGCCGTCAATGGAATCTACATCCGGTTTGTCCATCTGCCCCAAAAATTGCCGGGCATAGGAGGAAAGACTTTCCACATACCGCCGCTGTCCCTCCGCATAGATTGTATCAAAGGCCAGGCTGGATTTACCGGAGCCGGAAAGGCCGGTAAACACCACTAATCTATCTCTGGGGATAGTCAGATCCACATTTTTCAGATTATTTTCTCTGGCGCCCTGGATCACGATTTTGTCGTTCATAGTCAGCTCCTGCATGAAAAGTATTATTCTTTAGTTTACCACATATCCTCCTATTTCACAAGAGGAATTTCAAACAAAATTTCGCTTTTCCGTTTCTCGTCGCTTTGCCGAAATCCGCTTCCGCTTTTTTCCTTTTTTCGGTGTATTTTTTGGTGGATTGTAGTTGCTTTTTTAGACTGCTTGGTGCTATAATATGGTTATAATTGCCTGTGGTATGGATTGCGGGCAGAATATAGACTATAGAATGTATAAGGTGAGGTATTTCGAGATGATTGCTTACGGAGATAATGTAAAAGTTTTCTGCGGCAACTCCAATCCCAAGTTTGCCGAGACCATTTGTAAAGAGTTGGGCATTGAGCTTGGCAAGAGTACGGTCAAAACCTTCGCTGACGGTGAAGCTTCCGTTTCCCTGGAAGAAACCGTACGTGGTGCTGACGTATTCCTGGTTCAGTCTACCTGCAAGCCTGTCAATGATCATCTGATGGAGCTGCTGGTTATGATCGATGCCTGCCGCCGCGCCAGTGCCGGCCGTATCACCGCAGTTATCCCCTACTTTGGCTACGCCCGTCAGGACCGTAAAGCCAAGAGCCGCGATCCCATCTCCGCCAAGCTGGTTGCCAATATGATCACCGCTGCCGGTGCCGACCGGGTTCTGACTATGGACCTCCATGCCGCACAGATCCAGGGCTTCTTCGACATTCCTCTGGATCATCTGCTGGGCAGCCCCACCTTTGTCAATTACTTCCTGGACCGTTTCCCCGAGGATAAGTATAACCACGAAGAATTTGTGGTCGTCTCTCCCGACGTCGGCTCCGTTGCCAGAGCCCGCGCATTCGCAACGAAAGTCCATATGGGTCTGGCCATCGTCGACAAGCGCCGCCAGAAGGCCAACGAGTGCGAAGTCATGAACGTCATCGGTAATGTTGCAGGCAAGACCTGCATCCTGTATGATGATATGGTGGATACCGCCGGTTCTCTGTGCAATGCCGCCCGTGCTCTGATCGAAGTTGGTGGAGCCAAGGAAGTTTATGCCTGCGCTACCCACGGTGTTCTGTCCGGCCCTGCCTATGCCCGCATTGAGGAAAGCCCCCTGAAGGAAATGATTTTCCTGAATACCATTCCTCAGGTAGCCAACACCCCCAGCGGCAAAATCAAGTTCCTGGATGTGGCTCCCATCTTTGCCCGTGCCATCGCCCACGTTCACGGTGGTACTTCCATCGCGGATCTGTTCTAAGCTGTGTTTGGAAGAACAAGTGAAGCTTGGCTGATCGTCGGTTTAGGCAACCCCGGCAAGGACTATACCCGCACCCGCCACAATTGCGGATTCCGGGCGCTGGATATTCTGGCAGAAAAGCTAAAATGCAAAGTAGACAAAGGAAAATTCCAAGGCCTTTACGGTCAGTGCGCCTACCTGGGCAGGAAGCTTCTGCTTTTAAAACCCCAGACCTACATGAACCTTTCCGGAAAATCCGTTCTGCAGCTCAGCGCTTACTTCCATGTGCCGCCGCAGAGGATCATCGTCATGTTCGATGATATTTCTCTGGAACCGGGCCGTCTGCGTGTTCGCCCCGACGGTTCTGCCGGTGGTCACAATGGCATCAAGTCCATTATCCAGGAAGTTGGCAGCCAGGATTTTCCAAGAGTAAAGATCGGTGTGGGCGCAAAACCTAACCCCGAATATGATCTTGCGGATTGGGTCTTGTCCTCTTTTAGCGCTTCTGAGGAAAAAGCGCTTGGCCCTGCGTTGGAGCGGGCCGCGGATGCCGCCCTTTGCATCATTGAAAAGGGTGTACCGGAAGCAGCCAACCGTTTTAACGGGAAATAAGTAAAATAACCACGGAAAGGGGGGTATCTGCTCCCCTTTCCGCATTGTTGCGTGGAGGAAAATATGGATAAGCTATTAACCTTTCTAAAATCCATACCGGAATACAGCCTGTTATTAAAGTCTGTTTCCAAGGGCGAGGCCGCTGCCGTTACCGGTATCGGTCAACTGAACCGCAGCCATTTGATCGCCGCACTGCGGCGTGATACCGATGCGCCCATGGTGATCCTGTGTCAGGACGATATGGCCGCCAAGCGTCTGCAGGAAGAACTCCATGCATTTCTGGGAGAAACCTTCCCCATCCTGCCCAGCCGTGATCTGACACTGTACGACACCGCTGTGGTTTCCCGCGGATGGGAGCAAAAGCGGCTTCGTCAGCTGTATGATCTGGCTACCGGTGCCACCACCTTGCAGATTCTTTCCTGGGAATCCTTTAGCCAGCGGACCATGCCACGGGATGTACTGCTGCGTTCCGCTTTTTCTCTGGAGGTAGGTAAGGAATACTATCTGGAATCTCTGCTTCAGCGGCTGACCGATTCCGGCTACAGCCGTTGCAGTATGGTGGAAGGACCCGGTCAGTTTGCTCTGCGCGGCGGCATTCTAGACGTATTCTCCCCTGCCGCCGACCGGCCGATCCGTGCGGAATTCTTTGGTGATGAACTGGATACCATGGGTTATTTCGACCCCGATACCCAGCGGCGCACGGAAAATGTAGACAAAATCGTGATCCTGCCTGTGGGTGAATCACAGCCGAAGCTGCATCCCGATGGAATCGACGGTCTGTGTGATGATCTGAGACATCTGATTGCCCGGCAAAAGCGCCGCAAGAATCTCAACGAGCCTTTGATCAAGACTTTGGAAAAAGATCTGGAAAAATATGAGAACGGTATGCTGAATCCGGCTTCCGACCGGTATATGGCTCTGATCTATCCGGAAATGGCCACCGCCGCCGATTATTTCCCCCACAACGCCACAGTGATCCTTTGCGACCACGGCAGTTTGCACCGTACCGCCAAGACCCGCTGCGACGAAGTGGGCATGCAGCTCGACAGTCTGCTGCAAGGCGGTTTGGTCGCTGGTGAGCTTTGCGATTATGTGTGCCAGTGGGAAGATTTCTGTGAGACTCTTACCGGCCGCTGCACCGTCTATCTGGATTCCTTCGGCGGCAGCTCTTACCCCGAAGAATGCAAACCCAAGCAGCTTTTGCCCATGACGGCTAAGCAGCTTCCCGGTTACGGCGGCAATCTGGACACCGCCGCCAGTGACCTCCAACACTATCAAAAGATGGATTTCGCCTGTCTTGTCCTGTGCGGTACCAGACGCCGGGCGGAGCTGCTGCAGGAAATGCTCAGCGACAGGAATCTTTCTTCCTTCCAATGTATCCCTCTGACGGCTATGCCCAAAGCCGGCCAGATCCTGCTGGCGGAAGGCACCCTGCCCTTCGGCATGGAATATCCCACCGCAAAACTGGCCGTTCTGACGGAAGGTCAGCTATTGGCCCGAAATGCCGTGAAAAAGAAAGCCAGCAAAAAATCCGCTACCAACCGGCAAAAGCTGAACTCCTTTACCGACTTGACTCCCGGCGATCTGGTGGTTCACGAAAATTACGGCATCGGCCGGTTCGTGGCCATGGAGCAGATCAAGGTAGACGGTGCCATCAAAGACTATGTAAAGATCGCCTATCAGGGCAGCGACACCCTGTTTGTTCCCGCCACGCAGTTGGATCTGGTCAGTAAATATATCGGCGGTGGCGGTGAAGATGCCACTGTCAAGCTCAACAAAATCGGCACCGATGCCTGGCAGAAGACAAAAACCAAGGCTCGTAAAGCCGCAAAAGATATGGCCGCGGAGCTGATCAAGCTCTATGCCGCCAGAAAACATCAGCAAGGCTTTGCCTTTGCTGCGGATTCCCCATGGCAACAGGAATTTGAAGATAATTTCCCCTATCCCGAAACCGACGATCAGCTGCGCTGCATCGCGGAGATCAAAGGCGACATGGAATCCCCCACCCCGATGGATCGCCTGCTTTGCGGTGATGTTGGCTTTGGTAAAACAGAGGTTGCCCTGCGGGCCGTCATGAAAGCCATTATGGACGGCAAGCAGGTTGCGATTCTGGTGCCCACCACGGTTCTTGCCCAGCAGCACTACCAAACGGCAGTTGCCCGCTTCCGTGGATTCCCGGTAAATATCGATGTGCTCAGCCGCTTCCGTTCCCCCAAGGAACAGAAACGAACTGTGGAGAATCTGCGCTCCGGTGCGGTGGATCTGATCATCGGTACCCATAAGCTGCTGCAAAAGACCATTCATTTTAAAGATCTGGGTCTGTTGATCGTAGACGAGGAGCAGCGCTTCGGTGTCAGCCACAAGGAGCGGCTGAAGGAGATCTCGCAAGGTGTGGATGTACTGACTCTCTCCGCAACGCCAATCCCCAGAACGCTGAATATGGCACTGTCCGGTATTCGGGATATGTCCACCATTGAAGAGCCTCCCGCAGACCGCTACCCGGTACAAACCTTCGTTATGGAGCATAATAACGCTGTCATTGACGATGCCATTCGCCGGGAAGTGGAACGGGGCGGACAGGTGTACTACCTGCACAACCGTGTGGAAACCATTGACCAGTGCGCTGCCGCCCTGAAGCGGCGGATCCCCAACCTGCAGGTGGCTGTTGCCCACGGAAAAATGGGTGAGGATGCCTTGGGCGATGTGATGCATGCCATGGCAGACGGCGAAGTGCAGGTGCTGGTATGTACCACCATCATCGAAACCGGTTTGGACATTCCCAATGCCAATACCCTTATCATTGAAAACGCGGACCGTTTTGGTCTTTCCCAGCTGCACCAGCTTCGTGGCCGTGTCGGCCGTTCTACCCGGCACGCCTATGCCTACTTCACCTACCGGCCCGACAAGGCTTTGACAGAGATCGCTGACAAGCGGCTTTCCGCCATCCGGGACTTTGCTGAGTTTGGTTCCGGTTTCAAAATCGCCATGCGTGACCTGGAGATCCGCGGCGCGGGCAATCTGCTGGGTGCTGAACAATCCGGTCATATGATGAGCGTAGGCTACGACATGTATTTGAAGCTTTTGGACGAAGCTGTTCTGGAAGAGCGGGGCGAAGCACCCAAAGAACCGGATTGCACCGCCGACCTCAATATTACCGCCAATGTGGATAAGGACTATGTGTCCCGTGGCGAAGAGCGGATGGATCTGTACCGCCGCATGGCTGCCATCCGCAGCCAGCAGGATGCGGATGATCTGCTGGATGAGATCATCGACCGTTACGGTGAACCGCCCAAGGGTGTTCTCAACCTTATCGAGGTGGCGCTGCTTCGTGCCAATGCCCGGACCGTTCATATCCGGGATATCCGTCAAAAATCCGGCGAAGTTCTGTTCACGCTGGGCGAGCTGAACTTCCAGGCATTCAGCACACTCTGCACAGAACCTTCCTACAAAAACCGCGTGCAGCTGGTGGCCAGCGCCAAACAGCCTACCATCCGGCTGAAGCTGGCTTCCGGTGTGGACAGTTTGAAGCAAAGCAAGGTATTTATTGCCCAATACACCCGGCATTGTCAAATATAACTTGCAATACCACACTTTCATGATACAATAATGATAACGAGAGGAGGTGCGCCATGGCTAAGAAAAAGCATACACAAGATGAAGTAGAAGAATTGGAGCAGGCCTATACCAAAATCACCGGCTATAAGCCAAAGTACCAGGCAAAGCAGCAGCGGCAGCATGCCGCAATGGTGGCAATTTGCATTGTTTTGGTATGCATTCTCGCGGTATGCGGATTGTTCCTGCTTGCCGCTAATTACACCTCTGTTCTGGATGGCGTACTGAAAATGAAGGATGTCACCATCGGCGGCATCTGTATGAACGCAATGACCAAAGCGGAAGCAAAGCAGGCATTAACCGTGGTATCCGAACAACTGGAAAAAGAAAACATGGTGATCCGGGTGGTGGATTCGACGGTGGAGCTTTCACCCGTTTATACCGAGATCCAGGCAGACGCGGATAAAGCGGTAAATGCCGCGTTCCGGGAAGGTGCCACCGGCGCTTTTGATTGGATTCCCTATTTGAATTTGAATACGAAAACCATTCGCAGCGCCGTAGATTCTCTCGGCGCACAGTACAACACGGAGCTGTCCCAAACCGTCGTTCAGATCAACGGTAAATGTCCTTCTCTGGAAGCCGGCTCAGCGCCCTCCGACCAGGGCATGGTGCTTTCCGTTACTGTCGGTCAACCGGAATATGGATTGGATACCGATGCGTTGTACCGGCAGATCCTGGATGCCTACAGTAACGGCATCCTTACAGTAGTCGGACAGTGCAGTGAGCTGGAACCGGAAATGCCGGATCTGGAGGCTGTCTATGCCCAATATTACACCGCGCCGGTGGATGCGGCAATGAACCCCAAAACCTTCGTCATCTCCGATGATCTTTACGGGTATCATTTCGATCTGGAGGCCGTGAAAGCAGCGCTTTCAGAAGCGGATTACGGCGAAACTCTGGAATTCCCCTTCCAGAAGATCTCTCCGGCAGTGACCGCAGCCGACCTTTCCTCCAAGCTCTTCTGTGATGTTCTGGGCAGTGCCAAAACTCCCTACAAGGGCAAGGATACCAACAACCGCAACACCAATCTGGCTCTGGCCTGTGAGGCCATCAACGGCCTGGTGCTGCTCCCCGGCGAGACCTTCAGCTACAACGAAACCCTTGGAGAAAGAACCGAGGAAGCCGGTTATAAGGAAGCCCCCTCCTATGTAGGCGGTCTGACTGTAGATACATTCGGCGGCGGTATCTGCCAGATATCTTCAACACTGTATTACAGTTTGCTTTTTGCCGATCTGGAGATCGTCGAGCGCCATAACCACGGCTATGTTTCCGACTATATCGACAAGGGTATGGATGCCACGGTCACATGGGAAGGTGCCGATCTGCGCTTTACCAACAGCACCGACTATCCCATCCGTATTGAGGCTTACCGTGCCGACGGGTTTGTAAATGTGCAGATCATTGGCACCGACGAACGGGATTACTATGTTAAGATGAGTTACAAGGTTCGTGAGTACACACCTTACGAAACTGTTTACGAAGAATATCCCGCAGACAATCCGGAAGGATATACCGACGGAAAAGTGATCGTCACGCCCTACAACGGCTACATTGTGCAGACCTACAAGGAAAAGTACGATAAAAAAACCGACGAACTGATCTCCTCGGACAAATGGACCTACGATGTATATAAAAAGCGGGATCAGGTGATCTGCAAGATCGTCGATTCCTCCGCAACTGACGCAACAGAATAATACTAAGGCAGGAACGATTCCCATTCGTTTCTGCCTTTTGTTATATCTGTCAAAAGGAAAAAAAGGCAACAAAAAAGGAAAATAACACATTGCTATCATGCAGTGGATATGGTAGCATTGTGCTGTACAGCAGCAAAAAAGTTTGGAGGAATCCATCATGAAAACTGTTATTCCTTTAACGCAAAGCGAACTAATGATCAATGATATAGCAGAATATATTGACCGCGTAAAGCAATGCGCCTGTAATGAGGTCCTCATTTCTGTAAACTCGGCTGAGAGCTTTGAAGCCACGGAAAACGGCGCCAAAGAATTAAAAGCTTTCTGTGATCAGTTCCATAAAGCCGGAATCAAGACCGGCATCTGGATCCATCCTACATTGAATCTGGTCCCCTTTCGGAAATATGCAAATCTGCTTCCTCTCAAGGGCGAACCCATCAACGGAAAGTGCTGCCCTCTGGATGATGACTACTGCCGGGATGCCGGATACTATGCCGCGCTCATCGTAAAGCACACCGGAGCGAAAAAACTCATCCTCGAGGACGATTTCCGGATGCAGTTCCCCTCCCTGCCCGCCTGCTGTTTCTGTGAGCACCACATGAAGTTCTACAGTGAATACATCGGCAAACCGGTGACAAAAGAAGAAATGGAAGAAAACCTTTTCGGGGAGCCGAATATTTACCGGGAAGCCTGGGTAAAAGGCTCACAGGCAGGTCTTGTAAAGCTTGCCAAAGCCATCCGGGAAGCCGTAGATGCAGTGGATCCCGATGTTGAGATTTGTTTCTCCACCGGCCCGGCTAACTGCGGTGCAGATGGCACAGACGTATTTGAACTGATCGATATTTTGAAGGGCAAGCACGAAACGGCGACGATTCGTCTAAGCGGCGGTCCCTACTGGCAGGAGGGTTTCTACCTCACAAGAAACATGATGGCTGCTGTGGAGCTGGAGCGGTATACCGCATTGAAGTGCCGTCAAAAGGGCATCATCGGCCGTGCAGAGGGCGATTGTTTCCCCAGGCCGCGGCATATTGTCCCTGCTGCCCATCTGGAAATCTTCCACACAGCATTAATGTTTGACGGAAATGCTGGAGAAATCCTCAAATATATGATGGACTACACCGCTTCCCCCAGGTACGAGCAAGGCTATACCAACGCACACATAAAGAGTCTGCCCCTCTACGACAAGATTGAACAGATCATTCAGGATACTGAACTAGTTGGCTTTAACCCTGTGGAAGATTTCGCACTTCAGGCCTATACCCATAACCTAAATCCGATTCCGGAAAGCGATGTTTTTGAATCCTGTGTCAGAAACTTCTGCACAGACAATGCCCTGCCCACAGCCCACGAAAGCAACGGTGTCAATATTCTCTTTGGTGACAGAGCAAGGAAGATCGACCTGCAATTACTGAAAAACGGCTCCATTATCGACTTGGTAGCAGCAAAAGTCCTTGCCGGGCGGGGCATTGATGTGGGTATCGAAGCCATTCAAGATTGCACCTTCCCTGGTGGCAGAGAGTATTTCATTGAAGAAACCGAGAATGTCAATACCGCAATGTCCTTTGACGCAGCACAGCTCCAACTGAATGAACGCGCATTAGTCAAGTCCTATTTCATCCCCAATACCAGCGGTGTGAGTTACCACAGTATCAAAGATGGTGCGCTTTGCTCCAGTCAAATCGTTTCTTCTTATCTTTACGAGAACAAAGACGGACTTAAATTCCTCGTGTTTAACTTTAACGCAGATCAGTGCTCCACACGCCGCGCCAGTCAGGGCGTATTCACCAACTACTGCAGAGAGCGCTTGATTTTCGACAGCTACGAATGGCTTCACGGCAGCAAGCTGGATGCATATTGCGAAGGACATCCCTGGCTGTATACAATGGTTAGAAAGAATGAACACAAATGTGTTGTGGGTTTGTGGAATCACTGCGCCGATGATATCGATCTGCCCGTTGTGGAACTGGGAGATGCCTATCAGAAAGCCACCTTTATCAACTGTAACGGAACTCTTGAAAGCAACAGAGCCGTGATCACCAGCGGTCTTGGCGCTTTCAAATACGGTTTTATCGAGCTGACCAAATAAACTTTTACAGGAGGATGCATTATGATTCTGCCCCGTGTCAAAGAGGAAAAAATCATTGGCGACCGTCTTCATCTGGACTACCAGCTCTCTTTTTCAGTTGACAACAAAGACTATACGGAAAAGGTCTCTAAAATTCTAGTCCTATTCTTCCCCGATGCTGAAGTCTGTACCGGAGAAGATGCCGATATCCAGATTACCTTTTCGGAAGTATGTAACGGTGTACCGGAAAAATACGCCCTCGCCATTGGTGAGAAAATACACATCCAATACGGGGATTACAAGTCCTTGGTAAACGCGTTGGCAAGCCTTTCCCAGCTTGCCTACGACCGTGCTGGTTATATCTTTGATAAGTGCGAAATTGTGGATTATCCCGATAATTCCTATCGCGGTGTTCTCATCGACATTGCAAGAGGAATTAAGCCTTTCGATATTTTAAAATCGGACATTGTCACCTGCGCCAAAGCAAAGTACAACGTCATTCAATTCCATCTGAACGATAATGACGGTGTCTGTGTCAGATTCGATTCCATTCCTGAAAGCTGCTATATTGAAAACGCCTACACAAAAGACCAGTTAAAAGAAATGGTGGCTCTGTGTGAGCTGTTGGGTATGGAAGCGGTTCCGGAATTCGATGTTCCCTTCCACGGCAAAAAGTTCACAACAAATATGCCCCATTTACAGTGCGTTGTTCCCTCTTTAGATAGGATCAGTGTCTGGGGTATGTGCGGTGGAAACGAGGAGACCTATCAATTCTGCGAAAACGTCATTGACGAAATGTGCGAGATCTTCACAGGCAAATACTTTAATATGTGCTGCGATGAAGTCGAGTTTGCCGACATTCCCGACTGGTACTTTATCTGCCACTGGACAGATTGCGAACGGTGCAAAGCCCTGCGCAAACGGGAAGGACTCAGGGACCGTCAAGAACAAATCTATTACTTCATGAAGCGCATATACCAGATGGTCAAGAAACATAACAAAGTTCCGTTGATGTTCAGCGATCAGATCGATTGTACCAGAGAGGATGCACTTCCGAAAGACATTATCTTCTGGTTCTGGCGAATTGCCGCCCCCGGAAGAGGCCCCTATGACGGCTGTACCTACGACAAGCAGCTTGCTTTTGGCCATAAAATGATAAACAGTCCTTCTAGATACACATATCTGGAGGCTGTAAAATGGATCAATGCCGAAATCTTGAGCAAATGGGATATCAAGAAAGCACCTACCGAAGAACTTTCCAGGAATGTTCTTGGTAGTGTCCTGTCCTGCTGGCAGTACGGCTGCAACGTGCCCGGAGCAATCGATTATCAGTTGCTGTATTCACGGGGATTTGCGCCGGCAGCATATGTGTTTGCTGACAGGCTTTGGAACGATGGTGAGATCTTCTATCGGGAGCAGAACTACTCCGCGGCACTTACCAAGGCAGTGCTTGGGCAGAAGACTCCGGATATGTTTGACACCTTTGGAAAGCTTGCGGATCTGATCCCTTACAACCAGAAAATAGAAGAAATCGTTGATAAGGATAAGCTCTCTTTAGCAGAAGCAGAAGAAATCCTCGCTGTTCTGAAAGAGGAAAGTCAGGGAAATGATGCTTACGCAAACAACGTAAAGATCATGGAGCATATCTACAACGAAGCGGTTGCATACCTTTCCTGAACAGCATCCCCGCCTATAACAAAAAACTAAGCTTTGCAGCGTCGCTGCAAAGCTTAGTTTTTTCTTATTTCGTTTGAATGTCCAGGTGGTACTCGATGCAGCCGGCCGCGCTTTGTTCGATTTCAATGGCATAGGTCAGATCAATGGTGCCGCCCTTTTCGCTGATATCATAGCGCACCTTGCTTGCGCACACGGTGATCATCAACGCACCAAATTCCATCCGGTACAGCGACTCGTGGAACTGCCCCTCCCGGAATACCATTTCTGAATTCAGCGGTCCTTTCCGTCTTAGGGTAATCACACCCGGCTCTATCTGGAAGGTAGTCGTGACACCCTTCAAACCGGTCAGATCGCTCTCTTCATAGGTCAGCTTCCAACCTTTTTCCGTCTGTTCCAGAGTTCCCTCTGTCACCAACTCGATAACTTCCGGTTCCTGCTCAGCATAGGTCTGCTGTCCACGGATCGTCAGCAATACAGCTTTTTTCACTGGCAGGCCTCCATCGCAAGGCGGAGCAGCTCGTCGATCAGCTCACTGTAAGGAATACCGCTGGCTGCAAACAGCTTGGGATACATGGAAATGGAAGTAAATCCGGGCAGTGTGTTGATCTCGTTGAACACCACACGGTTCTCTTCATAAGTTACAAAGAAATCCACCCGGCTGAGTCCCTGGCAGCCAATGGCACTGTAGACCTTCACCGCCGCATCCCGAACCTGTTCTGCCACATTCTCCGGGATCCGGGCTGGAATATAGGCTGTAGATGTATCGGTCACATACTTGGAATCATAGTCATAAAAATCCGCACCGGAGTCGATCTCACCGCAAATGGAGGCCACAGGACTGTCATTGCCCATAACGGCAACCTCCACCTCTCGGCCATGGATAAATTCCTCAACCAGAATCTTCTGATCGTATACACCTGCAGCCAGCAGCGCTTCTCGAAGGCCTTCCCTGTTAGAAGCTTTGGAAACACCCACAGAGGAACCGGTTCCCGCAGGCTTAACAAACATAGGATAGCTAAACTGCTTTTCCAGAGAGTCCAAAACCCTATCCATCCGCTCTTCAGCTTCGGTACTTCTTACCAGCTTCCAGGCGGCCTGGGTAATATTGGCATTATCTACCACCAGCTTAGTCAGCGTCTTATCCATAGCTACCGCGGAAGCCGATACATGGGGACCCACATAAGGAATGCCCGCCATCTGCAGCAGACCCTGCATAGCGCCGTCCTCACCGTTTTCACCATGCAGAACAGGGAATACGATATCGATATGCTCCCGAACCACGCAATCGCCCTCAAAGGTCAGAAGGCCCTGGCCCCGAATAGGAGAGATGGCCGCCCGGCGGTTGGCAGGATGGTTCAGCCATTGGCCACTGGGCAGCATGGAATAATCATCGCCGCCGAAGAGGATCCAATCGCCCTCCTTGGTGATGCCGACGGGAAATACATTATATTTCTCGCGGTTAATGTTATTCAGCACAGACTCAGCCGAGCGCAAAGACACTTCATGCTCCGGACTGATGCCGCCAAACAAAATACAAACGCTGCGTTTTTTCATGATTCTTACCTCTTTATCATTAGGCAGGTTTTACTTAAACATTGCCTCACCGGCATGGTAAATATCACCGGCACCCACCGTAAGTATCACATCGCCTGGCTGGGCGATCTTTTTTAGAAGCGCTGTCACTTCAGGAAGCGTCTCACAATAGAGCGAGCCGGGGATATGTTCCAACAGATCACGGGAGGAAATGCCAACCGTGTTGCGTTCCCGGGCAGCATAGATTTCTGCCAGGATTACCAGATCCGGCTTTTGCAGTTCCCGAACAAAGTCATGGAACAGTGCCTTGGTTCTGGTATAAGTATGCGGCTGAAATGCCACTACCATACGCTTGCACTCTGACATGGTGCGCACAGCGGCAATGGTGGCTGCCAATTCATCCGGATGATGGGCATAGTCATCATAGATCTGCGCGCCGTGATACTCGCCCTTGAATTCCATGCGGCGTCTTGCGCCATGGAACCCATGCAAGCCCCGGGCGGCAATGTCCCCGGGAATTCCCAGCATCCATGCGACACCGGCAGCAGCCAGTGCATTCATGGCATTGTGGCGGCCCAGAACCTCCATGTCCAAATGGCAGTAATGCTCACCGTCGCACTCCACATCAAAATGGCGCCAATCGGGGCAAATATTCACGGCCCTTATCCGGTTCTTTTCTCCAAGGCCAAAGGAGACATAATCAAGCCCCCGCAGTGCCTGGGCCGTATGCAGGTCATCGCCGTTGGCTAAAATGCCGTTGGTAGAAAGCTGCGCGAACTGGCGGAAGGATTTCTGCACATCCTGCAAGTCCTTGAAGTAGTCCAGATGGTCAGCTTCCACATTTAATACAACCGCCAATGTGGGGAAGAAATTCAGGAAGGAATCACAATATTCGCAGCTCTCCAACAGGATGGTATCACCCTGGCCCACCCTGTGACCGGCATGCAGCAATGGCAGCTCTCCACCGATCATAACAGTGGGATCCCACTGCGCCTCCATCAAAATATGGGTCATCATGGAAGTGGTAGTGGTCTTGCCATGGGTGCCGGCGATGCAGATAGCATGCTTATAGGCCTGCATGATCACACCCCATGCCTGCGCCCGCTCAAAAACCGGGATGCCCAAAAGCCGGGCCTCGGCAATTTCAGGGTTATCATTGTGGGCGGCAGCAGTACGGATAATGCAAGCCGCGCCATGAATGTTCTCCGGGCGGTGTCCGATGGCTACTTCAATTCCTTTAGCGATCAGTTCATTGGTGGATACCGAGGTGTTCATATCGGAACCGGTAATGTGAAGGCCCATACCCTTAAGTACAAGGCCCAGCGGACGCATGGAAACGCCACCGATGCCCACAAGATGCACGTGGGTACCGGGTGTCAAATATTTCTTCAGTTCCTGGCTTCTTTGATTCATAATCAGTGAGCCTCCTGGGATAATCAGATTCTTAACCTTGTTATTATACTATAGAATAATGAGAAATACAACTATCAAAATACCCAAAATATCATCGGTATATGGTATTCTCATAACTTTTCCGTTTGTTTCATGAACATTTATCCGCCATTGGTGGATAGCGCCTACGGCTGTCCCGTGGCTGCTGTCTTGGTCAACCGTGGTTCATCTATTACCATATGCATATTCATTTATCATTCTCTATGATATTGATTTACATTTCACCTGTGCCGCATTGCATTTACTTGTGTGCTGTTGGGTTGGTTTGTCATACCATGTTTGCATTCTTTTATAAACGAAAAGATTGACGGTGAATAGAGTCCGCAGTATAATGCAATCATCGGTATGAGCTGGGTTATGGTCGCATGTGGGATGAGCTCCGCGGTAGCTTCTCCACAATCCACCTTCCCCAGGCTTCAGGAATTTTTTAAAAGGGTGTTATGCTTATGCTTTTAGATTTTGGTTACGGAAAAGGTGTGCAAACCGTCACAGTACCGGAGAAAAATCTGGTTGCCGAATTAATCGCCAATCCCATGACGCATCCACGCTCCGGTGTGGACGCAGTGGTATATGCCCTGAATCACCCCATCGGCAGCAGCAAGCTCTCCTCTCTTGTCCATTCCGGGCAAACTGTAGCAATTATTACCAGCGACATTTCCCGGCCTATGCCCACCTGGCAGGTACTTCCCTCTGTTTTGGAGGAATTGTACCGCGGCGGCATAAAGAAGGAAGATATCACATTGGTTTTCGCTCTGGGTTCTCACCGGCATCATACAGAGGAAGAAATGCGCCATTTGGCTGGCAGCGCCTATGATGAGATCCGCTGCATCGACAGTGACCCCAATGACTGCGTCCATCTGGGCACTACCTCGCACGGAACGCCTGTAGACATCACCCGCAGTGTTGCACAGGCGGATATTCGTATCTGCCTTGGCAATATCGAGTTTCATTATTTTGCCGGTTACTCCGGCGGCGCAAAGGCCATCATGCCCGGTGTATCCACCCCCAATGCCATCCAGTGCAACCACCGGATGATGGTATCTCAGGATGCCTGTGCGGGCAAGCTGGAGGGCAATCCCATCCGGGAGGATATTGAGGAAGCAGGCAGCATCTGCGGCATTGATTTTATTGTTAATGTGATACTGGATGAACACAAGCAGATCGTCCACGCAGTAGCCGGCGATGTAACAGCCGCCCATAGAGCAGGCTGTGCTTATTTAGACCAGATGTACCGCAAACCCATCCCCGCAAAGGCTGATATCGTTCTGGTCAGCCAAGGTGGCGCGCCCAAGGACGCTAACCTGTATCAAACCCAAAAGGCGCTGGACAATGCCAAGCATGCCGTAAAAGACGGCGGTACCATCATTCTGATCGGTGCCTGTCCGGAAGGTCTGGGCAGCGTTAAATTTGAATCCTGGCTTACAGGTGCCACATCTGCCCATGAAATGGTAGAGCGCATTGGAAAAGAATTCGAGCTTGGCGGTCACAAAGCAGCCGCCATTGGTCTGGTTCTGGAGAAGGCCCACATTGATCTGGTCAGTGAAATGGATGACGATTTTGTGAAAAGTATTTTCCTCAATCCCCGTCCCAGTGCCCAGGCAGCGCTGGATGCCGCATTTGCAAAATACGGCCCTGACGCTACGGTCATTGCTATGCCCTACGGTGGTGCTACACTGCCCATCCCGGAATAATCCGTATGTTGCACAGCAGGTACGCAAACGTACCTGCTGCTTATATTATAGTGCTAAAAGACCATTGCGCTATTGCTCCACCCAGGTGATGACCTGTACCACCTGGCTGCTCCCGCTGGCATAATGGCTTGGTGAAATCAGCCGCCGTTCTCCCGGCAGCAAATTCCGTACTTCCTCGCGGTAGGAAATACCGCCGATAAACGTACCGCTTCCGGGAGCGCAGGACTTGTAGCAGATCTGGACCACCGGCAGCACACAATCCGTGCAGTTGATCACCGCCATACACATACCGCCCGCATCTTCCACTTTGACAGCGCCTGTATCCTCCGGATACTCCTCTGTTTCCCACCCATAGCACCCGGATGGTATTCCCAGGCGAAACCGCTGCCGGTCTTTTTCCAGAACCAACACTCTTTTCCCGGGCGGCAAGTCATATAATTCAAAAACCATTCGACTGTCTTCCCACTCCAATACCACTGCGCCCTCTGACAAATAACCGCCGGCATTTTCAATCAACAGCGCTGCGGTATCTGCCACCTCTGTTTTCGAGTCGTCCTCCCAAAAGGGGCCTTCATAGCGGACAAGCTGCAAAGCCAGCATGTCAGAACCTGCAACTCTGCAAGGAAAAGACAGCGTTTCCGCCGGTAGTTCGAGCGCCTGCACCCGGCCACATTGCCATGCAATGGATATACAAAATCCCAACAACAATATTCCGCCCATTCCCGCACTTACAACTGCCAGCATTGCCTTTCGCATAGTTTCCGTCCCTTCTTGTGATTGTTTCCACATTATAAGGGCAGCTTACTAGCCGTTTCAAGGGAATTGGGGTAGTCAAAAAATGAGCCTTACGGGTGATTCCGTAAGGCTCTTGTTGATTTTTCCATTCGTGGCAAATGCCTTGTCACAAAAACGGGGCCATCCGATTGGGAAAATCCAGATAGCTGTCGATCTTGATGTAGTGGTAATCGGCCTGAAAAATCGGCTCGTCATTTCCACCGGGACCGTAATCGTCGCCGATATAGGCCACTTCGTCGTGGGCAATGCCCCGTTCAGCGCAGTACCGGTTCAAGGCATAAGCCTTGTTATAAGGCGCAGGTGCCATGTCAAAAGAAGATGTACCGCCGATGCACACGGTGTAATCGCTGAAGACCTGCTTCACATCCTCCAGAATGGCCCGGCGCTTGCTGCGGTCCGGGTCAAAGGCCAGCTTTTCTTCCAGCGTTGCGTCAGTTCCAAGGATTGGGAAAGTCACTGCACCGGATGTGTGGTACTCCACATTTCTGCCGGAGAACTTGGTAAAGCCGTATTTCTTGCGGAGCATAGTCACCCGCTGCTCCACGCTCTCCCGATCAACAGGGAAACAGTTGTCCTCGACCAGTTCAATATCATTGATCTCCGGGCGGTACAATGCCAGCTGTAGGCCGTAGCAACCATAAATATCGATAGGAAACCGTTCCAACTGTTCATATACCCGCCGGCACATACCGGCACCCACCATAACCAGCCGATACTTTTTACTCAACTGTTCCAAAACAGCTCTGTTCCCCGGTGTGACAGGTGTTTTATGCTGCGTAATCGTCCCGTCCAGATCAAAAGCGATTAGTTTGATCTTGCCTACGTCCATTCTCTCTTTCTCCTTAGCAATACATATATGCTAACCACAGCACGCTGTAACGGTCCTTCAGATCCTTGGCATATAGAATCGCGTCATCGATCTTTTTCTGCCCGTAGAGCTTCACGAATTCATTGTAATCCAGGCCAATACGCTTGACCACTTCCAGCATTTCAGTTTCGGTGGGAGCTGCAGCCAATACAGCCTTGATCTGATCCCACTTATCGCAGACATTCTGATAGCCGTCTATACCGTACCAACCCATCTTTTTCTGCAGTTTGATGACCTCATCAGCGGAAGAAGAATAAATTCTCCGGATTTCCCGCTCCCAGGCGGCTTCATCGTGGGTAAAGGCCTTGGGTACAGTTGTATTCAGCACCTTGCCACGCACAGCGGCAGTGACCACAGCGGAGTAGATTACATCGATACCGTGGCAGAAGTAGGGAGTATCATCCAAAATACCGGTTATCTCAAAAAAGTGGGACAGGTGATGCTCACTTCCGGAAGCAGGTCTGGAATTGCCCACATAGCTCATTTCAAAGCCAACAGCCACCAGTGCCTCCATCAGTGCGCCCAAAGCGGCTTCGTCACGGGCAACAGCAGCTTCAGTCAGCTTGCCGACAGTCTCAACAGCCTCATAAACCAGATTGCTGACAGTTTCGCAAAAGTATTCACCGTTAATCAGCGCGCTGAGTTTCCAGTCATTGAGACAGGAGTGCTTACCCAGAATATCGCCTACACCCGCCTGAATCATTTCCAGCGGTGCGGACTTCAGCACCCTGGTATCGGCAATGACGGCCTTGGGTGGACGGGCATTCAGTGTAACCTTCATACCCTTCAGGATCAGTGCGGAACCCACACTGGTGTAGCCGTCCATGGAAGGCGCTGTGGCAACAATATAGTAAGGCAGATCTTTTGCGAAACTCACCTGTTTGCAAAGGTCATTGATCACACCGGAGCCGACACCTACGATCAGTTGGGTATTTTCCGTAACAGCCGCTTCCAGAGCTGCCAACGCTTCTTCATTGGGAATCAAAGGCTTATTCCCTGTTTGATAAAGAACTTTATTCTCTACCTTGGTCCCCAGAAGCTTTTCCACCTCTTCACCGCAAACCCGATAGGTATTCTGGTCAGCCGCCAAAACAATTCTATCGTAGCTGCCGCAAAGATCCACAATTTTGGGCAGGACACCGCTGCCGATCTCCACTGCCTCTGTGGGGCAGGTGTGTTCTCTGCCGCAGGGACAATTGGAAATACCTTTTACCAGTTCTTTTATGTCTGTCATATCCGTTCCTCAGAATTCAGCGCACTGCACTCGATGCAGAATCGCCCTTATTTAGCCAGCAGATCCCGATAGAATTCGTCCCGCTGTTCTTCCGTATCCAGGTTGACCACATACATGATATTACCCATGGCACCGGAAAGGGCATCGGGAATGCGGCCCTGCATCTTCATCCGGTCGCCGTACTTTGCCATAACGGCACCGTGATCCATGGCATACTGTACACCGTCACGGCGGCCCATGAACACGCAGTAATGGCGGTTGCCCAGAGGCTTGGTACTGTAATCGAAGCAGATCATATCGGCCCAGATCTTATACACATCGGTCTCGTAGGCATAGTTATACATATCGGGGGTGTAGCCGCCGGCGGGGCGCATATTGACCTCCAGACCGATAACGTCACCGGCCTTGCCCAAGCCCTCCTGGTCCTCTGTCAGCCGGAAGAATTCCAGATGGACAAAGCGGCTTTTCACACCGAATGCGGCCACTGTGCGAAGGCCGGCGCTGCGTACATCCTCAGGGATCTCCTTGTGCAGATAGTACAGAGATTCCTTGTTGTCGTTGACTACATCCATCAGAGAATCCACGGTCACGTTGCCGGATTCAAACAGCGGCTGGCCGTTGGCACCGATGATGGCATCGTAGGTGGTCACATAGCCTTTGACCATCTCTTCCATCAAAAACTGTACTGAAGGATCCTTGGTGCTCATAAAGAACTGCAGTTCTTCGTCACTACGCAGACGGTAGGTGCTGCTGGCACCTACCCCATTATCCGGCTTTACCACCACAGGATATCCTACCATATTGGCAAAAGCAGCCGCTTCCTCGTAACCGTTTACCAGATGATACCGGGCAGTGGGAATTCCTGCTTTTGCGTAGTATTCCTTCATAGCAGACTTGCGCTTGACTTTCTCCATATCCTCCTCCATAAAACCGGAGGTAATATGGAACTCGGTGCGAAGCTTGGCATCCCGCTCCAGCCAGAACTCGTTGTTGGACTCCAGCCAATCGATCTTGCCATACTTGTATGTAAAGAAGGCAACCGCACGGAATACTTCTTCATAGTTTGCCAGATCGGACACCTTGAAATATTCATGAAGGCTGTCGCGAAGTCCCTGGTTCAGTTGGTCGTAGGGGCAATCACCGATACCCAGCACCCGCATACCGTTATTCTTCAGCTCCCGGCAGAACATCCAGTAGGTTTCCGGGAAATTAGGGGACAAAAATACAAAATTCTTCATAGTGATTCCTTTCTCAATACAAAAATTGGGGTGCGTAATGCTCCACCATTTTAAACCACCAGGGCCAATCGTGATCTACATCATAGCCCCAGTATTCCATCCGCGCGTGGATGCCCTTTTGGGCAAAGACCGTATCCAGCCGACGGGTGCTTTCCAGCAGGGGCTCTTCCCAGGCACCCTGTCCCACTACGATCAGCATATGCTTTTGATTATACAAGTCAATATAGTAGTGGTCGCCGGGCATATTTCCAATGTAGTTGACCGGGCAGTTATTATATACCAGATCATCCATGTAATCTCCAAAGAATTCCAGAGAGTCATACAGACCGGAAATAGCAAAGACACCGTCAAACAAGTCCGGACGGCGGCAGAACAGGTTCACCGCATGCATGGCACCCATGGAGCAGCCAAAGGGCAGGATATCGTAACGGCCAGTGAAGTGATGGATAGTAGGCACCATTTCGTCCACCACATAGTGGTACCAGCGCTCATGGTTTTCAATGCGCCAGCGGTTGTCAGCACCCTTTGCGGCCCAGGCTTCATCGTCGATGGTATCGATGGAAAACACAGTGCATTTCCCATCTTCAATAAAAGGTGCCCAGTGATCCAGCATATGGAAATTTTCAAAATCCACAAAGCTGCCGCTCTGACAGGGAATAAACAGCACCGGCTTGCCTCCGTGACCGTAGACCTTAAACTGCATGTTACGGTTCAGCCAGCCGCTGTAATGTTCATGGTATTCGATGTTCATATTTATATTTCTCCTCTTATACGCCCAGGCAGTCCATAAAAATGGGGATCTGCCGCTCCCAGGATGCTTCGCAATGCTCGCCGCCGGGTACGATCCTGAGAGTCAGATTCACCTGCTTTTTCAGCAGCACATTGGCCGCAGCGGACAGGGCATCCATATTCGCAACATGGTTGGACATTTCCTTGCTGCCGTAATCCATGTAGATGCAGGTATCGGGCAGAACGTTTGCCTTTTCAATTAATGCCATTACTTTGTTGTAATCCACCCAAATGCTGGGAGACAGGCAGGCTGCACGCTGAAACACATCGTTATACACACATACCGCATACAGTGACATCAAACCACCCATGGAGGATCCACCGATCAGCGTATTTGTACGGTCCGGCAGGGTGCGGTAATGGCTGTCAATATAGGGCTTCAAGGTATTGACCAGCCATTGCATATAGGCATTGCCCTTGCCCTTGATCTTGCCCAGATAGCCGTTTTCAAAGTCCACCGGGGAGTATTCCTGAAGGCGGCTGTTGCCCTCGTGGTTGCATTCCACGGCCACAATGATCATCTGTTTTCTGGTACGGCGCATAAATTTATTCATACCCCAGGACTTTCCATAGGTTGCGTCTTTATCGAAGAAAACATTGTGCCCGTCAAACATATACATAACAGGATATCTGCGCTCCGGATCTTTTTTGTAGGATTCTGGCAAATACAGATATACCCTTCGGGTTTTGTTTCCGGAAAGATTGGGAATGCGCACCTTCCATACTTTAACCATATAATCGGTTCCTCCGTGAAATTGTATAAAAATAGACATTATATATTAGTATAAATGCTAATATAAAAATTGTCAATCATCATCCGCTAAATGATCGTTTAGCGCAGCAGCAATGCTGCTTAATTGAAAATTGAAAGTTGAAAGTTGAAAATTAAAGGGAGCGATGGGAGCGCTGCCGGTGGCATGTTGCATTTTTGATTATTCGAGCCGCCGTCTGCGCAAAAAAATAACAGACACCAAATGGTGTCTGTTATTTTTTGGAGCGGGCGACGAGGCTCGAACTCGCTACCTCCACCTTGGCAAGGTGGCGCTCTACCGGATGAGCTACGCCCGCACGGAACATAAAGAATTATAGCAGAAAAAACCGTTTTGTCAATACCTATTTTTCATATTTTCCAAAAAACCGACGGCGCTTATTCTGCACCGTCGGTTGTCTCTTCGACCGGCATCCCACACTGAGGATAAGCGGTATAATCCCATACGTACCCGTCCATCTGCGAATCCGTGAACTTTTGATAATATCCATCTGCGGAAGCCCGCAGCAGATCCACGTGGTAATAATTTTCGTCCTCGCAAATCATATTCCAAAACCATGGTTCGCCTGCTTTGGTTCCGGTTACAAGCTGACAATCCAACCCCGCCCTGCGGCACATGGCCCCATAGACTGTTGCAAATGCCTTGCTGTCACCAACGCTGTGGCGCAGCAGACTGTAGGAAGGTGTAATGGAAGTTTCTACCGTGTATTGGGTTGTTTCCATCAAGAACGCATAGAGCATTGCATACTTGACACTTTGCTCTTCTTCACCGCTGACATACAAAGCCGCAGAAGTAAATCTGGGTTCTACATACCGCTTCATAGATTTCAGTGATTCACGGCTGTTTTGATATGTAAATTTCAGATCAATAATGCGCACTGCGCCTCTTTCCGGGTAAAAATTGGCTGTTACCTGCGGGATTTCCATTACACGGTCGGGGTTTTCAAGAGCATAGTCATCGACCATTTGCGCAAAATCGATATTCCGAAAATTCGTGACTTTTAAGACGATGCCCGGTTCCACCTCGTCCAATGCCGCGAAGATCAATTCCTTTGCTGTCTCCATGTCCTCTACCTGTCGGATGCGCTGGATCTCCGAGCGGTTATGGTTGTACTTCACCGTTACAACGATTGCGGACGTGCCGCCGGTAATACCAATCTCATAGCTGACATCTTCTACCGCAAAAGCCGCGGTTTCATTGTTCTGCAAAAGATACTGAATCTCTAGCTCCATGCTTTCTTTGACCTGGTCAATCTCCATCTTTTCGATAGAGATCGTTCTGCTTTCCACAGCACTCTCCACAATTTTGGTCAATTCCGCGCGGATTCCAACTCGGTTGGATACGACGGGAATTCCATCCTCGCCTTTATGCGCTTGTTCTTTGTAGGGTTCCACGGATGCATAATGACCTTCCATCCAGGAGGAGCACCCTGTCAGAAACAGGCACAGCGCAATTACCGTCAACACAATTCTTTTCATTATGCTCCTCCCTTTCGTTACAGACTCTCTTTTGAATACCGGGCAAATCCGTCGCCCAGCACCTGGTGTGCTTCCTGTACAATAATAAACGCATTGGGGTCGATTTCCACAACCAGTGCCTTCAGTTCCGCAATTTGCTGACGCTTCACCGCTGTAAGCACGACCTTTGTTTCGTTTCCGCTATATACGCCCTGTCCATGAAGGAATGTGGCGCCGCGCTGCAGTTTTTCACCCACCGCCCGGGCTATTTCTTCATGTTTATTGCTGATAATCAGGGCCACCTTGGAATAGTCAAAGCGGTATACTACCGCATCCACCACCGTGCCGGTGATAAAAATCGCAATACCGCTGTACAGCGCGCTGCTGACATCCCGGAAAACCAAACCTGTCAAAACAGCCACCACCGCGTCAAAGCATATGGTAATCGTTCCAATAGGAATGTGTTGATAGCGCATTTTTAAGAGCCGCACAATAATATCGGAACCACCGGTCGACGCGCCAGCCATAAATACAATACCCGCACCGGCACCACACAGCACACCGCCGTACAGAGCGCCAATCAGCGGTTCTATATTCGGCACCGGCAAAACGGCAAACGCATCGATGGCAACAGATAAGGACAGCATGCCAATCAGGGAACCGGAGAAAAACGTCTTTCCAATCTTTTTTCCGCCGATGATAAACAGTGGCAGGTTGATCAGCGTTGTTACAAGGCCCACACTGCCAACACCCAGTACGTGTACCAGCACCATTGCAAGGCCGGACAATCCACCGACGTTTATATCATTCGGCAGCAAAAACAGGTCAAATCCCAAAGCAAACAGGCTTGTACCCACAATGATCCGAAGCACCCAAACAGCAATTCTGCCCGCGTTCTTCATGCTTACACCTCAAAACTAATTTGTTTTTCCGCAGAATCCTCTTCCTTAAGCAGCGCGCCGGCCGCAGGCAGTGTTTTTGTGCGGTAGCGGCTCTGGTTCACGATTCCACATTTTTCCACAGCTACAGCGTCGCTGAGCACAGCTTTCTTCTTTAGGCTCATAACCGCCACACCCTGGGTATTTCGGGTGGACTTTGGCATGAGCTGAGCGGTAGAGAAGATCAGTGCCCGGCCGTCTGTGGCATACAGGGCAACCTGCTGATCCGCATCCATAGCCATTGCCGACACAAGAGGACTCTTATCACAGTATGCGCCGGTCAGCTTGCGACGATTCGTTTTTGTTTCATAGGCGCTCAGAGGTACTTTCGCGGCCTTACCGTTTTCAAAGAAGAACAGCACAAAGCCCTTATAATCCCCGGGCAGCAGTACACGGATCACATTCTCACCGGGATCCATGCCCAGCTTGGTGGGCAGATAATCACCCAGCAAAGATGCCTTTCCGTCCTCGAAGTCGGAAAGCCGGCTCTTGTAGCACTGGAACTGGTCGGTAAATACCAGAATTTCCGCGCGGTTGCTGGTTTCCACAGAGAAGGCAAGGCTGTCGCCTTCCTTAAATTTCTGCTCACCGGACATACGAAGGCTGGCCTGGGTGATCTTTTTCAGATAGCCTTCCTTAGAAACAAACAGCGTTACGGGATAATCCGGTACCTGCTCAGCTTCCTCTTCCGGTTCGATCTCATCGATATTATAGATGATCTCGGTCTTTCGGGGCTTGCCGTACTTTTCCGCCACCTGCTTCAGTTCCTTCTTGATGACACCCTTGAGCTTTCTGTGGCTGTTCAGAATATCCTGAAGCTCCTCGATTTCCCGCTCCAGATCATCAATTGCCTTGGTCTGCTTAAGGATGTACTCCTTGTTGATGTTGCGCAGCTTGATCTCCGCAACGTAATTGGCCTGGATCTCGTCAATACCGAAGCCAATCATCAAATTGGGAACCACTTCGTTTTCCAGTTCTGTTTCCCGGATAATAGCAATGGCCTTGTCAATATCCAGCAAGATCCGTTCCAGGCCCTTCAGCAGATGCAGGCGGTCTTCCTTCTTCTGGATCTGGAAGAATATCCGGCGACGGACGCATTCCATGCGCCAGGCAGTCCATTCTTCCAGAATTTCACCGACACCCATAACGCGGGGCATACCGGCAATGAGGATATTGAAATTACAGGGGAAGCTGTCCTGAAGGGTGGTCATGCGGAACAGCTTTTGCATCAGCTTTTCGGGATCCACGCCCCGCTTCAGATCGATAGTCAGCTTCAGGCCGCCCAGATCGGTCTCGTCACGCATATCAGCGATTTCTTTGATCTTACCGGCCTTGATCAGCTCCGCCACCTTGTCCATGATCACTTCTGTAGCAGTGCTGTAGGGGATCTCGGTGATTTCGATCATGTTCCCCTCTTTGACATAGTTCCACTTTGCGCGGAGCTTGAAGCTGCCACGGCCTGTGGAATAGATTTCCCGTGTGGCAGCATCGTCATACAGCAGCTCGGCGCCTGTGGAAAAATCCGGTCCGGGCAGTGTTTCCAAAATATCGTGCTCCGGATTGTCCATCAAGGCGATGGCTGTGTCACAGACCTCTTTCAAATTGAAAGAGCAGATGTTGCTGGCCATACCCACAGCGATACCCTGGTTGGCAGATACCAGCACATTGGGGAATGTGGTAGGCAGCAGAGTCGGCTCTTTTTTGGTGGAGTCGTAGTTGTCCACCATATCCACGGTATCCAGGTCGATATCCTTGAACAGCTCGCTGCAGATGCCGTCCAGCTTCGCTTCCGTATAACGGGAAGCGGCATAGGCCATATCCCGGGAATAGACCTTACCGAAGTTACCCTTGGAGTCTACAAAGGGATGCAGCAGGGTCTCGTTGCCCTTGGAAAGGCGCACCATTGTCTCATAGATGGCCGCATCGCCATGGGGGTTTAACTGCATAGTCTGGCCTACGATGTTGGCAGATTTGGTTCTGCCGCCGGTCAGCAGGCCCATCTTGTACATGGTATACAGCAGCTTTCTGTGAGAAGGCTTAAATCCGTCGATCTCCGGGATCGCTCTGGATACAATGACGGACATGGCATAGGGCATGTAGTTCAGCTCCAGGGTTTCGGAAATCGCCTGCTCTGTGGTAGAGCCTACAAGACCCATCACGCCGTCAGTATTGACTTTACTTTTCTTTTCCGGTTCTTTTTTCTTCTTTGCCATAATTGGCTCCTTCTTCATGTGTCAAATCACAGACCTGTTACGATACCGGGCGGTGCCCAATGGTGTATCGACTACACAAGCCTTGGTGCGAGTTGGCCGCGGGCACTGCCCGCTTACGATATATCGGCCAGTTCCAAATACTTGGCGCCGTTTTCTGCGATAAAATTCTTTCGTTCATTCAACGCATCGCCCAGCAAAACATCAAAATAGTGGGCTGTGCGCTCTGCATCCTCGGGCATGACTTTGATCAGCCGGCGGGTTTCCGGATTCATGGTGGTCATCCACATCATTTCCGGATCATTCTCGCCAAGGCCCTTGGAGCGCTGAATGGTCACCTTTTTGCCATCCAGTTCTTTTAGTATCTTCGCCTTTTCCGATTCATTGTAGGCAAACCATGTCTTATCCTTGCAGGTGATCTCGAACAGCGGAGACTCCGCAATATACACATAGCCGTCCCGGATCAAGGTGGGACACAGCCGGTAGAGCATGGTCAGAATCAGCGTGCGGATCTGGAAACCGTCCACGTCCGCGTCGGTACAAATGACCACCTTGTTCCAGCGCAGGTTGTCGATATCAAAGGTAGAAAGTTCTTTCGCCTTCTTGCCCTGAACCTCCACGCCGCAGCCAAGAACCTTCACCAGATCGGTAATGATAGGGCTTGCGAAAATCTTGGTATAGTCGGCTTTCAGACAGTTGAGGATCTTACCACGGACAGGCATAATGCCCTGGAACTCCGCGTCACGGCTCTGCTTGACGCTGCCCAACGCGGAGTCGCCCTCCACGATGTACAGTTCCCGCTTTTCCGTATCCTTACTGCGACAGTCCACAAACTTCTGCACCCGGTTGGCAATATCCACCTTAGCGCTGAGGTTCTTTTTGATATTGGTTTTGGTTTTTTCCGCGGATTCTCTGGCCCGCTTGTTGATCAGAATCTGCTCTGCCGCCCGGTCTGCCTCCTGCTTATTTTCCAGGAACCATACCTGGAGCTGATCCTTAAAGAAGGCTGTCATTGCCTCCTGGGTAAACTTGGAGTTGACCGATTTCTTCGTCTGGTTCTCGAAGCATCCGATGGTGGAGAAGCAGTTGGTCACCATCACCAGGCTGTCCTGAATATCCTGGAAAATGACCTTACTTTCGGTCTTGGTATATTTGTTGTTATCCCGCAGGTACTTATCAAAAGCCGCGGTAAAGCCCAGGCGCACCGCCCGGTCGGGGCTGCCGCCGTATTCCAGCCAGGAAGAGTTGTGGTAATACTCAATATGGCTGACCTGCTTACTGAAACAGAAGGAAGCCGTGATTTTTAGCTTCATTTCGGGCCGGTTTTCCGCGTCACGGCCCCGGCGCTCGGTTTCCCAGTAGACGGGCATCGTGAAAGCATTGTCCCCTACCAGTTCTTCGATATACTGCTTGATGCCGTCAGCATAGCAGTATTCTTCCTCTTCGAATTTTTTACCCACCTGGTTGCGGAACTTAAAGGTAATGCCCTTATTGACCACTGCCTGGCGGCGCAGCACATCCCGGTAGTAGTCCACGGGAATGTTGATATCCGTAAAAACCTGGGGGTCCGGCTTCCAGTGGAACAAAGAGCCGGTCTTCTTACGGTCTGTGGGTTCTTTCTTCAGACCTCCCTTGTTTCTGCCCTTTTCGAAGTGCAGATCGTAGCGGAATCCATCACGGCGGATGGTAGCGTCAAAGAATTCAGAAGCGTACTGGGTAGCACAGGAACCCAGACCATTGAGGCCCAGAGAGTATTCGTAGTTCTCGCCGTTCTCGCCGTACTTACCGCCGGCGTACATTTCACAGAACACCAGTTCCCAGTTATAGCGTTTTTCTTTTTCGTTATAATCTACGGGGCAGCCGCGGCCAAAGTCCTCCACTTCCACACTGAGGTCTTCATACCGAGTCACGATAACGGTATCGCCGTGACCCTCTCTTGCCTCGTCGATTGCGTTGGAAAGGATCTCAAACACCGCATGCTTGCAGCCTTCCAGATCATCAGAGCCAAAGATAACCGCCGGGCGTTTGCGTACCCGCTCTTCACCTTTGAGCATAGAAATACTGGAATTTCCGTATTGTTCTTGTCTGGTTTTTGCCATATTCGTCAACCTGCCATATTTCTCCATAATACTATGGTATCATTATACGAAATTTTTTATACAAAGTCAACTCCCACCCCCACAGGTTGTGGCAAAGGCGCGATCTGCCTACTAAATGATCGTTTAGCTGCCCAAGATACCGCCGCACCCAAGCCTCCCTTGTGTAAAGGGAGGTGGCTGCCCGAAGGGCAGACGGAGGGATTGTTGCGGTACAATGCTGCGGTTTCGCATTGGATTGCGGCGAATTCGTAACATTTCTCTGCACAATCCCTCAGTCACGCTGTTCGCGTGACAGCTCCCTTTACACAAGGGAGCCTTTGGGATGCTGCGCTAAACGATCATTTAGCGAAATGAGCAAGCAACAGCCGCCGTGCATTTCGCACGGCGGCTTCGGTTTACAGGAATTTATAAATGGTTTCGCTGTGGTAGCGCTCCCCGGCTTTTACGAAGGGCTGCTTCCACTCGGGATGATTGACACTGTCCGGATAGAACTGTGTTTCCAAAGCAATGCCGCCGCGATAGCAGTAAGCGACACCGGATTTACCCTTTGTCCCTTCCAGGAAATTACCGCTATAGAACTGCATGCCGCAGCAATCCGTGGATACGGTCATGGTTCTGCCGGATTCCGGATCTTTCAGCGTGGCGCAGGGATTGCAGAACACCTCGAAATTGTGGTCATAACCCTTCTGGAAATTCAGCGCGTCATAGTCTTCATTGATATCTCTGCCGATGGGTTTCGGCTCACGGAAGTCCATGGGACTGCCGGCCACACTCCTCAGTTCACCGGTAGGAATACTCTGTTCATCCGCCGCGGTAAATATCCGTGCAGGCATGGAAAGGATCTGGTCCATTGCCTTTTCCGGATGATCATGACCTGCCAAATTAAAGTAGCTATGATTTGTCATGTTGAATACGGTATCCTGATCACAGACGCCGTCATAGACAATATGCAGCGCGTTGGCATTGTCCAAAGTGTAAGTCACATAGATTTCCGCGTTACCGGGGAAGCCTTGATCTCCGTTGGGACTTTCCAGACGCAAGCAAATACTGTTTTCGGTATGCTCCATCACCTGCCACAAACGGTTTTTGTAGCCATCAAAGCCGCTGTGGAGATTATTCCCATGATCATTTGCATCCAGGTGGTATTCCTTGCCGTTCATGGAAAATACCGCCTTGCCGATACGGTTGGCATTGCGGCCTACAGTGGCACCGAAGTAAGTTCCGCTGGCAGTGTATTCATCGGGGGTATCAAAGCCCAGCACCACATCAGCAACATTTCCCTTGCTGTCCGGCACGAACAGATTTACCAGTGTCGCGCCGTGATCAGAAATATCCGCTGTCAGCTTTCCGGCACGAATGGTATACAGATATGCCATGCGTCCATCGGAGCGAAGGCCAAATTCTCTTTTCATAGTATATTTCTCCTTAACTGGAACCTCGGTTATCATTTCAGTTCCCACGCTTTGATCTGGCTGGCTTTCTCGTACAGCTTCAAATAGCTGTCATAGCGGGTCGGCTCCAGCGTTCCCTGCTCCACAGCATCACGAATGGCACAGCCGGGTTCTTTCCGGTGGGTACAATCATGGAACTGACAATTTCCGATGTGGACACTGAAATCCGGAAACGCGTACTGAAGATTCTCCTTCAGCATCACATCCATCTGGTCGGTATCAAAGGAAGAGAAACCGGGCGTATCTGCCACAAAGGTATCCTCACCCAGATTATACAGTTCCACATGCCGGGTGGTATGCCGTCCACGGCCCAGTTTTTCGGACACTTCACCGGTTGCCAAACCCAGCTCCGGACACAGGGCATTGAGCATACTGCTCTTACCTACACCGGAGTTTCCGGTAAAGGCTGTCAGCTTTCCTTTGATCAGTTGGCGCAGCTGCTCTACACCCTCGCCTGTTTCAGCACTGGCGCATATGACCGGAAAACCTGCGCTGCAATAAATGCGCCGCAGATCTACCGCAGGGTCCAGATCGCATTTGTTGATGCAGATATACACCGGCACTTCCCGGTCGCCGGCAATGGCCGCAACCCGGTCGATCAGGAAAGGCTCTGTTACCGGATTGACATTGGCAGCAAATACCACCAACGCATCAATATTGGCAACGGCAGGCCGCACAAAGCTGTTCTTTCTGGGCAGCACTTTTTCCACCATGCCCTTGCCCTTTTCTACAGAGATCTCAACCATATCTCCTGTCAAAGGATTTTCGCCGCTGCGGCGCAAACTGCCCCGGCCACGGCATGTGATACTGCCGTTTCCCGTCTGCACTTCATAAAAACCACTGAGAGAGCGAACAATGCGCCCGGTTTGCGTTTTCATCATTTGGTTTCGAAATCTACCTCTAATTCGTAGGAGTTTCCTCCCAGTTCTACCACATAAGTTACCTTGCCTGTACCGGTAAGCTCCAGTTCAATGGATGTTCTGGATGTACCGACAGTTGCCTCAAATACCACATCTCCGGTATCCTTGCGGGTGATCTTTACGGGATAATCTTCCAGTGCGTCTTCCAGCAAACCGAATTTGACCATTTTGGTCTTTTCCTTGGGTTTGGGGCCTTCGCTGAGCTTCAGCACCACCGTTGTGGTCACAGGCACTTCCTCACCGGATTCAACAGATTGCTCCACTACGGTATCCTTAGGCTCTTCGCTTTCCACATATTCTTCGTAGTCGATATCCATAAAGCCCGCGGCATTGAGCATTTTCAGTGCCGTGGTAATATCCTCGCCCACCAGCTCCGGCATCTTTGCCTTTTCGGGTCCCTTGCTGACATACAGGGTAACGGTGTCACCGGTCTGTACTTTCTCACCGGCAGCAGGTTCCGAGCGAATGATATAGCCTTCTTCCACTGTATTGCTGGTTTCTTCAACTTCCTTGATATCCAGACTCAGCTTCTGGGCATCCAGAATGGTCTTGGCGGTTTCCAGCTTCTGACCGGTCACAACGGGCATATCCCGTTTCTTGATTTCCGGACCCTTGCTGATATAGATCGTGATTTTCTGGCCGTCTTCCAGAGTCGCGCCCTCTTCGGGATCGGTGCGGATCACACGGCCCTCCTCGATTTCATCGCTGTTTTCTTCCTCTACCAGCACCTTCATGCCCTGTCCAATCAGGAAATTCTCCGCGGTCGTCCGTTCCTGATTCACTAAGTTTTCCATAGTCTTGACCTGGGGCTCCGGACCACGGCTGACCCAAATATGGATCTCCGTTCCGCGGCCCACCTGCTGACCGGGATCCGGCATCTGCTTAAAAATCTGACCCTTTTCATACTGCTCGTTATAGGCAATATTCGGCACCAGTATAAAGTCATCACTGACCTGCAGCATATCGTAGTTTTTGCCCACCAGCGTCGGAACGCTCACCAGATTATTATCGCCCGTGGAACCGCTTCCAAACAGTGCAATTAAAAAGACAATAATTGCAATGACCGCCACAGCAGAACAGGCAACCACAGCAATCGTTGCGATCCTGCTGCGATCCTCCTCTTCCTCATAGGCATCCTTGCGTCTTTTGGGCGGATTGCTCTTGGGCGCGCCGGTCTGTCTGCCTGCAGATTCCAGTCTGCGCTGCTGCGCTGCGCCCTGCGCGGGTTGTCTGCGTCTGGGTGCGGCAGTACCTGCCGCCACACGCTGAGCAGTTGTTCTGGGCGGCACTCTGGTTTCCGGATTGGGCTGCAGCTGCGTTACCGCATCCGTTGGCGGAATGTTGTAATCAAAGAGGATATTGGGCAGCTTACGGAACTCATCCATATCATAAAGCATGGCTGTTGCGGACGCGTATCTGTCCGCGGGATCATGGGCCATGGCCTTCATGATGATCTGCTCCATGCCGCCCGGAATGTTGGGGTTGATGGTGGAAGGCATCTTTGCGCCGCCGTTAATATGCTGGATCGCAACCGCCACCGGAGACTCTCCATTGTAGGGCGGACGGCCCGTCATCATCTCATACATGACCGTACCCAGAGAATAGATATCGGAGCGGTCATCCACACGGCCACCCTTGGCCTGTTCCGGGGAAATGTAATGGACGGAACCCAGCGCTTCCTTGGTCAGCGTATTACCCTGAGACATAACCCGGGCAATACCAAAGTCAGCCACCTTCACACTGCCGTTTTTCAGCACCATAATATTGTGGGGCTTGATATCCCGGTGAACGATACCACGGGAATGGGCATGCTCCAACGCCTTGCTGATCTGGATACCAAAGTGGAGGGTTTCTTTCCAGTTCAAAACACCCTTCTTTTCCATATACTGCTTCAAGCTGATACCGTCGATCAGCTCCATTACGATGTAATCCGCGCCATTGACCGTGGAAACATCATACACAGCAACGATATTGGGATGTCCCAGCATGGCAACAGCCTGACCCTCCGCCTGGAAACGGCGACGGAAATCATCGTCCTTGCAGTATTCATCCTTCAGTATTTTAATGGCAACCAACCGATTTAAACGGTGGCACCTTGCTTTATATACAATGGCCATGCCACCGATACCGATCACTTCCAGGATCTCGTACCGGTTGTCCAGCAAGCGGCCAATATACTTATCATTATCCATTGGTGAAACTCCTTTCGCAGCCGGACCTGGGTCAAATCTGAATCAGAACGCTGGTCACATTGTCCGGCGCTCCACGATTCTTTGCGATGTCCAGCAGACGCTTGCAGCAATGCTGCTTGCTGACACCATGAACGACCTCGAAGAGGATCTCCTGGTCATCCATCATATTGGAAAGGCCGTCGCTGCAAAGCAGCAGGCAGTCTCCACGTTCCATCTTATGATGGAACAGGTCACATTCCACAGTTGATTCCGTACCGATAGCACGGGTAATAAAATTCTTGCCCGGATATGTTCTGGCCAATTCGGGGGTCAGTTCTCCCCGTTCTACCATCATCTGCACCAGAGAGTGGTCTTTGGTAAGCTGGCAGATGCCGTCCGAATTCACCGTGTATACACGGCTGTCACCTACATTGACAACAGTGACTTCCGTGCCCTTGATCAGCGCGGCTGTCAATGTTGTGCCCATTCCGGAAAAGTCTTCAAATTGCGCGGCCTGGTCATACACAGTAAAGTTTGCCAGTTTGACCGCTCTTTGGAGCATTTGGTCAATGCGCTCCTGGTTCATGTTTGCGCTCCAGGATTGTTTGATTTCCTGGACGAACACATCCGCCGCCAAGGTGCTGGCGATATTGCCGGATTTCGCGCCGCCCATACCGTCGCACACCACGCAAAGGAGTGTATGACGGTCCATTTGTTCAACAAGGTAAGTATCCTGATTCTGTGTTCTCACACAGCCGGGATCCGTTAAGCCCCAGCTTTGCATAGGATCTGCACTCCTTTCGTGTCAGGATTGCTGACTCTTTGTATATTTCCGCCGCAGTTGGCCGCAGGACGCGTCAATGTCACTGCCTAAGGTTCGGCGGACCGTGGCGGGGACACCGCCGTCTTCCAATATCTGCTGAAATCTGGCAACCGCCTTTTTGGTGCTGGGTTTCAGCGGACTTTCTTCCACATGGTTTAAGGGGATCAAATTCATGTGCGCCGGAAGACCCTTCAGCCGCTTCAGCAGCAGCCGGGCATCTTCCTCCCGGTCATTGACCCCATCGATCATGGCATATTCGAAGGAAATTCGTCTGCCTGTTTCGGCATAATACTCCCGGCAGGAGCGCAAAAGTTCCTCCGTAGGGTAGGCCTTATTGACAGGCATGATGGTATTGCGTACGCTGTCACTGGGTGCATGCAAGGATACAGACAGCGTCAGTTGCAGTTTTTTCTTGGCCAGCTCCCGGATCTTGGGAACCAGGCCGCAGGTAGACAGGCTGATGTGGCGCATAGAGATATTCATACCTTCGGGATCATTGATCAGCTCCAAAAAGCGCATCACATTGTCGAAGTTATCCAGGGGTTCTCCGATACCCATCAATACAATGTGGGAAATGGGCAGGCCGGAATCCACCTGTGTAAACAGCACCTGATCCACCATTTCAAAAGGTTCCAGAGGCCTTACCAGACCGCCCAGCGTAGAAGCGCAGAAAGCGCAGCCCATGCGGCATCCAACCTCCGTAGAGATACATACCGTATTGCCATAGTGGTAGCGCATCAGCACCGTTTCCACGCAGTTGCCGTCAGAAAGCTTCCACAGGTATTTGATTGTTCCGTCCTTCTGAGACTCCTGCTTGCGTACCACCTGGGGTGCCAGAATGGGATAGCTTTCCGCCAGCGCCTTACGCAGGTTCTGAGGCAGATTGGTCATCTCATCATAAGTACGAACGCCCTTATGGAGCCAGGAAAAGACCTGCTTGGCCCGAAATCCAGGCTGTCCCAGATCTTTCAAAACCTGTGTGATCTCCGGCAAGGTCATGGATTTTAAATGCTTGGTCATGCCATCCTCCGCATCCGGCAAATAAAGAAGCCGTCGGTATCGTATTGCCCCGGTATCAATGCCAGCATACCGGATTCGTTCCTTGGGAACACACCGGGCAGGGGCAGCGGCTCTAACACAAAGTTGGGGTTCTCTTTTAAAAATGCCTCCACAACGCCCTCGTTCTCACTGTGAACCAGCGTGCAGGTGGAATACAGCAGTACGCCGCCGGGTTTAACATAGGCGGACTGCGTTTGCAGGATCTTCTTTTGCAAATCAGGAAACTCTGTCATGGTAGCAGGATCCTTGTAACGGATATCCGGCTTTTTCCGGATAATGCCGTAACCGGAGCAAGGCACATCAGCGATCACCGCATCCATCCGGCCCACCCATTCCTTGCGCAGTTGGGAAGCATCCTGCTGATACACAGAAATATGGTCAAAACCCAATCGGGCAGCGCCGTTTTGAATAAGGCCTGTCTTGTGGCTGTGGATATCACAGGAATGGATGTGGCCCTTTCCTTCCATGGCAATGGCAGCGGCAAAGGACTTTCCACCGGGTGCGCTGCAGCAATCCATTACTTGACTATTCTCACCCTTGGGAAGCTGCGCGCACAAGACGCTCAGCCTGGCTGCAGCGTCCTGCACATAAAACAATCCATTTTGAAACGCGGGAAGCTGTTCCAGATTCCCCACATGGGAAAGAATCAGGCAGTCACTCATCCACGGATGGTCTTCCGCCGGAACACCTGCCGCCGCAAGCAGCTCTTTCAGTTCCCGGGTCGTGGTACGCAGGGTATTGACCTGAACCACCGTATCCGGCGCGCTGTTATTCGCTTTCAGCATAGCCTCCATATTGCCGTGGCCCACATAACCGTCCAGCAAATCGATCAGCTTTTGGGGGTGGCTGTATTTGTCCGCCCAGGAAGCAGGCTGCTTCAAATGATCCTTTTCCCGCACCGCGCTGCGCAGCACACCGTTCACAAGGCCCGGAGCAAAGCGCTGTTTGGGGCAGTATTTTTTTGCCAGAGCTACCGACTCGTTCACCGCGGCAGACTCCGGAATTTTATCCATTTCATAAAGCTGATAGAGTCCCAGGTGCAAAATATCATGGAGCACCGGATGCAAGTCTTTCAGCTTTCCTGTCAGAAGCTGCTTCAAATAGAAGTCCAGCTTCAGCTTATTTTGCAGCACACCATAGCACAGACGGGTAGCCAATGCGGCATCACGTCCGTCCAAACGATCCCGCTGCAGGTATTCCTTCAGCACGCCGTTGGACCAGGCGCCGTCTTTGCGGCATGCGATCAGCACATTCAGCGCGGTTTCTCTTGCGCCCATGGTCAGATCTCCAGCGGATGACCCCGGAAATAATCCGGCGCTGCCATGCGCTTGCCGCCCTCTGCCTGTAAAGAACGGATCTCCACCGCACCTTCCCCGCAGGCAATCTGCAAGCCGGTTTTTGTCAATGCCAAAACCGTACCGGGCAACGCGCCGGTCTTACCGGGCACGACGACAGTGCTGTGAATTTTAAACTTGGTTCCCGCGATTTCCGCCGTGGCCACCGGCCAGGGGTGCAAACCCCGGACATGGTCATGAACCTGCAGGGCGGTCTTGCTCCAATCAATGGGGCACATGGTCTTATCCAGCATAGGGGCGAAAGTAACACGGTTGGGGTCCTGCGGACAGCCGCAGCATTCATCACCGCACTTAGCACGGTTCAATGTCTTGCACAAAAGATCAGCACCCAATACTGCCAAACGATCCAGCAATTCACCGGCAGTTTCATTTTCGCCGATAGGAGTCTTTGCCACATCGATCACGTCACCGGCATCCATTTCATGCACCATATGCTGTGCGGTAACACCGGTTTCCTTTTCGCCGTTGAGAACGGCCCACTGATAGGGAGCGCTGCCACGGTACTGGGGCAGAATGCTGGCATGGATATTGATGCATCCGCATTTGGGAATATCCAGCACCCTCTGGGGCAGAATACGGCCATAAGCCACCACCGCCACCACATCCGGCTGCAGATCCGCCAGTTCCTGCACGGTGGCATCCTCCCGGAAGTTCTCCGGTTGGTAAACAGGCAGGTTGTTGGCAAGTGCCACCTCTTTCACGGGAGAATATATCATTTTCATGCCCCGACCCTTGGGCCGGTCCGGCTGAGTATAGACACCGACGACCTCAAAGCCTTCTTCCAGCACCTTTTTCAAACAGGTGGCCGCAATATCCGGTGTGCCCATAAACACAACGCGCATGGTTATTCCTCCAAATCAGTCTTCTTCCGCGCTCAGTTCCTCTTCGGTCAGGAAGCGCTCCATCACCTCGGTATAGATGATGCCATCCAGATGATCCAGCTCGTGGCAGAAGCAGCGGGCGATCAATTCTTCTCCCTCGGTCTCATACCAATCGCCGTAACGGTCCTGTGCCCGGACCTTTGCATAATAGGGTCTTCTTACCAGACCGTATTTGCCGGGAACGCTGAGGCAGCCTTCCGCACCTTCCTGTTCACCGTCGGTTTCCAACAATGTAGGATTCACCAGTTCCAGAATTTCCTCACCGGTGTCCACGATCACCACACGGCGCAAAATGCCCACCTGAGGCGCTGCCAGGCCAACACCGTTGGCTTCTTCCAGCGTTTCAGCCATATCGTCCAACAGCTTATGCAGCTTTGCGTCAAACGCAGTTACCGGCTTACATACCTTATGCAGCGCAGGTTCCGCATCTGTCAAGATCTTACGAAGTCCCATAATGTATCCTCTCTTTAGTCGTATCCGTTGACATCCGCAAAGGCAGAGATCCCACGGTTTGCCTTATCCATAGCAAACTGCCGCAGCAGATGGGCCAGAAGCAGACGCTTCGGCTGATCCATGGGGCAGCGCAGTGTAACGCGGTAACGGAAATTATAATTGATTTTCGGTACGGGACAAGGCGCAGGGCCAAGCACCGTATATTTTTCAGTATAATAGGCAGGTTCCTGCAGGCAGGCTTTCAAGCTGTCACGGAACTTTGCAGCGCCGCGCAGAACCGCAGCCTCATCCAAGCCTGTAAAGGTGATCTGCGTCAGATCCCCAAAGGGCGGAACGCCTTGCAGCTTCCGCAAGCCGATCTCCAGTTCGTAGAAGCCTTCATAATCCTGCCGGGCAGCCAGGTTGATCACCTTATGCTCCGGCACCATTGTCTGGATCATAGCATGTCCGGCGCTTTCACCACGGCCTGCGCGGCCTACCACCTGTGTCAGCATATTAAAGGTGGTTTCCGCGCTTCGGTAGCTGTCTGTATACAGGCTCAGATCCGCATCCAACACACCCACCAGGGTCACATTGGGCATATTTAAGCCTTTTGCTACCATCTGTGTACCAAGAAGCACCGGTGTACCCTCTTTTTTGAAGTGGTCCAGAATATTCTCATGGGTATTCACAGCACTGACAGTATCCGCGTCCATGCGGTCCACCTGAATTCCCGGGATCATTTCCGTTAATTCCTGCTGCACTTTCTGGGTGCCGGTGCCGATTCGTTTCCAGTTTCCGCCGCAGTTGGGGCAGCAAACACTGACCTTTTGAGAATAGCCGCAATAATGGCACATTAACCGCTCGTTAGCGCTGTGGTAAGTGAGTCTTGTACTGCACCGGGGACATTCCGGAGCAGTGCGGCAATCCATGCACACCAGCGCACGGCTGTTGCCCCGGCGGTTTAAAAATAATATGGTCTGGTGCCCCGCATCCGTCGTATGGCGGATGGCATCCAAAAGCGGGTAGCTCAAAGACAGATCATTGCCCTCTTTCAATTCTTCCCGCATATCTACGATTTCAACCTTAGGCAGAGGCATTCCGTTATACCGCTGCGTAAGGGTATAAAGTCTGTGCCGCCCCTCCTTGGCATGGTACATGGTTTCCACAGAAGGTGTGGCAGAACCCAGGAGCACCAAAGCTTTTTCCTTCAGGCCACGCCAAAAGGCGATCTCCCGGGCAGAATACCGGGGCGCATTCTCCGATTTATAGGAGTGTTCCTGTTCTTCGTCCAGGATGATCAAGCCAAGATCCGCACAAGGCGCAAACACCGCACTGCGTGTTCCTACTACCACTCGGGCTTCCCCGCTGCGGATCCGCTTCCATTGATCGTACCGTTCCCCGGCAGGCAGGCTGCTGTGCAGCACCGCTACCGTCTGGCCAAAATAGGCAGCCAGCAAACCCAAAAGCTGCGGAGTCAAAGCAATTTCCGGCACCAGAAGCACCGCGCTTTTCCCAAAATCCAAGCAGGCTTGGATCAGCTTCAAATAAACGGATGTTTTACCGGAACCGGTAATGCCGTAAAGCAACGCAGTTCCCGGCTGCTGCGCCATCAGCTGGCCATATAGGCCTTCATAGGCTTTTTGCTGCTCTTCATTCAGCACCAGAGGGCCATCCAGCTTTACCGGCCGGATCTCACGGCAGCGCAGAACAGGCCGCACAGACAATTCCAGATACCCCAGCTTCTCCAACCGGCTGACTGTAGCTGTGCTTGCGCCAGTATAATAACACAGTTCCTTAACGGACACACTGCCCACGGCGCACAGGGTCTGCAGCACGGTTCTTTGCATAGCGGCAGATTTGGGTCTGCTGTCAGCATAAGCCATTGCCTCTTCCGCCGATACGGTCAGGGTGGCAATTTTCTCCGTTTTGTCGTTGGCCCGCCGGTGGTAATCTGTTGTTGCCTTGACCCATTTCTTACGGATCAAATAGCTGATCACCTTTTGAAAAGCTTCCTCGTCCGCAACCGCTTCTTTCAAAAGCTGTTCACCGGCTTCGCCGCCCACGGATTCCAAGGTTTCCAGCAGTTTTCGGGCATCCGGCTGACGGATCACAGCTTCCTTCCACGAACAATCTGCCGACAAAGTATAGGTATCCTTCGCCTGGAACCACAATCCGGCAGGAAGCATCGTACGAATGGCATCATAAAAAGTGCAAAAATACCGTTCACGCATAAATGCCGCCAACCGCAGCATTTTTTCGTCCAGCAGCGGCTGCTCATCAAGGCAGCGCTCAACGGTCTTCAATTTTTCTTCGTTTCCGGCTTCCACGCTGAGGACTACACCCTCAGTCGGCTTATTGCCCCGACCGAAAGGGATCACGACCCGCATACCCGGAAGCAGTGTTTGCCCATAGGCAATACGGTAGGAGTAGGGCTTATCAATAGCAAAGTTAGCCGCGGCAACGGCGATTTTCGCGATCATAACGCCCCTCCTCTCTCATGGGTACCTCTAAAAATTTGCGGCGATTTAGTTCTTGTATTCTGATTTCACAGAAGCGGTCAGCTTGCCCTCGGCAACCTCACGGATGGCCAGAGTAACAGGCTTGTCAGGCAGTTCTTCCTGAAAAGCCTCAGCCTCTTCTGCGATCTGGCGGGCACGCTGGGCCACCACATTGACCAGCAGATAACGGCTGTCCACATTCTTCAGCATATCAGCAACAGGGGGGTAAAGCATAGTAATTTCCTCCAATGATTATTCATCCGCCGCATGGGCGATAATGTTCAAAATTTCTTCCGCACAGGTTTCCACCTGATTGTTGGTAACCGCGTAGTCGTACCAGCTTACCTGGTCCATTTCCCATTTTGCCCGTTCCAGACGAATTTGAATCTGGTCCTCCGGGGTATCTCCACGGCTGCGAAGGCGCCGTTCCAGTTCCTCGGTGGAGGGAGGCAAAATAAAGATCAGTGTCGCGTCGGGGCGCTTGTCCTTTACATTCCGGGCACCTACCGGCTCGATATCCAGAATCACATGGCCCGTCTTCATCTTCTCCTCCAACTGGGCAATGGGTGTGCCATAGTAATTCTTATTATGGTTATCGTATTCCAGGAAAGCATCCCGGGCGATCATTTCTTCAAACTGTTCTTTGGTGATAAAGTAATAATGTACACCATCCTGCTCACCGGGCCGGGGGGCTCTGGTGGTGGCAGAAACAGAGAAAGAAAGGTCTTCCCGGGCGGCCATTACCTTGCTCAGCACGGTACTTTTTCCAACACCGGACGCACCGGAGATCACAAACAGTTTTCCCATATTACAGTTCTCCTTCCTCTTTCTCTTCTCCTGTCCAACGGGCAGAAAGGATATCTGTGGTCATGGCGGACAGGATCACATGATCCGTATCCATCAAAATTACAGCCTTGGTTTTTCGGCCATAGGAAGCATCGATCAGCATTCCCCGGTCCTTTGCTTCCTGCATCACACGCTTGATAGGTGCGGAATCCGGATCCATAATGGCCAGGATCCGTCTGGCAGCCACCATGCTGCCAAATCCAATATTGATCAGTGTCATAACTGCCTCTTACTCAATATTCTGGGTCTGTTCCCGGATCTTTTCCAGTTCAGCCTTGATATCCACAACGATCCTGGCCAGACGCACATCGGTACACTTGGAGCCGATGGTATTGGCCTCCCGGTTCATTTCCTGCAGCAGGAAGTCCAGCTTTCGGCCGATGGCACCGCCGCCGGTGAGCATACTGTTCATCTGCTCCAAATGGCTGCGCAGACGGACCGTTTCCTCATCCACTGCCACCTTATCGGCAAAGATCGCCGCTTCCGTCAAAATTCTGCTTTCGTCGATGGAAGTGCTTTCCAGAACCTCACGCAGCTTGTTTTCCAAACGGGTGCGGTAATCCATCACTGTCTGAGCATTGCCGGCTTCCACCTGGGAAACCAGTTCCAAAATGGTCTGGCCTCTGCTGCGCAGATCGTTGTCCAGCGCCTGACCTTCGGTGCTGCGCATAGCATTATAGCCTTCCAGCGCCTTAGCCACTACGCTCAGCAGATCCGCACGCAGCTGGTCTTCGTCCACTTCCTGTTTTTCAACAGTAAAGACCTCAGGCAGGCGGGATACGGTAGACACACTGATATCGTCCTTCACACCGAAATCCGACACCATCTGCCGCATAGCAGCCAGATATCCTTCCAGCACGGCCTTATTCAGTGTAACGGCAATATCTTCCTCCGTTTCCGTGCGCAGGGAAATATACACATCTACCTTGCCTCTGGAAACAGCAGCCTTCACTGCCTGCTTCACTGCCTCTTCCGCAAAGGAGAGCATCCTGGGCATTTTCACAGTGCAATCCAGATAACGGTTATTGACAGAGCGAAGCTCTACTGTAAATTCGCGGCCGTTTACCGATTCTACCGCGCGGCCATAGCCGGTCATACTTTTGATCAAGTTGATTATCCCCTTTTTCAGAATCCGTGCAGATCAGCCTGCGCGTATCCCGTAATTGTGTAAACCGTTTGTTTCTTTTTTGCTGTGACACGGTCGTACAAAACCGACACAGCAATTCCCAACGCAAATGCGATGCAGCCACACAGAGCGCCTTTGCCCCATTGCAGACTTCCCAACAGATAACCTGTGAAAAACAGCACCAAAGGCAGCACATACAGCACCGCCGCAGCTACCAGCACAGGACCGGACCGGGATTCGATCACGACCAGATCTCCAGGTCTCGCGCCAATGGCATTGCGGGCCACCAGTGTGACTGTCTCCTGCACAGCGCCGCACCCGGAGCACTTATGGCAATCCCCTGAGCACGCGCTTTGCCGGACACACATAACCTGCGCGGTTCCATCTTCAAACAGCTTTTGTACCCGAACTGTCTGGGTCATTTTCACTTACCCTTTTCATCCAGTTTCTCCAAGGTTGCCGATACCGTGTAATTGCCCATGGCACCCACACCCTTGAAGCCGTTTCCGATTACGATGTTTGCCTTGAATGTGGCATTTCCGATTTCCGCATTGGTGAAGTCAACTGTCGCGGAAATGTCGAGCTCCGTCAGTTTCCTAACCAATTCCTTCGGACCACGAACACTAATGGTCAGCTCTTCGGTAATGAATTCGACCTCCATATCATCCGGTACATTCAGTGCAGCAAAACTGGTAATCTTAATATTCACAGTTTCCAGCTTCGGGAACTTTACCGTCACCTCTGCGCTGGTTTTACCGGAAAGATTATCCAGACCGTCCGGCAGATTGATCTTAAAGGTCTTCTCAGAGTCCCTGGTCAGTTCGCCCAGATTGATTGTACCCAGATTGATCTCATCGATATCCTCAAGAGCAGTTTCATTGCCCGCTACCTTGATGGTCTTAGGATCAATGCTGATATCACTGGTTGCCTTGGTAGCGCCGCCGCCGTCAATCACCGTTACCACCAGTTCGATTTCTTTCACGCGTTTGATGTAAAGCGTCAGGTTCACCTCAGCTATGTTGGTTTCTACCAGCTTAGCATCCACCGGTTCTCCCGCGGCGTCACACAGTGTGAAACGGTAAGCCTCCATAAAGGATTCGCTCTTATCCTGCAGATCCACCGATACAACTGCCTGCGTGATCTGGCCAACTGTAGATGCAGGTCCTGTGATCTGAACCGCCGGATGATCCAGTTCCACATTTTCCTTATCCGCAATGTAATCCTTCTTTACACTGCCCTTGTAGGTTACGTTGACGGGGATCTCCTTCGTAATGCGGCGCTCCACATCTACTTTCACCATACTGGGATACTGACTCTGCACAGTAAATGCATTGTCGGGGATGTCACCGGGGTAATAAACATTGTAGCGAAGACTATGAAGGCCGGCTTCACCGATCTTCGAAAGGTCAGCAATGATGGAGATATTGGAACTGTCCAGTTTGTTCAGTTCCCGGCGATTGCCGTAAAGAGTAAGGGTAACCGTGGGCTTTTCTTCCGAAACGATCATCAACCCCCGCTCTTCCAGCAGCGCCTCGCCCTGATAAGAAACCGGTATGTCAGAGAACGTACCTTCCCGTTCAGAACTGACAAAGGTAATGACATATGCCCATATGCCAAATGCGACCGCCACAGAAAGCAGCATAGGGAGAATCTTATTTTTGAACATTACCGTCATCCCCCTTTCCTTTCTTGTTCAGCTTCTGGCGAAGCATAACCACCAGATTTTCTTCCTTGGTTTCGCTGTCATGGCACAGTTCGTTACGCAGCAGCCGCTCCAGCGTTTGGGGTGCCAGATACCGCTTCAGCATACCGCCAACCGCCACGGAAATAGCGCCTGTTTCTTCCGAAACGATGATCACCACAGCATCGGACACCTCACTGATGCCGACGCCTGCCCGATGCCGGGTTCCCAGATCAGCGCTGAGCCGGTTGCTGTCCGACAGCGGCAGAACACAGCCCGCCGCGGCCACACGGCCCTGACGAATGATCATTGCGCCGTCATGCAAAGAAGCCAGAGGGAAGAAAATATTCCGGATCAACTGTTCCGATACCTGACCGTCGATGGCCGTACCGGTCTTCATATAATCCTCCAGATGGCTGTCGCGCTCAAATACGATCAGCGCGCCGACCCTGGCTTTGCTCATAGCTTCGCAGGCCATAACCGTCTGATCGATTACGGGATCCATTTCCTGCTGTTCCCGCTGAACGCCAAACAGTTTCTTAAATTTCATGTTGCTCAAATGATCCAGCATCCGGCGCAATTCCGGCTGGAACAGGATCACAATTGCGATCAATCCAACTGCCAGCAGTTGATCGATGAGGAAGTTCATCGCATGCAGCTGCAGTGCCTCCGTGACCCAGGAACATACCAGTATCACCACAATCACTCTTGCGATTCTTCCGGTTCCGGTAGTGCGGATCATAGGGATCAGCTTATATACCAGAAACGCCACTAAAACAATATCCAGATAATCAGACCACTGCATTTTTCCCAGTGACTGGAACATTTCTTGCATCTGAGTCATATACGCGTCTACCCCTTTTGTATCATTCCGGCCGCTTTTCCGGATAATCCGCATAAGCGCCCTATTATCCATACTATTATAGCGGATTGACCCTTGGATGGCAATAGGGAATCTGTATTTTTTATGACAGTTTTTCCGCTGCACGAAGCAATTTTTCCGTCTGCCAAGGGGCTGCGTCATGGCCAAAACTGACTCTTATGGTACCGGTTTCCAATGTGCCCGCGCTTTCGTGAGCCAAAGGGGCGCAATGAAGTCCCGCCCGGACCGCGATTCCCATTTTTGCCAGACGGGAAGCAGCCTCTTCGCAATCTGCGTCCGGCACAAAGGATACAGTTCCGCCCTGGTGTTCTCCCATAAACACCGTAAAGCCCAATTTCTTCAGGCCGGCCGCACAGCGCTTTGCCTGCCGTGCTTCTTTCTTTCCGATATTCTCCACACCTGTTTGCAAAAGGTATTCCAAACCCGCATGCAGGCCACAAATCCCCGGCACATTGGCTGTCCCCGCTTCTCCCCGCTCCGGAAGATCAGCGGGCATATCCTGCTGAATGGACAGATTTCCTGTACCGCCGCAGATCAGCGGCTCAATATTTCTGCCGCACAGCAATATTCCCGTTCCCTGGGGGCCAAGCAGACCTTTGTGACCAGGCATGGCTATAAAATCCGCGCCCAGTGCTTCCATGTTAATTTTCTGCGTTCCCGCGGATTGCGCTGCGTCAATGATAAAAGGAACACTGTACTTTCTGCAAAGGGCGGACAACTCTTCTACCGGCAGAATATAGCCAAACACATTGGACACGTGGGTAAACACCGCCGCTTCCGCACCGCCGCGAAGGGCCTTTTCAAAAGCTTCCACTGTATCCTCGGGATCAAACAGCCTACGGCCGGCCACTTGAACCTCGGCCTTCAAAGAATGCAGCGGCCGCGTCACCGCGTTGTGTTCAAAACCGGAGATCACAACACGAGCGCCGGGTCTTACCAGAGTACGAACAGCAATATTCAACCCGTGGGTACAGTTAGCAGTAAACACCACCTGCTCCGGACGACACGCAAATAGCTTTCCTGCCGATTCCCGGCAACGGTATACCCGCCTGGTAGCCTCCATGGCAGCGCCGTAGCCGCCCCTTCCGGGATTCGCACAGTGTTCCATAGCATCCAACACCGCTTTTTTAACCGACACAGGCTTATAAAACGAAGTGGCGCCGTTATCCAAATAAGTCACATCTGTACCTCCTGCACATCTCCGTCTTCCATCTGCAAATAGATCTTGCGCATAGGCACTTGCTTCTGCCGCAGTAATTCCACCGCCTGCGCTGCTTCCTTTAAGCTCAAACGCAGACAGTATCCGCACCCCTGGGCCTCCATCCATCTGGGTGTACGCTGCAATTTACAGCCGATCCCCGCCTTTTGCAAAACACTTTCTCCCCGTTGGGCATAGGTAACCGAACGAAAAGTAACAAAATAGGTCCTCATACAGCAAAACCTCCCGGGTCAGCCTATGCCCGGGAGGTCGAAATCGTTCGTATATTATACTAATTTTTAATAGGATGCTTTAAAGACCTGGCGAGGCTTAAAGATTTCTATTAAAAAATAGTATTATTCTTCCAATAAACATACCGCATGGCAGGACATTCCCTCGCCGCTGCCGGTAAAGCCCAAATGTTCTTCCGTGGTTGCCTTTACATTGACTCGGCTCACATGGATTTGCAAGTCCTCAGCAATGTTTTCCATCATCTGCGGGATATGGGGCTTCAGCTTTGGTGCCTGGGCGATCATGGTCACATCCACATTACTGACCCGGTAACCTGCCGCATCCAGCTTTTCTTTTACACAGCGCAGCAGCACACGGGAATCCGCGTCTTTGTAGCGCATATCCGTATCCGGAAAATGATAGCCGATGTCCCGAAGACCGGCCGCGCCCAGCAGGGCATCCATCACCGCATGCAGCAGCACATCCGCATCGGAATGCCCCAGAAGGCCTACAGAATGGGAAATCTCCACACCGCCAAGGATCAGCTTTCGCCCCTCCACCAGCTTGTGGACATCATATCCATGGCCAATTCTCATACCGTTTCCTCCAAAAGCAGCTTTGCAATTGCCAGATCCATGGGGGTGGTCACCTTCAAATTCCGCTCGTCGCCTTCCACGATCTTGACGGACATCCCCATCCGCTCCACCGCGGAACAATCATCTGTGATTTCCGCGCCGTCGTCCTTTGCCTTTTTCAGTGCGCCGCGAAGCAGTGCAACATCAAAGACTTGAGGGGTTTGGATCGCGCGCAGAGTTTTTCTGTCCGGGGTCTCCTTGACCACACCGCCGGTAACCGCCTTGATGGTATCCTTTACCGGGATCCCCGGCGCTGCCGCCCCGTATGAATTTGCTGCACGTACGACCCGGTCAATCACCTGCCATGTGATCAGCGGACGGGCGCCGTCATGGATGGCAGCCAACTTGACTTTATCAGAAAGGGCATTTAGGCCCGCATTGACCGATTCCGGTCGGCTGCTGCCACCGGCAACCACTGCCTTCACCTTATCAATACCGGCGCACAGTGACATGATGGGTACAATCAGATCCTGCCGGGTGACCACCACGATCTCTCTGATGGCATCGCAATCTTGAAATGTCCGGATGGACCGCATGACCAACGGTTCTCCATCCAGCGGCTCCATGATTTTGTCGATACCGCCCATACGGGATGCGGTTCCCGCGGCTACGATCACCGCGCCGCAATATTTCAGCTTTAAAAGCTTTCGTCCCTGCCGGGTCACATTGGAAATATCCATACTCAAAGCTCCATAATCAATTTCTTAAAGAAGGTACCACGAACCATAAAGTTCTTGAACTGGTCAAAGGCGGGGCTGGCAGGACTCATCAGCACCACATCACCGGGTTTTGCCGCCGCTGCCGCGGCATAGACAGCGCTTTCAAAGTCCCCGCACATGACGATCTCCGGTGTTTCCCCGCCGCATTTTTCCACGGCTTCCCGAATCTGCTGCGCGGTATGGCCGTTCAAGAACAGCTTGCTCACATGGGTGCAGATTTCCGGACCCAATACATCGTAGGGAACCTTTTTATCGTAACCGCCGGCGATCAGAATGACCTTTTGTTTAAAACTGCGCAGACCGGCAATGGTTCTGCTGGGAGAAGAGGCGATAGAGTCATTGTAATACCGCACACCGTCTTTTTCCCGCACCAACTCAATACGATGCTCCACACCACCAAAGGTTTTCGCCACATGGCGGACCACATCATCACTGACAAGGCCGTCAACTGCCAGAATCGCCGCCATGTAGTTTTCAATATTATGGTCGCCGGGAATCAGAATATCCTTTGCTTTCAGAACGGGTCTATTATCCCGATAGATGATACCGCTTTCTTCCCAAACGCCGTTGGTTTTCTGCTTTCTGGAGAACCGCCGGGTGATGCCGACACCGGTAAATCCGTCGGTAATGGCATTGTCTGCATTCAGAACCAGCACATCCTCCGGTTTCTGGAAGCGGAAAATATTGGTCTTGGCAAAAATATATTCGTCCATATCCTTATGCACATCCAGATGGTTGGGGGCCAGATTGGTCACAACAGCCACGGAAGGACTTCTGCGCATATCCATCAGCTGGAAAGAGCTCAGCTCCACCACCGCAATGTCCGTTCTCCCAATTTGACGGCACAGGGGCAGCAGCGGTGTGCCAATATTGCCTCCAAGCCATACGGTCTTACCGGCAGCCTTCAGCATCTCGGCGATCAAGGTTGTGGTAGTGGTCTTGCCGTCGGAACCGGTCACCGCCAGGATCCGGCAGGGGCAGACCTCAAAAAACACTTCCATTTCGCTGGTCACTTCCGCGCCGGCTTCCCGCAGGGCTACCAGATCCGGGTTTTCCGGATGCATGCCGGGGGTACGGAATACCAGATCCGCTTCCACACCCTTCAGGTAATCCTCGCCCAGACGAAGCTCACAGCCCAGTTTTTCCAGTTCCAGCACTTCCGCATCCAGCTTTTCTCTGGGTGTCTTGTCGCAGCCTACGACACTGCAGCCAAATTCCAGCAGCAGTCTTACCAACGGCCGGTTGCTGACACCCAAACCCAAGACTGCGATTTTCTTATTTTTAATGCCGTTAAAATAGCAATCAAAAGCAGTTTCCATAGTTAATTCACAACCTTATCCTTATAAATGATCGTTTATCGTAATTAGGAATTAGAAATGAGGAATTAGGAATTAAGGATTTATCATGTAAGACAGTGCAATTCCTAACTCCTAATTCCTAAATCCTAATTTGGCCCTTAGGCCGCTAAACGATCATTTATCATTCTTCTTACATCCATAGTATACCTTGCCCAAAAAGAATTTGCAAGGGCATTTGACAATCTGGCGGCTTTGCGGTACAATATTTCCGCGACCGGGTCGGACAGCCGCGCGCGAATGCTGAAAAGGACGGAGTGAGGAAAGTCCGGGCTCCGCAGGGCAAGGATAACGGGTAACGCCCGCCGAGGGTGACCTCAGGACAAGTGCAACAGAGATATACCGCTACACCCCAAACGGGGTCCCCATCAAAGCCCAGCGCAAGCGGGTTTGATGGGGAGAAGGAGATTCCGCATATAGGGTGAGCTTTGCTGCTTGCAGCAAAGTGAGCGATTATATGCGTGAATCGACGTAGTAAGGGTGAAAAGGTGGGGTAAGAGCCCACCCGGCCCATGGAAACATGGGTTGGGCACATTGCAGAAATAATGTTTCACGAACAGCTGAAGTAAAAGATCCGCTGAATCGTGGAAGAGAATTTCAAAATGTGCCCCTAACGATGTAAACTCTATCCGGAGCAACGCCGTGGAGAAGCGCATAAGTTGGCCCGACTGCTTCGAGGAGGCGGCTGGAACCCGGGAGCGATCCCGGGTCTAGATAGATGGCTGTCAAGACAGAACCCGGCTTACAGACCCGTGTCGCAACATTAAAATAAAAGCACCGCTTTCCAGCGGTGCTTTTTCTCTTATGTTTCCGCAGTTTCTTCCTGCTTGACAGGCTGGGCAAGTCCCGCAACATCGGACACCGGCAGGCTGAAGGCGATGCCCTTGGCCTTCTTATCCATGCCCATTTCCTTGTAAATGGCATTCAGAACCCGATCCCGGATGTCCTTTTCCACCACCATCATCAATATCTCTTTATCCGCGTGGAGGGTAATTCCAAAAAATGCCGCCGCGTTCTCATTGACCACGCCTCTTGCATTGAGTATCGTACCACCGCGGACACCTTCCGCTCTGGCCACATCCATCACATCATCCGCAAAGCCGGAGTTGACGATAGCAAAAATCACCTCATGGTTTTCTGTTTTCATATTAGCCTTCCCTCCCCATACGATTATCACTCAAAAACTGATACAGGTTTACGCCGATGACACTGCTCAGCGGCACAGCAAAGGCAATGCCCTTGCCGTTGCGGATTGTACGGAACTTATCCTCCAAACAGTTCATCACCTGTTCCATCATATCCTCACGAACTACGCTGAGGATCACAGCCTTGTGGGGTTCCAGGCCCAGCAGCTCCACAAGTTCGGAGACCGCGGTACCCATACCGCTCACAGCTAACTGACAATTCACATCAAACTGGCTGATCACATCCAGATAGAACTCACCCTTAGGGCGGTCCACCACCGTAAAGAGAAGCTTCAGTTTCTTGATCGCCGAATTTTTGACAGTATTACTCATACGCTCCTCCTTTACATAAAGTTGATGATCTGCTGATCATCCGCATCCAGGATCCGCTTCATAGCACGGCGCTCGCTGATCTTCTCGGCAATGATACCACGGAAGCCAAGGAGCTGAATGGTGATCAGCGGTGCCATGGCAACCAATGCCACCACACCAAAGGCATCCCGCAGCACCGCATCGGCACCCTGCACACTGACACACACACCGATGGCAAAAGGCAGGATGAAGCCGGAGGTCATGGGGCCGCTGGCAACACCGCCGGAGTCAAAGGCAATGGCAGTATACACCGGGGGAACAAACAAGCTCAGTGCAAGGGAAATAAAGTAACCGGGCACAATATAGTAAGCCAGTGAGAAATCAAACACAATGCGCACCATGCTCAGGGCAATGGCCGCGCCAACACCGATACACAAGCCTGTCAGCATGGATTTCTTGCTGACCAAGCCGCCGGTGACTTCCTCCACCTGCGCATTGAGCACATGGATCGCCGGTTCTGCCAGCACCACCAGTACACCTACCACCAGACCAAAACCAATGAGAAAGCCCTGATTGCCCTGTGCCAGAGCATGTCCCATCTTATATCCGATGGGCATAAATCCAACATTCACACCCGTCAGGAAAATGACAAGACCGACATATGTAAATACGACACCCACTGCAATTCTGGCCAGCCGTCTGAAGGGCAATTTTAAGAATGCCAGCTGGCATACCAGAAAGAATGCCACGATCATGCCCAAGGCCAGTGCCACCTCTTTGCAGGTGTGACCCGCGGTATGGAGGAAGCTTCCCAGAATGTCATTGCTGACCGTATAGTCCGGGATCGCATAACGCATCTCGTTATTGGAGAAGATGCCCAACACCAGCACAGCCAGAATTGGACCTACAGAACACATGGCAACAAGACCAAAACTGCTGTCTTTGGACCTGCGGTCACCCAGAACAGTAGAAATACCAACACCCAGCGCCATGATGAAAGGCACCGTGATGGGGCCGGTGGTAACACCGCCGGAGTCAAATGCCATGGGCAGCAGGCTGTCATTGCCGCCTACCACCAGGATCAGTGCCAGCGCAAAGAGCAGCATGTAAAACAACATCAGAATATGGCTCAGTGATTTGCGGAATACGATTTTCAAAATGGAGACCACCAGAAAAGCACCCACACCGAAACCAACCGTATAGATCAGCAGTGTGCCGTTCATCACATCCCGCACCTGATTGGCCAAGACCTGCAGATCCGGTTCCGCAATGGTGATGAGCATTCCCAAAACAAAGCAAACCACCAACAGCAGCAGCAAATTCTTCTGCCTGGAAAGGCCGGCACCAACATGGCTTCCCATAGGCGTCATAGCAAGATCCGCGCCCAGATTAAACAGGCCGATACCCAGAACCAGCAGCACGGCACCTGCTGTAAATGTAATCAGTTCCGCCGCCGACATGTCAAAGTCAACAAAAGGCACCAAAGCCATTATATAGACGATTGCTGTGATCGGCAGCGCAGAAATCAGTGCTTCCACGATTTTTGCCCTCAATTCCTTCAATACCATCACCTCTTTGTTTCAATTTTTCTTTATTATAACAGAAGAAGCCACCTTTGCCAATGAACAAAAAATGAACTTCTCAAGTATTTTCCGTCTTTACCGTTTCTTTGCCGTCAAATGGAAATGGAAGCATATTGATAAGGATTTCATCTTATGGTACAATCAAACCAGAAATGCTTGAAGGAGGTTCTGCATGAAGCCTTTGATCCTCATTACCTGCAAACCCAAGGCAGACGATTTCAGTGTAGGCGGTCTGTGCTATACCCCTGCAAATTACTGCAATGCCATTATAAAAGCCGGTGGTTTGCCTGTGATCTCCGCTTTGGCAAATGCGGAGGAATATGCCAACCTTGCTGATGGTATTGTATTTACCGGCTCTAACTGCGATATCTCCCCTGCCCTTTACGGACAGGAAAACCGCAAATCGGAACTGTGCAATAATACACTGGACGAAATGGAATTAAAGCTTTTTAAAGCTTTTTTTGAGAGAAATAAACCGATATTAGGCATTTGCCGCGGTATACAAATCATAAATGTTGCGCTTGGCGGCACACTCATTCAAGACATTCCGGCCGAAGTATCCGCTTTAACTGTCCATGGCAATATCTATCGGAAAGAAACACAGTTTCATCCGGTAAAGGCCAGAGAAAGCAGTTTATTCCACAAACTTTTTGGAGCCAATTTTGTGACAAATTCCTATCACCATCAAGCTGTTAAAGATTGTGGTAAGGGACTGATCCCCACCGTTACCACTGAAGAGGGACTCATCGAAGCTGTGGAACATGAAAGCAAACCGATCTTTGCCGTCCAGTGGCACCCGGAACGAACCATCGGCCAAGAGCAGTTAGAGCTGACCGATATGACTCCCCTTTTTCAACATTTTATTGATCTGTGCAAAAGTAATTGATGCCATAATACATTCAATAGCGTAAATTTATACATATGCAACTGAAAGTTGCGTAATAGTTGGTGGAGGCAACCTGCCTTTTTCAGTATAATAAGGTTGTAAAATTTAAAACAAGGAGGCAGAAATATGAATCTTTTCGCATTGATTCCCACAATTATTCTAGGCTTAGTCCCATGCGCAGGAATGATTTATGTATTCATTCTTTTGGTAAAAGCTTTAAGGAAGTATTTACATTCCAGAGAAACCATGAAGGAAAAATCCATTTTAAAATAATCACTGGGTGAGACATTGAAAGAACACAGAACCCGTTGCAAAATGACACAGGAATTTGTTGCGGAAAGTCTTGGTGTAAGCAGGCAAGCCGTTTCCAAATGGGAAAGCGGTGTTTCAGACCCGAGCACATCCAATTTATTGGCACTTGCGAAACTCTTCGGCGTTTCAACAGAAGAATTATTAAATAAAATTGGATAACTTCAATTCATCGACCAGATATGTGTGCACTCCATTTTCTACCCGCACAGATATATCAACTACAGCTTAATACTACATAAGAACCCCGACCTGCGAGAGGATCGCAGGTCTGGGTC
>JAZURG010000074.1:0-11868 GCA_045606145.1 Faecousia sp.
TCTGCCGTGTGATCGTGAAGGATATGAGCCGTGCAGGCCGTGACTACCTGCAAACCGGCTTTTATACCGAGGTATTCTTCCGGCAGCATGGGGTTCATTTTATTGCCATCGCAAACAGTGTGGATAGTGAAGATCAGAACAGCAACGAGTTTGCGCCGTTTCTGAATATCATGAACGAGTGGTATCTGCGAGATCAGTCCCGGAAGGTGTCTGCTGCCTATCGTATCAAGGGAAACTCCGGAAAACACACATCCACTCATGCCATCTATGGTTATAAGAAAGATCCGGAGGACAAAGACCGCTGGATCATTGATGAGGAAGCTGCCGCCGTGGTGCGGCGCATCTTCCAACTCAGTATTGAAGGCCACGGCGGTTACGAAATCGCACAGATGCTGACCAGGGAGAAGGTGGAGTCTCCCAGTTACTATCTTGCCAGCCGTGGGATCGGCCTGTTTAAAAACCGCAAGGATATGACCCGGCCTTATGACTGGTACGGAAATTCCGTCAATGTTCTTCTCTCCAAACCGGAGTATATGGGGCATACCGTAAATTTCCGCACCTCCAAGAAATCCTATAAGGACAAGCGGATCATGAATCCGCCGGAGGACTGGCTGATTTTTGAGAACACCCACGAAGCTATCGTCGATCCGGAAACCTGGCGGCTTGCCCAGCGAACACGCAGAACCGTCCACCGAATCGACACCACGGGAGAAGCCAATCCGCTGACCGGCATTCTCTACTGCGCCGATTGCGGAGCCAAGCTGTATAACCACCGCAGTGTGAAAAACAATAAGAACGGCACGCAGACTCCCGTGGATTTTTACAACTGCGCCAGCTACACTCTGACCTTGCAGCGGGAAACCAAGAAGTGCTGCTCCCACAGCATTACCACAAAAGCGATCCGGGCAATCATTCTGGAAACCATTCAGACGGTCAGCACCTATGCCATCAGCAACGAAGCTGAATTTATGGAAAAGGTACTGGAGGCATCTCGGCTGAAGCAGGAATCGGAAGCCAAGGGATTGAAGCGAAAAATCAACCGTGCAAAAAAGCGCTCTGCCGAACTGGACACTCTGATCAAGACCTTGTATGAATCCTATGCCATGGGAAAGATCACGGAAAAGCGTTTTGAGATGTTGTCCGCCAATTACGAAAAGGAGCAGGCAGAGTTGGAAGAAGTTATCGCTTCCGATATTGCGGAACTGGAAGTGTTTACCACGGACAAGGACCGGGCGCAGCAGTTTCTTTCCATCGCCAAGCGGTACACGGACTTCTCTCAACTAACCACTCCCATGATCAACGAATTTGTTGATAAGATTCTTGTTCATGCGCCGGAGAAGATTGACGGCGAGCGGACAATGGAGATCGAGATCTATCTGAAATTCATCGGCAAGTTTGATATCCCTATGCCGGAGCCTACCCCGGAGGAACTGGCCGCTGAAGAAAAAGCACGGAAGAAGCGGGCAGCAGAACGAGCCAAGTATGAACGCCGGAAAGAACGGAAGCGCCAGCAAAAGCTGGAAGCGGATCGACAAGCGCAGGCAGCGGAGAATGCCGATGCACCGGAAGAACAAACAGCATAATTTACACCGATGGGCGGTTTGCTTCAAATGCAGGCCGCCCTTTTTCTATGCAAAAAACAAGGAGATTTATTATGGCAGATATTGAAAAAGAATTGTTGCAGGCGAAGCACCGCTTGGAGGAAGCCCAGGCCAGAGATCGGGCAAAGGAACGCAAGTCCCGGACACGGCGGCTAATCCAGGAGGGTGCGATTTTGGAGAAAGCATTACCGCAGACGACCTGGATGACATTGGAACAATTGGAGGAATTTTTATGGGAAGCATTCAAAGCAGTACGATGATTTTTTGCGCTCTGGGAAACCGGGGCGCTTCTTTTTTTATCCCGAAGGGCGCACTTACTCACCACCTCGTCGGAACAAACTCCATATCACTCGCTCTGCCTTTTGGGGCAGAGCTCACTCATTCCGTTGTTCCTCCTCTCCCCAAAAAGTCTTGCGACTTTCCGGGGCCCCTTTCGGCGGTGGTATTTCCTACGGAAGCCGTGCGCTCTCCGAGTGGGATGCGGCTTCTGCGGAAGCCTAATGGACAATGTCACATCACCAAGGCGCTGCTGTCATTGTCCACGCAGTTGGTATGCGGTAAACGCTTACAGAATACCGTCACTTTAACTGACGGTATTCCACCAACTGCCCGCACAAACCTGCCACAGCACAAGGCACTCCCTTCGGTTGCGGCAGCTTTGTCTGCGGTTATGACTATCACTATTGCTGATAGTCATTTTCTCTTTCAAAAAGAGAAACAGAAACTTAACGAAAGGATTGGTACGAACGAATGGCGATCTATCATTTGGAAGCCAAGATCATAAGCCGGGGCGCAGGACGATCCGCCTGCGCCGCTTCTGCCGATCTAAGCTGCTCCCAAATTCTCAATGACTATGACGGTATCCAACACGACTACACCCGCAAATCCGGCCTTGTCTGGCAAGCGGTATTCTTACCGAAATATGCGCCGCAGGAGTGGTCTGACCGGGCCGTGCTCTGGAATGCCGTGGAAGCAAACGAGAAAACCAAGGACAGCAGACTGGCAAGAGAGTTTGTGGTGGCGCTACCCATTGAACTTGGGAAATATCAATGGACAGCACTGCTGACAGAATATATCCAAAACAATTTTGTGGCAGAGGGTATGTGTGCCGATGTGGCGATCCACGACACAGACGGTCACAATCCCCATGCCCATATCATGCTGACGGTGCGCCCGTTGGATGAACAGGGCAAGTGGCAGTATAAAACAGAGAAAGAATATCTCTGTGTTCGGGATGGTGAGGAACGGGGCTTCACCGCAGCCGAGTTCAAGGCAGCACAAGCCGATGGTTGGGAGAAACAGTACCAGTACAAGGTTGGTAGAAAAAAGGTGTATATGGCTCCCTCTGCCGCCGAAGCGCAGGGACTGGTCCGGGCATCCAAACACCCGAAAAGCACCAAGTACGGCAGGCAGAATCCCATCGCTGAGAAATGGAACAGTGATGAACAGATCCTTGTATGGCGCAAGGCATGGGCAGATACTGCCAATGCCCATTTGGAACGGGCCGGTGCCGATGCCCGGATCGACCACCGCAGCCATACAGAACGGGGCCTGGACGAGCAGCCGACCATCCACGAAGGTGTAACCGCCCGTGCGCTGGAAAAGAAGGGCATCATTGCTGACCGCTGCGAGATCAACCGGCAGATCAAGGCGGACAACGCTCTGCTCCGGGAACTGAAGGCCACCGTCAAAAAGTTGATGCAGGCTGTGAAAAATACGCTGCCTGTTATGGCAGAAAAACTGGAAACCCTGCGGCAGAATATGATCATCTACAGCTACCAGCTTCTGCATATTGCTACTGGCAAAAGTAAAATGAATAAGCGGTTGAGTGTCCTTCGCCCCGAACTGGAACGCTATCTCAGATTGGCAAAACAGATAAAGGATAAAACCAAACAACGCAATCTCCTACTGGATGAGCGCAAGGCTGTTCCTGTGTGGAATATTGCCAAGCGGCAGGATTTGGCGAAGCAAATTACAATGCTTTCTGAGGACATTGAAGAACTGCGTTCTGAAAAAGCAATGCTGCTACACTCCCTGGACTGCGCCGACGATGCAGCCATGGGCGATGTGAGGAAAGATATCGCCGCTATGGAAGCGGCGCTGAAAAGGCTGGACGAGCAGGAAAGCAAATATTCTGCCGAACTGGAAGCTGTCTTGCAGCAGTACCGGGAACTGGAAGCGCAGGCAGCAGAATTTGATGCAGAGGAACTGACCGATGCACGGCTACAACTTCGTCCGAATATGGATCGCTCCACGGTTTCCAGAATCCAAACCGCTTATGATGCGCAGTACAGTCCCCTCATCATGGCAGAAGCCAGGACAGATATTTCCAAAATGCTGGATGAAAACGAAGAACCTCGCTCTGTCCGAAAGCGGCTTCGCAAGCAGCAAGAACAAACTGCATCCCGCAAAAAAGAAAACGACCGGGATCGGTAAAATATTATGGGCAGTACCAAATCAAAGGTACTGCCCATTTTTCTTGTTTCCATCTTATAAGCCGAATTTTGTGGTCCGAGTCCCGCCTATGCAACGTTAAATAGCCATGAAAGTATACGATTGCAGGACTTTTTCTCATTGGCCCATAATAGGATAGCACCATAAACGGATTTGCAGATGATTGGGAAATTCTATATTGTGATTATCCATTTGCTTCTCTGAGTGCTCTTTCCTTTGTCAGATCTTCGGTAGTGATGGGGCGGTCTTTGTAGTAGAATAGCTTGTCCTGCTCGTTGATCTCCCGAATTACCTTACAGGGGTTTCCTGCAGCAACCACATTGGCAGGAATATCCTTTGTTACCACACTGCCTGCGCCGATAACGGTGTTTTTTCCAATGGTGATACCGGGGCAGATAATGGAGCCTGCACCGATCCAGCAGTTATCTTCAATAGTAACGCTGTCACAATACATATATTCCCGCATTTCCGGGTTGATGGGGTGACCAACGGTTGCAATTGTAACGGCAGGACCAAACATGACCCGGTCACCGATACGGATTTCACCATCGTCGATAAAATTGCAGTTGACGTTAATGTAGCAGAATTTTCCCAGCTTGATGTGGGTACCGTAGCAAAAATGGAAGGGAGGTTCGATCCATGCCATAGGAGGTTCCCCCAAGATCTGTGTTAGCAACCTCATTCGTTCCTCGATTTTTTCGGGATCGGAGTTGTTGAACAGAAACTGGAGCTTTTTCGCACGGGTACGTTCTTCCGGCAATCCTTCGCACATATCGGTAAACAGCTTTCCCTGTGCGATCCGTTCTCTCATTGTCATAGGATTTCCTCCTTTGCGGAACCCTTCCGTTCCTCAGCGAATAATTCCGGTAAGTATTTATAGAGGGAAAGCGCAATGCCATCTTCGTCATTACTTGCGGTTATCTCATCTGCGATTTGTTTTACTTCGTCTGCGGCATTTCCCATGGCGACGCCGATACCGGCATAACGCAGCATGGAAATGTCGTTCTGCGCGTCACCAAATGCGATCATTTCTTCCGGCTTGAATCCCAACGGTGTCAGCGCAGCATGGAGTGCCATAGCCTTGTCCACATTCTTTGCGGTGAATTCATAGTAAATGGGAGCTGTAAACATTGCGTTCAACCGGTCTGTGAAAGGCTCAGAAATTTTCTGGCAGTTGGCCTTCAGATATTCCGGCTGACCGTAGAGCAGAATCTTGTTCACTTCGAAATCAACGAATTCAGCCAGATCCCTTACTTCACATAGAAGATATCCGTTACCTCGGGATTCATACTGCAGAATATTTACGGTCTGTGGCAGCTGCAGATCGTGATTGAATACATCTGTCACATACATATATTCTCCCTTTGTGACTGTAGGTACCACATCAAACTGCTTCACATGCTCTAATACCGCCTTTACGTCAGCAATGGGAAGTGACTGGTTAAACAGCACCTCTTTCGTTTGGCAGTTGATTACCTTTCCACCGTTATAGCAGACAAAGAGACCGCCGTGGCTGGTCATTTTCAGTTCCTCCGCCCAACGGTAAAGTCCCTGATCTGGCCGTCCGCTGCACAACGCCAGTGTAATGCCGTGATCCTGGGCTTTCAACAAACATTCTTTCGTCAGGGTGGAGATTTGCTTTTGGCTGTTTGTCAGAGTCCCGTCAATGTCCAATAAAATAACGCGAATATTTGTAGCATGGGTTTGGTGAGTCATGGTGTCTCCTCCTCTATGAGATTTTGCGTATTTCTTTTATTGTCTAATTTTTCTGAATGAGTGCTTGCCAGAAAAATGGTAATGTATTATTATAATAACATATTTATATTTTCGGTGCACCCCTCTGAAGCACTTTTTTGGTATTCTTAAAAGTGTACAGACAGTGTTTTTGGGAAAACAAGGCGCTGGCTAATTCTACGGAGAAGAAAGGCAATACACATGATTCGGTTAGCTGTATTTGATATAGACAGAACTCTTATACCACCAGAAACGGGTAAGCTAGCAGAGGAAACACGGTTGGCATTGCAGGAACTGAGAGAACGCGGTGTTGCTACTGCTATTGCTAGTGGACGACAGTTGCAGCAAATTCCAAATGATTTGCGGAAAATAGGATTCGACTACTTTATTCTGTCTAATGGAACATACATTACACGTAGCGATGGTGCAGTTTTGCATCATGAGTCGATTGATGTAGATACTGTCCGACAACTTGCGGAAGACATACAAAATAGAGAACTTCCAATGGAGATTCGATACATCAGAGGTTTTTGCCGGGTTGATCCTATGCGGCGGATTGAAGACTTTATTGCACAATTCTGGAACCAACCCTTTCATACGGAGATCCCCGACCGGGAAACCATCATACCGAAGCCAGGTGAAGCACCTATTTCCTGTGCAGCCATCATACCCCCGGAGGAACATACCTGGTTTGAACAAACTTATCCTCAATTAGATTTTCTCCCGGTTTTCGGAATGCCTCTTTGTGATATAAACAAATCGGGAGTCAGCAAGGCGACGGGACTGGAGAATATCTGCAAGCGGATGGGAATCAGTCTCGCGGAAACCATTGCTTTCGGTGATGACCGGAATGATTTGGAGATGATCCAAGCTGCGGGTATCGGTGTTGCAATGGGTGAGGCCACCGAGGATGTGCGGGCGACGGCAGATTATCTGACAGATTTTAGCGGGAATCTGGGTGTCGTCAAAGGACTTCGGCATTTTCAACTAATTTAATGACAAAAATTGTGGAATGCGTCAAAAATGAATTTTTTCTGAATTTATTGTTGCAAAACAAAAAACAAAGTGCTATCATGCTATTGTAGATAAGGATGGTTACTGCTCTGGCAGGCTATACTTTTAACTGAATAGAATGTAGCACTTGCGGATAGTGATTACAAATGTGAGCTATACCTGCATAGGGATATTATAACCATAGTATCCTTATGCAGTTTTTTCATACCATTTTGGGCTGTATAGAGAGGATGTAGACGGATGATTAAGATACAGAGAGTATTCAATAACAACGTCGTAATGTTTATCGATGAGGATGGCAAGGAAGTTGTTGCTATGGGCAAGGGAATCGGCTTTCAGAAGAAAGCGGAGGATCTGCTGGACGAATCCAAGGTAGACAAGTATTTTCATATGCAGGATGAGAATGCCAGCCGTAAGTTCCAGCAGTTTTCTGATGTAATTCCAATGGAATACATCCAGCTGGCAGATGATGAGATCCAGTATGCTCGCATTACACTGGGTAAGAAATTCAGTGATTCTCTCTGTGTATCTTTGAGCGATCATATCTACAATGCAGTCAACCGCTTTTTGAATGGCGTTTCTCTAAAAAATCCCATACTCTGGGAAATCAGACGCTTCTATGAGCCGGAATTTGAAATTGGTCTTCATGTCCTGAAGATGGTTGAGGAACGGTTCAAAATAAGGCTTCCGGAGGACGAGGCGGCTTTTATCACCATCCACTTTGTAGATGCGTCGCTGGATAACAGTTCTATCGAGAATGTATATGCCATCACGAAGGTGATCCAGGACATCAACAATATCGTCCGTTATTTCTTCCGGATGGAATTTGATGAGAAATCTATCCATTATTACCGTTTCATCACCCACATCCGCTTTTTCGCCCAGCGTCTGATTACAAATTCTACTTATAAAGACGATGGTGACGATAGCTTGTTCGAGCTGCTGAAGAAAAAATATAAGAATTCCTACAAGTGCGTTCTGAAAATCGAAGAGTACATTCAAAACAATTTCCACCATGGCCTGAGTACGGATGAAAAGCTGTACCTGATGGTGCATATTGAACGCACGGTATACAACCCCCAAAACGACTGAGATCCCGCAATCCCTTTGTGCAATGATCAGAGATGGTGACATTGAGTTGGCTATACTGCCATGTCCGTTCGCGGCGGATGTGGGACTGATTGTTCTATACAATTACTTATCAAAAATTTTAGGAGGAAACCGAAATGGGTAAATACGAAAACTTAGCCAAGAGCATCGTTGCCAATGTCGGCGGCAAGGACAACATTGTTTCCCTCGGCCACTGTGTCACCAGACTGCGCTTCGTGCTGAAGGACGAAGCCAAGGCCAATGACGAGGTCCTGAAGAACATGGACGGCGTCGTTACCGTTATGAAGGCCGGCGGCCAGTATCAGGTGGTCATCGGCAACCATGTTCCCGATGTTTTCAAGGACGTCACTGCCGTTGCCGGCATCAAGGCAGGTGCCGAGGCAGAAGCTCCCAAGATGAGCTTGGGCGAAAAGTTCCTGGACATGATCTCCGGCATCTTCACTCCCGCTATTGCGATCCTGTGCGCCTGCGGTATCATTCAGGGCATCCTGTCCCTGTGCACCATGGCCGGTATTCTGAACGCTGAGGGCGGCCTGTACCAGCTGCTGTACGCTGCCGGTCAGTCCATGTTCTATTTCTTCCCCGTGTTCATGGGCTACACCACCTTCAAGAAGATGGGCGGCAACCCCTTCCTGGGCATTGCTCTGGGCGCAGGCCTGCTGTATCCCGCTATTCAGGGTGTTGACCTGAACGTTTTCGGCTTCGTGGTCAATGCTTCCTACTCCAGCACCGTTATGCCCACCGTTCTGCTGTGCCTGGTGGCCGCTCCCTTTGAGAAGTGGCTGAACAAGGTCATTCCCGATGTGGTCAAGACCTTCGTTACCCCCGTTATCGTCATGATGGTCTGCCTGCCCCTGGGCTTCTGTGTCATCGGACCCGTCGCCAACCTGCTGGCTGCAGGCATCAGCACTGGCTTCAACGCTGTTTATAACCTGAGTTCCATCATTGCTGGTGCCCTGATCGGCGGCCTGTGGCAGGTCCTGGTTATGTTCGGTGTCCACCATGTTCTGATCATGACCTTTGTTATGGGCCTGATCGGCGGCGTGCCCCAGCCCATGATGGCCTGCGTGGGCGTCTGCTCCTTTGTTCAGACCGGCGCTGTCATCGGCATCTGGCTGAAGACCAAGAATCAAAAGCTGAAGAATGTTGCTCTGCCTGCCTGGATCTCCGGCATCTTCGGCGTTACCGAGCCCGCTATCTACGGTGTCACCCTGCCCCACGGCAAGCAGTATCTGTACACCTGCCTGGTTTCCGCAGTCATGGGTATGGTCATGGCGATCTTTGGCGGCAGCTGCTACACTATGGGCGGCATGGGCGTCTTCGGTATCCCCGGCATGATTAACCCTGCCAACCCCGCAGGTTCCCTGATCACCACTGTGCTGGTTCTGGTCGCCTCCGTGGCTGCCGGCTTCGCTGTGGCCTTCATCACCTTTAAGGATGCCGGTACCGAGGCTCCCAAGTCCGAAAAAAAAAACAATGATTTGAGCGTCAAGAAGGAAGTCATGGCCAGCCCCCTGAACGGTAAGGCCATCCCCCTGAGCGAAGTCCAGGACGAGGCTTTCTCTACCGAGATGCTGGGCAAGGGCGTTGCCATCGAGCCCGCTGACGGCCACATTTATGCTCCCTGCGACGCTACCGTTTCCATGCTGTTCTCCACCAAGCACGCTGTGGGCCTGGTCTGCGACAGCGGCGCGGAGCTGCTGATCCACATTGGCATGGATACCGTAAAGCTGGAGGGCAAGCACTTCACCACCCATGTGGATCAGGGAGACAAGGTCAAGAAGGGCCAGCTGCTGATCACCTTCGACATGGATGCCATCCGCGCTGAGGGCTATCCTCTGGTGACCCCCATCATTGTATCCAACACCGACGATTACCTGGATGTGGTGCCCATGAAGCAGGGTGCAATCAAGAAGGAAGAAGAGCTGCTGACTCTGATCCACTAAGGAGGCAACTATGAGCAAATTTCCCAAAGAATTTCTGTGGGGCGGTGCTACCGCTGCCAACCAGTTTGAAGGCGGCTTCAACGAAGGCGGCAAGGCTCCGACCATGATCGATGTGACCACCTCCGGCAGCCACCGGAATCCCAGAAAGATCACCTGGGTCAAGCCCGAGACCGACGAAACCGGTTATGTGGAGATGAACTTCGGCGGTGTCATGGAGTTCCCCGAGGGCGCCGTGCCTGCCGTTCTGGATGGATATTACTATCCCTCCCACAAGGCTACCGACTTCTATCATCACTATAAGGAAGACATTGCCCTGATGGCAGAAATGGGCTTCCGTACCTTCCGCATGAGCATCTCCTGGCCCCGGATCTTCCCTGTTCTGGATGCCGAGACCCCCAACGAGGAGGGCCTGAAGTTCTATGACGATGTGTTCGATGAACTGCGTAAGTACAACATCGAGCCCCTGGTCACCCTGTCCCACTTCGAGATCCCTGTGGAGCTGGTCACCAAGTACGGCGGCTGGCAGAACCGGGAGGTCATCGACCTGTTCGTCAAGTTCACTACCACGGTTCTGAATCGCTATAAGGGCAAGGTCAAGTACTGGCTGACCTTCAACGAGATCAACATGATGGAGTTCATGCAGGCCTCCACCATCGGCGTTCTTCAGCCTACCCCCCAGAATGTGGCACAGTCTGCTCTGCACCAGTTCCTGGCCAGCTCTCTGACGGTCAAGGCCGCCCATGAGATCGATCCTGAGAACATGGTGGGCATGATGCTGGCTTATCAGCCCCTGTACGCCGAGACCTGCGATCCCGCAGACCAGCTGTTCGTCCAGAAGAAGGCTCAGGAGCAGTTCCTGTTCTACAGCGATGTGCAGATGCGGGGCAAGTACCCCAACTACAAGCTGAAGGAGTACGAGCGCAAGGGTGTTGTGCTGGAGACACAGCACGGCGATATGGAGACCCTAGAGAAGTATCCCTGTGACTTCATGAGCTTCTCCTGCTATGGTTCCTCTGTATTCACCACCCATGGCGATCCCAGCAGCCAAGCTATGGGCGGCGGCAATGCCATCCACGGCAAGAAGAATCCCTACCTCTCCGCCAACGAATGGGGCTGGGAGACCGACCCCCAGGTGCTGCGCATCGCCCTGAACAGCCTATTCGACCGGTATCAGAAACCCCTGTTCATTGTGGAGAACGGCATCGGCTGGGCAGATAAGCTGGAAGCTGACGGCACCGTCCACGATGTGGAGCGTATCGACTACCTGAAGGCCAACATCCAGTCCATGAAGGACGCTGTCCTGCTGGACGGCATTCCCCTGCTGGGTTACACCATGTGGGGCTGCATCGACCTGGTTTCCGCCGGCACCGGCGAAATGAAGAAGCGCTACGGCTTCGTCTATGTTGACATGGACGACCAGGGCAACGGTTCTCTGAAGCGCTATAAGAAGGACTCCTTCTACTGGTACAAGCAGATGATCGCCACCGATGGCGAGGATCTGGATTAAACTATCCCCTATACTCCTTATTTCTCTTTTTTGCCGAAGCCTCCTGCTTTTTGCAGGAGGCTTTGCGCATAATAATGCAAATCATAAGTGAACAGATTCTGCCTGCAACCATCAAATTCCTATGTGGGGTCCAGTTCGTATAGCTTCCTGCCTGGCATTATCTTTACGATTTTCTGAATATGGGGCGGTCAAACGAATGCCGATCCTATGCTTGTCAATCTCAAATCACAGATCTCTGTTGCTATCATTATTGCTAGCTGACAAAGATCAGAATACTCTGCATCTTTGCTTTTTTCAGCTTGTCGTAGTATAAAAGTAAAAAATATCCTTGACAAATCGCGTGCCACCCCGGTGGGGTGTTGCTCGTTCCCGGCTCGACGGGAAGAACACCTTAGTTTTCTCCGCAGGAGAAAATGTAAATCGAGCCCGTCACCGGCACAAAACAGATGAAACCCGAACCAACTACAGAAGCTTTTAATCGCATACAGCAAAAAGACCGGCT
>JAZURG010000075.1:0-16908 GCA_045606145.1 Faecousia sp.
GATCGCCCCTACAAGATCGTCGCCAACGGCGACCCCTGTTGCGGTGCCCGACATCTGCCTTCGGCGGCGAAGCGCCTTGGCATCTGTCGACCGCTGCCACTCGCTCAGGTCGCTTTCTCTGCCACCGGCAGCGCTCCCATCGCTCCCCTTAATTTTCAATTTTCAACTTTCAATTTTCAATTGTGCAGCATCGTTGCAATGCTAAACGATCATGTGCAGCAGCACAAACAGGAGGACGCATATATGGCCTGGCTGGAAATCAAAATTGATACTCTTTCCCAAAGCATCGATACCGTTGCCACTGCTCTGACCTCCGGTGGCTTTGAAGATCTGGTATTGGAAGATCAGCAGGAATTTGAAAGCTTTCTGGATCAGAACCGTGCCTACTGGGACTATATCGACGAGGACTTGCAGAAGAAGCTTCAGGGGCTTTCCTGCATTAAGCTGTATCTGGAAGATACAGATACGGCAGGTTTGGACAAACTGAATGCCCTATTGGCAAAACTCCGGGCTGATGATACCCTTGGCAGTTTGACTATGACAGTCCATGCCTTGGAAGAAACCAACTGGGAAGAAAGCTGGAAGGACAATTATCCACCCCAGGAAATTGGCGAAAAACTGGTGGTACTGCCCTACTGGCTGGCAGACACGGATACCAACGGACGTCTGCCTGTCATTTTGGATCCCGGTCTGACCTTTGGCACCGGTGCCCATCCTTCCACCCAAATGGTTATCAGCGCCATGGAAGCACTGGTAAAACCCGACACATCCTGCCTGGATCTGGGCAGCGGCAGCGGTATTCTGTCCATCGCTGCCTTGCGTCTGGGTGCCAAAACCGCAGTGGGTGTGGATATCGACCCCAAGGCCGAAGACATTGCCCGGGAGAATGCTGCTTACAACGGTTTCGCCGCTCCTGAATTCACCGCCATGACCGGCAATGTGACCGCCGATAAAAAGCTCATGTCTGCCCTGCAGCAGCGGCAGTATGACCTGGTGCTGGTCAATATCGTTGCCGATGTGATCATCGCGCTGTCGCCTGTTCTGCCCCAATTTCTAAATGAGCAGAGCACCTTGGTCTGTTCCGGTATTCTGGACACCCGTTTACAAGATGTACTGGCCGCTCTGCAGGCTGCCGGTTTGACTGTTACCGCTACTTACGCCAAAGAAGATTGGCGCTGTGTATGCGCAAAAAGGAGATAATTTATGATCCTACCCTATAAAACCCGGCGTTTCTTCCGGGGTCTTGCCGCCACTGTTCTGGTGCTGGTGCTGTTTTTGGTTCTGGCTTGGCTGGTATGGCTGCTCTGGCTGGACCGCTATGTGGTCTACACCCGCGACGGTGCGGTGCTGGATTTTAACGTGCCGGACAAAGTGGCTGTCGGTCAGGTGGCTGTGCCGCCCGATGACGACGTGACCGTATCCATCTATTACAACGAAGGCGATAACGCCCTAAACATCAGCACAGAGCTGGGACAATTGGCCGGTTATTACATTGACGCCAATATGCTTGAAAAGGACATGTCCACTGTTCTGTCGCAGCTAAAAAAACTGCCGCCCCAGACACCCATCATGCTGGAAGTGAAAGACATCGTTGGCCGATTCTTTTTCCCTACTGACCTGGGTCCTGTCCGCACCAGCATTGATCAGAATTCCATAAATGAGCTGATGCGTGTTTTAAAGCTTTCGGACTTCTATATCATCGCCAAATTTCCCTCCCTTCGGGATTACTACTACGGTCTGGATCATGTAGACGACGGCATTTTTGTAAAAAGCGGTGTTGGCCTTTGGATGGACGACAGCCGCTGTTACTGGCTGAATCCCCAAAGTCAGGGAACCCTGTCCTACATCATCCAGATCATCACAGAGCTGAAGCAGATGGGCTTTAACGAAGTGGTACTGGGCGATTTTGCCATTCCCACCTCCGAAAAGATCAGGTTCAGCGGAGAAAGATCGGAAGTGCTCGGTGCGGCTGCCCAAAAGATCCTGGAGACATGCAGTAATGACCGCTTTGCGGTCTCCTTCTGCGTCACCAGCGCCAGCTTCCCTCTGCCGGAGGGCCGCACCCGCCTTTACATGGAAAATCAATCCGCTTCCGAAATTAAAGCGCTGTCGTCTGAAACTGTATTTTCCGACACCGCTGTTAAGCTTGTATTCATCACAGACCTGAACGATACCCGTTTTGATGACTACGGTGTTCTGCGTCCTCTGAACACAGCGCAGCTGGAAGAAGAATAAGGAGGAAATCCTATGCAATATCTTTTGATGGTCCTGTGTGTCGCGGGAATCACTGCCGCAGACCAACTGACAAAGTATCTGGTGGTGCAAAATATTCCTCTGTATGGACAAGTCAGCGTTGTGGACGGGCTGTTCCACCTGACCTATGTACGCAATACCGGCGCTGCTTTCTCCAGCTTTCAGAATATGCAATGGCTGTTCGCGATTGTTTTTGTCACACTGACCGTTGCGATCATTTGGGACTTCGCGAAAAAGAGCATGCCCTTTACAACACTGGAGCGGTGGCTGATCGTATGTATCTACGCCGGTGGTTTGGGCAACATGATCGACCGCGTTCGCTTTGGCTACGTGATCGATATGATCGAAGTGGAGTTCATGAACTTTGCCGTATTCAATGTGGCAGATTGCTTCATTACCTGCGGCTGTATTTTGCTGATGGTACACCTGATCTTCTTTAACAAAGAATTCTGGAAGGACGAGAAGAAAAAATGATCCTGTATGCCGACATTCCCGGGGAGCGTCTGGATGCTTTTCTGGCCCGAACCGTGGAGAATCTAAGCCGCAGCGGTGCCCAGAAGCTGCTGGACGAAGGCTGCGTCCTTTTGAACGGCAAACCGGGCAAAAAGAACGGAAAATTGAACCCCGGCGATGAGATCCGGCTGACCATTCCCGAACCGAAGGAAGTGGACATCGTAGCCAGGGAAATGCCTCTGGATATCGTCTATGAAGATGAAGACGTGGTTGTTCTGAACAAGCCCAAGGGCCTTGTTGTCCACCCTGCCGCCGGTCATCAGGATGATACCCTTGTAAATGGTCTGCTTCATGCCATGGGTGACAGTCTTTCCGGTATCAACGGTGAACTGCGCCCCGGTATTGTACACCGCATTGATAAAGATACCTCCGGTCTTCTGGCTGTTGCCAAGAACGACCATGCCCATACATTTCTGGCTTCTCAGCTAAAAGATCATACCATGGCCCGTACCTATGAAGCCATCGTTTGCGGTAGTTTTCGGGAGGACAGCGGCACTGTCAATGCCCCCATTGGCCGTCATCCCAGCGACCGGAAAAAGATGTGCGTCACCGCCCGCAATTCCAAGGAGGCAGTGACCCACTGGGAAGTAGTGCGCCGCTACCGGGGCTATACCCACATTCGCTGCCGTCTGGAAACCGGCAGGACTCACCAGATCCGTGTACACATGGCACACATTGGTCATCCGATTTTGGGCGATACCGTCTACGGTCATAAAAAGCCGGAGTTAGGACAAAACAGCCAGTGTCTTCACGCAGGTGCATTATGCTTCCGTCACCCGAAAGACGGGCGTCCTGTGATGGTTTTCGCTCCGCTGCCGGATTATTTCCGGCAGGTGATTGAAAAACTAGAAAAAATTGGAGAGTAATTATGGCTCTTTTTTCCGACATTCTGCTTTCCGTGGACTTTGACCGGACACTTACCGCACCGGATTCCTCCATCCCGCAGCGGAACATTGAAGCAATTGAATACTTCATGGCAAACGGCGGCGCTTTTACTGTCAATACCGGCCGTAGTCTGCCCATGACCAACTGGTTCCTGGACAAGATATCTGCCAATGCACCGCTTCTGCTCTATAACGGCAGTGCCGCTTATGATATGACCACCGGGCAGTGGTCACAGTGTAAGGAGCTGGATGTGGATCCGGAGACCATTATCAATGATATCCAGAACCGTTTCCCCTATCTGACAGTGGAACTGCAGGGTACCTATGCCCATCATATTTTCCGTAAGGATGCCGGTTGGGAAGATTACTGTACCAACAACCGCTGTCCCTGGGAATATGCAGACCCCGCTCATATTCCACTGCCCTTTTTGAAGCTGGCCATTTGCGGTGAATTCCGGGAAAACACTGTTGCTTCCATGTATGAGGCTACGGAAGAAGAGCTTGCCCGGTTTGACGAAGCGGTAGACTATATTGAGAAGACCTACGGTGATAAGATCGATGTATTCCGTGCCTGCGCCCGGATTGCGGATCTGCATGCCAAAGGCTGCTCCAAGCTGGCTTCTGCCCGGGAGCTGCAAAAGCGGCTGGACAAGAAAATTCTCGTGTGTGTCGGTGACGGCGATAACGATCTGCCTATGATGGAAGGTGCAGACTATGCCTACTGTCCCGGTGATGCCATCATCAAGGACAGATTTGAAAATGTGTGCGCTTGCGCAGACGGCGCAGTTGCGGATGTAATCTACAAAAAAATACCGGAAATTCTGGGAATTCAGCCTTGACATTCTGCAAATAATATGCTAGAATTTCATAGCTGAATCAGCCAGAATCAATGGACTTGCGGGTGTAGTTCAATGGTAGAACACCAGCCTTCCAAGCTGGATACGCGGGTCCGATTCCCGTCACCCGCTCCAAATAAATGCGCCAGTAGCTCAGCTGGATAGAGCAACTGCCTTCTAAGCAGTAGGTCAGGGGTTCGAGTCCCTTCTGGCGTGCCATTACTGCTAAGCAGTCAAGTAGGACTACCGCATTTACGGGTTCGTAAAGTCTTCCTCAGGACTCGAACCATTAAATGCAACAGTCCGGTGGACTGTTGCCGCCGACGGCTCGACGGAGGCGAACCTTAATTAAACGAGTCCCTCCTGGCGTGCCACTTCAAAGCCAGGAATTCAGCGAATTGAATATGGTGGATATGGCCTAGTCGGCTAAGGCGTCAGATTGTGGCTCTGAAGATCGTGGGGTAGAGTCTCATTATCCACCCCATGCACCCCCTCCGCTTTTGCGGAGGGGGTTTTTGCATAGGGTGGATAATGGGACTCGAAAGGCCGTTAAGAAAACATGCCGGTGGGGAGCGAACCGAGCACCGCCGGGGGCGGATAAAGCGAGGTGAGCGAGTGGCAGCGGCCGCGTTGCCACTCGCTGCCGGTGGCAGATAAAGCGGGGCATAAGCGTGTGCAGCGGTCAAAAATTTATGCGCGTATAGCGAATAAGAAATTTTGGGTACCGCAACAGGAAGCAGGCAGGGATTGACGGGATTCTTGTCGTGTCCCTGCTTCAGAAGTACCATGGTTTCCTCGGACAGGGCGATTCTTGCGTAGAATTATCGGTCTTGGGCTGCTGTACCGTCAGGGCTCCTTTGGTGCGGTAAGCCTGACAGTAATGGTTTTTTCACAGCAAACACTCATTTATGTGTCTCAGCTTTAAACTCTGCATAATTCATCAGATCAGCATAGGTTGCGAGGAAGGTATTACTGGGCCAGTTGTTGCAGTAAAACACATTTCCCTGGCCGTTCCATCGTCTTTCCCAATCACTCATATTGACTCTTTCGTTGATCCAGCCCTTGGGGAGCACTCTCTTTGTTCCTTCCGGCTCGCCCATAATTGCGTAAATGGGTCTCTCAGCAGTGGAAATGCACTGGGGAATAAAATATGCAATGTCCTTGATCAGTTCCAGGTAATCCTTGTTTCCTGTGTATTTGTAAAGCTTGTAGATGCTCTCACCTGACAATGTGCAGATTCCCGGTGCTGAATGGGCGTTCTGTACACTTGCGTACACGCTTCCCACGGTATTGATTTTCAGCCGGTCAAACTCCGTTCCTTCCGGAAACTTATGAACGTATGATACGACCCAGCTGGAACAGTATTTCGCGATCGTTTCCGACGCTTTTAGCCATTTCTCATCCCGTGTCAGCTCAAAGAGACAAACGTACGATTCCAGCATCATAAACGCGCTTTCGCTGTCTGGCGAAGATAAAACATCGCCCGGGCCACCGCATGTCATACCGTTTTTTAGGAAGTCTTCATAGTAGTACTCCGCAGCCTTCTGCGCGATCTGCCTGTACTTATCATTTTTGAAAAAGGCCGCGCTTTTCGCAAGACCCCCGATGGCCATAATTCCTGAATGACCGAAGCGGATCAGCATTTCACCGGTTTCGGCATTGATATACGAGCCGAATGTTCCGTAGGTTTCAAACAGTTTTACAAAGGCATCTGCCAAGGTCTTCACGCAGTTGATCCACTGCTGCTTCGGCTGTGTCAGCTCGAAATTTCTGATCAGATGATAAAGACTGGAAGCGCTGTCTCTTGTAAGCTGGAATTTTCCCTCTGCTACACCGTTTTCTATTTTCGAATAAAAAAAGCCTGCATCTGTCAAATGCTCGGGAAGTGTGTCGTAATCAAGGGCTTCAATCGCCCGTCTTTGGGAAACCGCATTTCCCTTTTTGAGAAAGATCGCGCTTTCAATTCCACAGCCGTCACACCAACCGCCCGCACGCCACGGATCGTGACCGGGATACGTTTTCCCTGACCAGGCTTTGTAATTCGTCATATCCTCAACCAGTTCAAAAAGCTCATGGGTATAAAGATTTTCTACTCTGTCACTTTCCCAATGGGCTTTTCTGATCTGGAAAAATTCGCTGTAAAAATCAGCCATGTCATTACATTGGAATTCTTTGATATAAATTTCAGAGGTTATTTCCTCGCCTTCTGATACCGGGATTCCCTTTTCATCTACCAGAGAATAGTCCTTATACTTAATCGCGTAATATGGTTTTTTTCGGTTTGCCGGATAGGAAAGCTTAACTTCGCCTTTTTTCACGCTGTAGCCGATATTGGCGTTCTTCACCTGCTGAGGTGTCATAATGAATATGCCCTCTTTTTTATGTCTAAAGTATATACCAAGACACGGCACAGCCATATCCGCACTGGTTACTTCAAGTGTTCCGCTTCCGTCTTCTTCTATGGTAGGGATATTTCTGATCAGAGGCGTGGACTTTCCGTCAACATCATATTCCGCCTTTGTGTATCTTTTGGGATACGCCCAATCTACTTTTTTGAATCTGTTTCCGTTATAAGCGCATGCGGGCATAAAAACAAACGCGTCTTCCTCCCAATCGGAGAAGGAAAATGTAACTTCAAAAAACGCATTATCCGATGCGTTCTCCGCTTTGAATACAACATTACCGCCTACGTTACATGTGCCAAACGCAGAAGACCCTGAAGCCGTATATTTCATAACCTACATCCTTTCTCTTAATGTGTCCGCTGTTACTCGTATAAGCGCGCCGTCAATTGTTCCCGGGTGGGCGAAACAACATCCGGTTCCAGGCCGTTGATATACTTACATGCCTCCAGAAGAATTTCGCCATACTTTCCATATATTCCGCAAACATGATGAATATACGGTCCCTCCACCAGCTTGTGCTCCCATTTCGCCCAATTATCAACTTCAATCCAGACGTAACTACCAACATTTTTGGGGCCGTTCGTTGTTTTTGCTTCACCGATCAACAATTGGTATTTTCCGTGATCACCGTCAAATCTCGCAATGGTCAAATCGCCAGCTTTCAACTCCCATTCGCCTATGCCGAAGGAATCGTTGTGGTATCTGCTGCAGCCAACGGTGCATTTTGTGCTGTCTTTTGCCAAGGAATACGGGAAATTTCCGCAATGCCACAAAAGCTCCGCATTGTCATTTTCTGGATGACGCACTGTAACATCCGCAAAAAACGGAGTCCCTTCTCCGAGACCGATTGCCTGCATCATAACGGCTGTAATGGCCCCGTGAATATCTGTTTCGCATACTGTGGGGATTCCCTCATCCGTTAGCATGGAATTGGCAAAGCAGGGCATTATGCCCAGCATATCCTGTAAGGATGTCCAGCATTGGATTGCGATCGCACGGCAGTTGTAGTGTAATGCCAACTGTTTCATCGCTACCTTTAGTGCAGCCACTTCTTCTGCTTTGCCATTGTCTTTGCAATGGGATAAGGAACAAATAAAATCCAATGTCTCCCTGAATTCCTGGCCGTTTTCCTTTTTAACTGCCTGCATTTTCATAACAACATCGTTCAATGTGACCGGATACAGATGCACGTTAAATTTTTCTATTAGTTCATTCTCATTGCAGATAACACTGCCAAAAGCCTCCGGGCGTGTTGATATTTGAAGGATATTGAGATTTTTTACAGATTTTACAACGCTGACCGTCCTTAAGAAGCTCCGCAATCCGTCCTTCCACGCATTTCCCGATATCCAGGAATTTGTCAAATATGTAAAGGGAACGCTGTTCCGCCTTAATACCTTGCCTGTTGCAAACAAGCCGCATTGGGAATCCCGGCTGCGCAATCCGGTCCCGTCCGGCGCGTCATCTCTGGGGCCCCAAAGCAGCACGGGAACCTGCATTGCCCTCGCCACCTGCGCCACACGATTCTCAGACCCAAAATTGCAATGGGGAAAAAACAAAGCATCTATCTTCTGTTCACGAAACCGGTCAATAATTTTTTGTATGTCACAATCCCGAAAAAGCAGTTCCTCTTCGTTGATCCCCGTTAAGTCAACCACCTCGACAGGAAACTCTGCCAATGCCTCACGGATGATCCTGTTGCATTTTTGCGCTTCCTCACGGCTAAAAACATCCCGTCTGGTAGGACAGTAGCCAAGCCTTATCTTGCTGAACATATGATACCTCCATTGATGATAGAATTGAGAAATATATTGACTCTTCATATCAGTTTTCTCTAAAACAATCTTCGCGGGCTTTCTTACATGCATTTGTGCAATGTAACATCGCATCGGTATGATTTTTGTTCTCTCCTGTTACATTATCTCACTGCAACCATTCCTGTGACAACGGTTATATTTGCATATATTGGAATTATATTGACTTTTTTGTAAATTGGTGTACATTACTTCCTATAGGGGGGGACAGAAAATGTATCACGAACAAGTCAACAATGCGACCCAAACATACCCTTTCATAATAGAGCATCTTAATATTAAATACATTCCGCACTTTCATCAGGAACCGGAAATTGTTTATGTGTTGGACGGTATGCTGACGGTGTCTCTGGGCGCTTTCAACTGCGTAATGAAAAAGGGTGACATCTGTATTATCCCACCGGATGCCATTCATAATCTGTATACGCACACATACAGTAAGACCTTTGTTGTAAAACTGTACCCTTTTTTTGATTTGAGCAATATTGGTCTTCCGCATCTTATTATCAATCAGGATCATCCTCTTTATGACAGATTACTACACTACATTACCGAGATCCGCCATGAGGGCAATGCTGCGCATATTGGGTACGAACTTGCGGTAAATATTCTTGCAGAAAGAATTCTTCTCATGTTGGTGCGTGATTTTGAGCACGATGAGGTCGACAGAAAGCTTAGGAATAAAACCATTCACAACAACGACTTTTTGGCACGCATCGACCTCTTTTTGGAAGAGAACTACACGGAAGATTTTTCGCTGGAAGATGTTGCTTCGCTGTTTAATTACAACAAGAACTATTTCTGCCGATATTTTAAAAAGATAACAGGGACCACTTTTTGGGATTACTATACATTCTTTAGATTGGAAAAAGCGATCCAGTGCATGAGAACGCTGCCAAAGGAACCCCTTTCCAGCATTGCGATTTTATGTGGTTTTAAGAATGTGCGTTCTTTCAATGCCACATTTAAAAAATTTCATCAGTGCACACCCAGCAGCTATCGAAATTTATATTGTGTGGCAGATATATAAGACAAAACACCAAAGGGGGTTGAAACAAGCGCAATGCTCACAGGCCGTGAATGAATATTTGCAAACCGGCCTTGCCCCAGATTTGACCCAAACGGGAAATTATACAAAATAACAAATCGTGTGCAACACTTTGGCTTCGCCATTCGTTATCCATGCAGAAAGGGGGGGACAAAACCTTTGTGGGAAGAACTCTATGAAGACCACTATAAAGAGCTTGTGGCCTACGGAACCCGCATGAGCGGAAGCAAGGAACTTGCCGAGGATCTTGTGCAGGAAACCTTTGTAAAAGCGCTTATGAACGCCGAAACCGTAGCGGATTTGTCCCCCGGCAAACAGCGGGCGTGGCTTTTCCGGACCTTCAAAAACCTATTCTTTGATCGCTACCGTCGGGCCGTTCTGGAAAGTGAATATGAGCAGAATTGGCAGTCTGAATACATAGATGATCCGGGAATGCAGGAAATTGAAAATACCATGCTGCTCCAGAGCATCAATCCACAAGATAGGGCGATTTTTCAACTCCGGTACTTTGACGGCTACTCAGCCGAGGAAATTTCCCAAATGATGAATCTCCCTCCGGGAACGATCCGCTCGAAGCTGTCCCGCTGCCGTAAATTCTTAAAACAAAACCTTGAAAGATAATGGAGGAAACGATTATGGCTAAGAAGCTGATGATCAACTGCGCAACCTGCGACGCAAGAAATGCACTGGAAGAGAACTATGCTCACTATGAGCAGATCACCATCAACTGTGCAATGGTGCTGACAAGCCCCAATGCAAAGGCAGTAATGAACAAGCTGCCCTTCACCCTGAACTGCGCCAACGTTCTGGAGGTAGAAGGCAATGTTGATGTGCGCACGATTAACGGCAGCAGCGAGATCAAGAGCGGCGATGTAGTGCCTGCAGCAAAATACTACATGGTTGTAAATGGTTCCCTTACGATTGGACCTGACACCCATGCTCAGTTAGCGCAATGTGTGGGGATGACCATCAACGGCAGTCTTACTTGCCCTGATAGCATTTATGCAACTCTCAGCGGTGTAAATGTGAATGGCTCTACCACCTGCTATCCTGACGGAGCGGTTTTGCTGAAGCGAAATGCTGTCATTGACAAGCTGTTTGCTCTCCGGGCAAAGAACAATCTGTATTGGTCCGGCCGCCGGATGATCATGGTTGACCCGGAATTGAATGCAGAGAAACTGAAGGAAAAAGGCGTCACTTTCAGCACCAAAGAAGCAATTATTTCCCAATCCAAGGTGGAGTCTCTCATCGACATGATTGATGAAAGAGCAGAGATCATTATTGTTCCTGATGGTACGGCTGTTGTACTGGACGATATTACCTTGGACGAAGACACCCTGCGCCGCTATGGCAAGCAGCTGTATGTGATTGGTGATGTCACCGTGCCTGAGGATGCGGATGCTTTGGATGAACTGAAGTATCTGCATATTCGTGGGGATGTGGAAGTGCCCCGGGAGCATAAGGAAAAACTGCTGGCAGTCCTTACTGAAATCTCCGGCAAAGTTAAGATCGCCAAGCCCAAGGGAGCAACCCTGGAAGATAAGCCCTTCGTAAAGATCACCAAATGGATGTTGGAACACCAACCTCTGGGAATTGATGTCTGCGACTGCGGTATTGTTAAGATCGCGGACGATATTCCTAAGGAGTTGATCGCAGAACGACTGCATATTGAGGATTGCGGTGTTGTAAAGTGCTGCGAGGAGTTGGAAGATGCAGTTACCATGATCTGTGTGGATTGTGGCAGCATTGGCAGCGCAGAGGGTGAGAACGGCTTGGGTATCGGCGATATGCTGAGAGATGCAATGGGCGGCATCAAGGGCGCCCTGGAGACTAAGGTTATCAATGCCGCTGACTATGTTCTGTAAGACATAGGACAAATTAACTTAGGGAGGACAGCCTTTAAGCCGTCCTCCCGTTTTTTTGTTTTGATGTATCACAGTGCCTGCTTCAGCAGGTTTCCCATCTTCGCCGCTGTGTCCCAGTATGCCGGATAAGGTTTTCATAATGTACTGCTCATTTTAGCAGTTCGTCAGATAAGCGCAGGATCTCAGGAGCAATTTTCGCCCGCTGCTTTTTCAGCACCCGATTGTAGAGCGGATATGCCAGTGCAACCAGCACCATACCCACAAGACCCACAGCAATGCCAAGGACCATAGCAAGGCTACCCAACGCAGCACCAATATCCGTCATGGCAAGGCTCATGCCGGTGCCCATGATCAGCGCGCCGATGACACCGACAGCAATGGCCCAGGCCTGGGCTTTCTGCGTGGGGACGGCATGAAGCTTGCGCAGCTGCTGCATTTTATCGGTCTCCTTGGGAAGATACTTTTTGCGAATTGCTTCTATTTCCTTCTGCTGCTGGGCAGAGTAAGTAAAACTGAATCCTTCTTTATTCTCCATCTTTGATTCTCCTGATCTCTTTATTTGCGTTCACAATAAGGATCGCCGAAAGGGTCACAACCGTAATGCTGACACCTGCGCCGGTGAGGATGATAAAAATTCGCTGATTCTCCATCGACATATCAGCGCCGAACTGGGCAAACATGGCGGTTTCCAGGTTCAGCATAGATACCAGCGCAGCAGATAGGCTGACGATCTTGGCTGTGGACATAACAGGGCTGCCCAGCTTGCGGTAGCGTACAATATTGACGATGGCATGAATGGTAGAGTAGAAGGTGTACATTGCCATCACATAGATCATGATGCCGGGATAGTCATAGCCCTTGCTTTGGTAGAGGATCATCAGCACCGCACCGCTTAAGGACAAGTTAATGAGCAGCAGGATACAGGCACAAATTCGGGAACGTTTCCATTCGCCCAAGACACTGGTGCCGATCTTCTGAATGCGGACATACCGAACCAGAAGAAAACGCATCACCGCCATGATCGCATAGTATACCGCCAGCACCATAAACCACCAGCTTTGCAGCATGTGCCAGGAGCATACATTGATGCCGACATAAAGCATGTTGATCACCAGGGATGCGGATAACGATATGTTGGTGCGAAATACCCGATCTGTCATCAAACGATTGCCCAAAGGGTTGTCATATATCTTCTGTTTGATTTCCCTGTATCGCTTTGGCAGCACAAGAGCGCAGAATACACTTACCACACTTAACGTGTAAAAAGCGAGCACATACACGATATACGCAGGGACACTCTCTTGCATACCCTTAACAAATACAAAGACCAGCGCCACAGCGCTGAAAATGGTTAAAACCACCATCAGCCAAATTGGCGGGAACAGGAGTTTTCTTCCAATCTTCTTCCAATCCATGTGCATTACCTCTTGAATTTTACAGTAAAGGTACTGCCCTGACCGGAAACGCTTACCACGCCGATCTCACCATTCAGGATATCCACCACACGCTTCACAAGCGCAAGGCCTAAGCCGTTGCCTTGGGTGGCATGGGAAGTATCACCCTGATAGAATTTTTCAAAAATGTGCTGACCAACCTCCGGTGTCATGCCGCAGCCGGTGTCACTGACTGACACGATCACCGCATTATTGACGGTTTTCAGGCTAACGTCAATCTTGCCGCCACCAGGGGTGAACTTCACCGCGTTGGAAATGAGATTGTTCCAAACAAGGCTCAGCAGCTCCGGATCGGATTTGATCCGCACATCATCTTCAATATCCGTTTCGATTTCTAAGTTCTTGGCTTCCCAGGCATCCTCGAATCCCAGGAGACACTCACACAGATGCTCACCCAAGTCAAACTCCTTCGGCTGGGGGAATATCTGCTGATTTTCCAGCTTGTTCAGCTTCAAAATGTTGGTGATCAGCTGGGCCAGCCGCCGGGCAGCTTCCGAAATGGCCTTGGCATACTCGTTTTTCTCTTCCTCGGTAATTCCGGGCCGCTGGAGCATGGTGGCATAATTGCCCATGACAGCCAGCGGTGTTTTCAATTCATGAGACACATTGGCAATAAAATCAGTACGTAGGGTCTCCGTGCCGGAAAGCTCCTGCGCCATGGCGTTGATGGCCATGCCGATCTGATTGAAGCCTTCCATGCCTGCACCGTGCATTGGCGCGACACGGATGGAAAAATCACCCTGCATGATTTTTTCTGTGGCTTCGGTAATGATCTTTACAGGACGATCCACCATCATTTTCCGGCGGACATAGTCGATGGTCCCGAAGATCAGGGTAATCAGTACCACATTGCCGAAGGTAAGCTTTGCCGCTGCCGCAATATTTTCCTCAGTAAGGGTCAGGCCCATGGTATCGACAAGGATATTCACAAACAGCAACATACAGCAGGTAACCGCAAAGGCCACTACCAGGAAGAAGACCACATAGTTGTTGATCGCTCTAAGGATCGCCCGAAGGGACGGCTTTTTCATTTGATCACCGCCTTATAGCCCAGACCGTGAACGGTCTTGATCTCAAAGTCCCCGCAATCGGATAGCTTACTGCGCAGCTTGGTCATATACACATCCACCGCACGGGGCGCGGTTTCTGTATCTACATCCCAAAATTCGTCCATCAGCTGCTGCCGGGTGAAGGTCTTCTTTGGATAGCTCAGCAACTTATAGAGAATGTTGAATTCCCGGTGGGTCAGGTTGATCTCTTCGTCACCCAGCATGGCGATGTGCTCGTCCATATCCATGGAGAAGCTGCCTACTTCCAGCTTCCGGGAGGATGCGATCTTCGCTCTTCTCAGCAGCGCACCGATCCGCAGAAACAGCTCGTCCAGATCAATGGGCTTGACCATATAATCGTCCACGCCGATCCGGTAACCCCGCTGTTTGGAGGCGAAGTCATCCCGGGCGGTCATAAAGAGAATCGGAATATTTTCATTGAGAGAGCGAACCGTCTTGGCAAACGCAAAGCCATCGATTCCGGGCATCATAATGTCCGATACAATGATGTCGAACATGGTACCGTACATAGCATCATAGGCTTCATCAGCACTTAAGCAACCGGTGGCCTGGTAACCGCTGCTGTTCAAAAACGCGCAAACCGTACGGTTCAAATCCTTATCATCTTCCACAACCAAAATCTGAAACATGGCCATACCTCCGCTAATTACTGTAATTTATTATACATCATAGCAGTTAATTGTTAAAGTTTTGTTTGTGTTTGGCTGTTACAGAGAAAAAACGGAGCCGAAATTATTGCTGAATCAGCTTCTCGCTCAGCTCCATGATCTGAGGCGCAAACTTCTTTTTGCGGCTACCCAGAATTCTCTTATAGATGGGGTAGGTGGTCAGAGCCATACCCATGCCCACAACACCGATGACAATGCCGGGGACCATAGTGGCAGTTAGACCGATCACAGCTCCGATATCGGTCATCACCAGGCTCATACCGGCACCCATAACAATGGCGCCAACAGAACCGTAGGTATAGGCAAATACATTGGCAGGCTTTTTGACCTTGGCGTCCAGTGCCTTCAGTTCATCCAGCCCGCTGCTCTGCTTCTCGGTATACTGGGTACGGATCTTTTGCACGATGAATTCCTGATCTTTCATATTACTTACCCTCCTTGCCGGACAAACGGGCTTTCGCATCTTCTACGCTCTCGCCGTCCTTTGCGAACAGCACTTCCACGCACTTATCAACGACCTTGCCAAATCCTTCGACTGCGCCTGTCTCGATCTTCTTGTAGCCGGTCACGACACCGTCCTCAATCTTCTGGAACCCTTCGGTAACACCGTCAGCGATCTTCTCCATGTGGTCTGCAAACTTTGCCATAACAATAATCTCCTTTGATTTTTGGGGTTGTTTCATTTGATGGCATCATTCTACCGTCCACTTGATTCCAAAAGATTCAAGTTTTGTTTCTGAAATGTTAATTTTAAAAAACCTGCAGTTTGGTCACATAGAACCACTAAACTGCAGGTTTCATTTTATGTATCAGCCTTTTTCAATGCGGGATAAGATGTATTCCATCAGTTCATTTTTGCTGCTTAGCTCCAGAACATACTGGAACTCGTTATAAAGAATCTGCTCGGCATCCTTAAAAAAATGTTCATCCACCATGTGCAACCGCTTGCCTTCGGCTTCACGCTCTTTTTTGTGGGTATAAATGGCCTTGATCATTTTGATCAGTTCCACATGATCGCCGCTTGCAAGAATTTCCCGATAGCGTTCCTTGCGGTCGTTATCGTTTGTGATCCACACCACATCCTCGCCCGGCATGGAATCAATTAGACTGTTGATTTCTGCCTTGTATAGAAGTCTGCGCATCTTTTTCAGAACACGCTCGTTATCTGTGGGCGCAAAAATAGTGGAGCCTTTGTCATTGACAGGCTTGAGAACAAAGTAGTTCCTTTTCGTGCCGCTGACCGTCTTTTCCTCGACACCTACGATCTGGCAAACGCCCTGTGTTCCGTAAATAATCACATCATTAACCTTGAACATAGCCGCTATTCCCCCCACTATACTGGTTTCTTCCACATATATTATAGCGGGAAATTTTGAAAATTTCAAAAGCGTTTTTGCTTGAAATTCAAACGTTTTTATAGTAAACTATGCGCATACTGAACAAATAGATGTGTTTTCAGCAGTATCACACATAAGGAAGTGACAGCATGAAAGCGTATGAAATCGTAGCTAAATTCTGCAATGCCTGCGCCGGTTCTTCCAGACCGGAAACTTTTTTTGAAGAAGCAGAGCTGGAAAACACCGATGCCTTTGTCCGCATGAAGCATAACAGGGATTTTGATAAATTCAAGAAGGAAATCCTCGCTGATGGCCGAATTCTCTACACCTACGATAACGGCAGCGTGATGTATTCCTACGAGTTTACAGAGATCTGATCCCTCGATCTGTCATTTCGAATACCCCCGACCGGTATCGTTATCGCGGCGGTAAATGATCGTTTATGCGGGCAGTGCCCGCTGACAATTCGTGCACGGTGCAGTGCTAGTCGTTACTTCCCTAACCCGCTCGGTTCGTTACTGCATTGGTAAATGATCGTTTAGCGCAGCATCCAAAGCCTTCCCCCTCGGGGGAAGGTGGCTGCCCGAAGGGCAGACGGATGAGGGGTGTGGCAGCTTTTTGACCCCTCATCAGTCAAAAATCAAAGATTTTTGACTGCTTCCCCCCAAGGGGAAGCCTTTAGGGTGCGGTGGTAGTTTGTGAGATAAACGATCATTTCGCGTATCATCTTCCCATGCTGCGGCGCATATTTTTCTTGCAAA
>JAZURG010000076.1:0-5550 GCA_045606145.1 Faecousia sp.
TGCTTATTCTAGCATAGCATCTCTTTCTTGTCAAGCACTTTTTTCAAGTTTTTTCAACTTTTTTCTGAGCCGCTTTGCCAGTTTTTTCGCCCGCGCCGAAGCGCTCGTGTATATTAACAGATTCACACCAGCTTGTCAAGCTTTATTTTCCCTTTTTTTACATTATTTTTGATTTCTTTTATCGTCAGGCTTCATGGCGCTGTCACGGTATTTTTGATTCTTCAGTCTGTGTCTAAGAATCATACGGTTAGGAGCAGTTTTGATCCTGATATACCGCACACCCAGGCATTTCAGACTAAACAAATGCGCTGCCAGCAGCGCAATTCCTGCCAAAATCCCCGGCATACCAAACATCGCACCCAGCACACTGATCCCGAACCTCCACACCCGCACCGCGTTAGCCAGATCCCTGTTTGGTAACGCGAATCCGCTTACCCCCGCAATGCTGACAACGATCAGCACCACCGGTGAGATCAATCCCGCTTCCACCGCAGCCGTACCTACCACAATGCCGCCAATGGTAGATACAGATTGACCGATGGCCTGCGGCAGATGCACTCCGGATTCCTGAAGAAGTTCGTATGCAATCAGCAAACCCAACACTTCCCCTGCCGCAGTAAACGGAACCGGTTGTTTTGTGTTCATAATGGTATTGCGCAGCGCTTCCGGAATCCAATGAGGGTGAAAATTGACCAGTGCAATATAAATTGCCGGCAGCAGCAGACTTGCCAGCAATGCCAGATATCGCAATATCCGCACAAATGATGCAGAGATAAAATCCCGGCTTCGATCCTCCATGCTTTCCATCAGATATCCCAGATCGGCCGGAGCCAAATATCCCAAAGGCAAGCCATCCACCAACAGACCCACGCGACCATCCAGTAGTCCTTGACAGAATCGGTCCGGCCGTTCCGTATACTGCATCAATGGAAATGTGGTAAAGCGTGATCCTGTGACATACTCCTCTACCGCCGAGGGGCTGAGCAGGCCGTCAATATCGATTTCATTCAGACGCGCTTTCATTTGCTCTACCATATTGGTATTGGTGATACCCCGGATCCATGCGACCGTCACATTTGTAAGGCTGCGTTTTCCCACAGTTGTCTGGTATAATTGCAAATCGGGTGTCCGCAGATGGCGGCGAACGACACTGGTATTGATGCGCATGGTTTCCACGAAGGCATCCTTGGGGCCTTTGACGGTATTCTCCACCTCCGGCGCTGCCGGCGTTCGGCTGACACCGGTGCGGACTTCATACGCTACCGCACCGCTCCCCGGAAATAAGACCACGCAGAACCCATTGACCAGCTTCAGCGCAACATCCGCTGCGTCTTTACAACCGCTTGCAACCGTATTATACACACTTCCATAGAGCGCGCGGGTATACAGCGCCTCCATGGTCTCCCCATGCAAATGGGTAGTAATCGGCTTAAATACATATTCTGCCGCATCAGCGCCGGAAATCAAGCCGTCAATGGCATAAGCATAAATGGTAAATGTACCGCACCGCAGTTCTCTGCGGATGAAATCCCCGGCGCCTTCGAAAATACCGCTGATCTGTGCATCTGTCATGGTATCACCTCACGGATAGTCTGCCCGGATTCTTCCGAAATATAGCAATTGCAAAACACGCTTCCAAGTGGTATACTATTTAATTAAGATTAGTATTTGGAGGACATACCATGTCTCACGTGATCGCTGCCGTATCCACCGGCAATCAAATTAGTGCCATCGGCATTCTGCGGCTTACCGGTGACGGCTGCGCAGAAGTCGCCGGAAAGGTATTTACATTAAATAACGGAAAACCTCTGTCGGAAGCACCCAACCGCAAGCTGATGCTGGGCACTTTGCAGGACAAGCATGGCCGCACCATTGACCAGTGCATGGCAGTTTACACCCGGGCGCCCCACAGCTATACCGGTGAGGACACCGTAGAGATTCAGTGCCACGGTTCCCCTGCCGTGCTGGCCGCCGGTCTGGAAGCGCTGTATCTTGCAGGCGCGCTGCCTGCCAAGCGGGGCGAATTTACCAAGCGGGCCTTTTTGAACGGCCAGTTGGATCTGACTCAGGCAGAAGCAGTTATCGACCTGATTGAAGCAGACACCGCGGAAGCCGCTGCCAATGCCGCTGGTCAGGTGGGCGGCACTTTGTTAAAGAAGCTCGCCCCTGTCTACGACCATCTGACAGACCTTTGCAGTCATTTCCATGCGGTGCTGGATTATCCCGACGAGGACATCGACGATTTCCAATTGAGCAGCTACGAAGCTTCCCTGCGCAGCGATGCCAAAGCACTGTATGCGCTGCTGCAGACCTACGGGCAAGGCCGTATTTTGCGGCAGGGTGTATCTGCCGCCATTGTCGGCAAACCCAATGTGGGCAAATCCAGCCTTCTGAATGCTTTGGCCGGTTTTGAGCGGGTGATCGTTACCGATATCCCCGGCACCACCCGGGATACCGTGGAAGAAACAGTCATGCTGGGCAATACCCGCCTGCGGCTTATCGACACGGCCGGCATCCGGGAAACTGCCGATCAAATCGAAGCCATGGGTGTGGAGCGTTCCCGCAAGGCCGCGGAAGAAGCGGATCTGGTGCTGTTTGTCTGTGACGGTTCTCAGGCACTGACCGATGACGATCGGGCCATCATTGAAGATTGCGCCGATGCCGGGCATGCCATTGCTTTGATCAACAAAGGCGATCTGCCGCAGAAGACCGTTCCCGGTGACCTTCCCTTTATGTTTGTGATTCCCATCTGCGCCAAGACAGGTGAGGGTCTGGATCTGCTGGCCGGTGTTGTGGATGATATGTTTGCGGGCAGCACCCCCTGTGACGGTTCCATTTTGACCAACCCCCGGCAGTTTGATGCCATTCGCAGAAGCTATGAAGCCATACTCAGCGCATTGCAGGGATTAAAACTGGGACTTACCCCCGATGCTGTTTTGACGGATGTGGAAGCTGCCATGGAAGCTATGGGTGAAGTGACCGGTTCTACTGTTCGGGAAGATATTACCGCCAGAATTTTTGAGCGGTTCTGCGTAGGAAAATAAGATGCGGATTGCCACGCCGCTGTTCGCGGCTCGCAATGACAACAAAAGGAACAACATTATGATATATTTAGACAATTCCGCCACCACAAAGCCCTGCAAAGAGGCTGTGGAAGCAATCACCCTTGCGCTCACGGAAAACTGGGCCAATCCCAGCGGTCTGTACGATTTTGGTATCGAAGCATCCCGGCTTTTGCGTACTGCCCGTAATCAGGTAGCTGCCGCCATGGGTGCCGAACCGGACAGAGTATTTTTTACCTCCGGCGGTACCGAAGCCGACAACTGGGCCATCATTGGCGCAGCGAAGCGGTTTGGCAAAAAGAATAAGCACATCATTACCACCGCCATTGAACATCACGCGATTTTGAACACCATGAAAGCGCTGGAAGCACAGGGTTTTGAGGTCACCTACCTGCAGCCGGACGAGTTGGGCCGCATTACCTTGGATTCTTTGAAAGCAGCACTGCGCAAAGACACCTTCCTGGTGTCCATCATGATGGTCAACAACGAGGTTGGCTCTGTAATGCCCATTGCCCAAATGGCCAAGCTGACCCACCGTCTGGCTCCCGATGCGGTCTTTCATACCGATGCGGTACAGGGATTCTTAAAAGTTCCTTTCCAGGCAAAAAGCCTTGGTGCGGATTTGATCACCGTATCTTCCCATAAGGTACACGGCCCCAAGGGCGCAGGCGCACTGTATATCAGTCCCCGGCTTCGTTCTTTCCCGCCGCTGATCTATGGTGGCGGACAGGAATCCGGATTCCGCAGCGGCACGGAAGCAATGCCCGCTATTTTGGGGTTTGCTGCCGCCTGCGCTGTTCTTACCCCGACATTAAAAGAAGATATTCAAAAAGAAAACGCTTTGCTTGAGCGTTGTATCAAAGCCATTGAGAGAATCCCCGGTGTGGTGATCAACGGCGCACATGAAGCGCCCCATATTCTGAATCTGTCCATTCCCGGTGTTCCCACCCAGAATACCATCAACATTTTGCAGGAACGGGGTATCTGTGTCAGTGCCGGCAGCGCCTGCGCAAAAGGTCACAGAAGCCACACCCTTACTGCCATGAAGCTTTCCCCGGAAAACATGGACGGTTCTTTCCGGATCTCGCTGTGCAGGGATAACACCCAGGAAGAACTGGACGTTCTGGTCTGTGCGATTCGTGAGGATATTGTGGCGAGGTACTTGAAATGAAAACACTTCTTTTCCGCATTTGGCAGTGGACTTGGGGATTTCCCCAGACCCTGGTAGGCTTCATCATTTATCTCGCCCACAGAAAAGCACCCCACCGAACCTATCACGGCTGTATCGTAACCAAGTGGAAGCAAGGCAGCAGCTTAGGCATCGGCATGTTTTTATTTCTAAGTCCGCGCGGCTATGACTGCGATCCGCGGGTACAGGTTCACGAATTCGGGCACGCGGTGCAATCCGCCATCTTAGGCCCGCTGTTTCTTCCTGTTATGGGTTTTCCCTCATTTCTGTGGTGCAATTTGAAGTGCTGTAGCAAACTGCGTCAGGAAAAAGGTATTTCCTACTACCGGCTTTACACAGAAAGCACCGCTAACTATCTGGGTAGTCTGGTCACAAAAGAGCCTTGTAACCTCAAATAAACCGTTAACCGGTCTGTGAATGCTCACATGCATCTGTCAAGCAAAAGTAGACCTTAAAGCTGTTCCTTGTCTACTGCCGCAGCGGTAGGCGCAGTAAGATCGCGGAGGAAGCGTTGGCAGAACTGGGCTATACCAATATCAAGGAGTTCGGCGGCATCATCGACTGGCCCTATGAAACAGAATAGGAGGTAATAGCTATGCTGATTGCAGCAAGTTTGATAGCGGCGTTCAATGTATTTCTCGGCATAGCCAGTTTTCTAACAAAACAGAAACGCAAGAATTGGGAGCAAGAGAATGTTGTTTATCTGCCTTTTTATCTGGCGGGAGTTGGCATCGTCTGTGGTACTATTTTAAGCATTCCTACGGTGGTCTGTGCTATGGATGGGGACTGGATGTTTGCCTTTTTCGGTGTGGTTGTGCTGGTCTGTGATTGTATGATGGCGGCATATCTGAACTGTGTGATTCGATATGATGACAAAGGCTTTATAGCGCAGAACATCTTCGGCATAAAACGAGAGTGCTGTTATGGAGATGTGGAAGGCATTCGTTCCGGGAGAGATCGTCGTATATACTTTCAGGGACAATCAATTATGATCGACGAGATAAGCTGTGGTGCCTATGAGTTTGTGGATGCGCTGGATAAAGGGTATAAACGGGCGACAGGAAAATGGGTGCCGACTTCTACATCCTTTAGAAGAAAGTGGGACCCCATGAATGGTCATTTGGATTACCCGTGGGCATATTTTATTCTGTGGGTTACCATGGGCCTGTTTTGTGCGGCATTGCCTGTGTTTATGTTTTTTGTTATGACCAGCGAAACAGATCCTTCCGATATAGTTATCCATGATGTGCAATTTTGTGCGTATGAAATAGATGATGGATCCCTTATGCTATATGTTGA
>JAZURG010000077.1:0-2156 GCA_045606145.1 Faecousia sp.
GGCTCACAGAACGACATGGCTACGATCCGACTTCCTCAATGTCGGAATCTATCATATCCCGCAGGAAGATATTCTCAAACTTGATTTCCATGCTTCCTCCAATCATCTTCCAACAGACCGTAGAAGTACAGGTCTGCCCAGTTTCCGTGGAGATCCTTGGTCTGGCTCCGCTGGATGCCTTCAAGCTGCATACCCAGCTTCTGCATCAGACCAACAGATTTCACGGCATCGATTGCTTCGGCAAATACCTTGTGGGCATTTAGCTCTGAAAAGGCATAGTCGATCACAGCCTTGCAGGACTCATAGGCATAACCTTGCCGCCAGAACTGCCGGTTGTAGATCCAGCCCATTTCATATACACCCGCGTCAAACTCATTGAACAGGATGTAGCCCATCATTTTGCCGCTTTCCTTATGAACCGCTGCCACAGCACCTTTGCGACCAATGCAGAAAGAAGTCAAAAACTCCTTTGTTTTATCAAAGTCGTATGCCGGTTCGCAGTTTTCCATTGTTTCTTCATCACCGAAGATGTTGTGCAGATCAGCGGCATCCTCCGGTACAAAATCACGGATAATCATCCGTGGGGTTTCTATGTACATGGTTCACTCCTTTATTTTCTTTCCGAAAACTTGCTCACCATCGACTGTCGTGCGTGTTTGAACAAATCCATTGCGAACATAGAATGGCTGTGCTTTCCCTACAGGGATTAGGTCAACTTGCCTTGCGCCAAGCTCCGACAGGTGGGTTTCTACCATGCGGTAAACACTAGAGCCTATGCCTGTGCTTCTCTGTTCGGGGCAGACATAGAAGTTGTTTATGAATCCAAGAAAGCACTTTTCATTATAGGAATAGCTGATCAGACCCACACATTCTTCACTCAGCACAATACGCATGACAAAGTATGGGTTATGCTCTTGTAGTGTTTGCTCGATCATTTGACTATTCAGCTTTTCGTCATGTAAATCAGCAATATTTTCCTGGTATTCATCATCTTCGCATACTTCTGCCAAATACGCAGAAAACAGATTGTAGAATTCATCCCACTCAGCAGGATTGCGCAGATCAAAGCGAACAAGTTTTAGCATTGAGCGACACCTTTCACGGATTATCCCTCAGATAATCCTCTTTTGTAATCATCATCTGGAGGAAGCCTTCCTCCACACCCAGTTCCTTAAAGCCTGCCTTGCGGTGTGTTTCCCAAGCGGCAATCTCGTGTCGATCAACGGCGAAATCATTGTGTATGCGGGAAATGCCACAGTCACGGAACGCATGATCCAGCATCAGTTTCAATGCCGGGACTGCATAGCCTTTTCCACGATAGGGCGCATAGATCACGATGCCCATATCCCACCAATCCTTTTCGGGGGTGTAGTGGAAGCACACATCACCGATCCATGCTTCGTCGGAACTGCGCTTGATGTAGGCATAGAAGCGGTCTGGCTCGTGTCCAATCATATCCTCATACCAGCTCGGAAGCACCTCGTCCGGGTAATCGACGCAGCCGGTGTCACGATGGTAGCCATCGTATTCCACATCCCAGCCTGCGTTGTAAGACATGGTTTCCGGGTCAGATGTCATTTTTTGATAGAACCACAAATCTTCCAGTTTGGGTATGTACAGTTCAAGTTTTTCCATATTTTTCTCCTGAATGCTCATTACAGAGCAGCCTTCATAATTTCTTCTTCCGTAGCAGGGTTTGTCCATTTGCCGAACACCCTGGATTCCATAGTCGGGATATAGCCCATATCTTTGTATCCCAGCTTCTTCAGCAATGCCATACTTGGCTCGTTTTCCGGTTCGGTGAAGCTGATGAAATCCCATTCCGGGTACTGCTCATGGAGTAGGTTGATGAGGGCGGTCAGTGATTCAAAGGCATATCCTTTCCGGTGGTGCTTATAGGAGAATGTGTATCCCAGGCTGATCTTCCCATCTTTGGGCATAACTACGATTTCGCCCACCATTTCATTGGTATCTTTCAGCGCAACAGCCACCATGAAGGGAGCATCCACGGACATCACATCGTTCTTTCGGCGCTCTACCAAGGCAACAATGCCAGCATAGTCCTTAGTCTGGCCCCGCTGATACCGGGCGCAGATCTCATTGTTGCGGTAGTCGTACATAATGTCTGCATCCTTCGCTACCACATTACGCAGAAG
>JAZURG010000078.1:0-11032 GCA_045606145.1 Faecousia sp.
AGCCATCGGCGCTCTGATCGCTGAGGCTATGGAGAAGGTAGGCACCGAGGGTGTCATCACCATCGAAGAGAGCAAGACCGCCGAGACCGGTCTGGATGTTGTGGAAGGCATGCAGTTCGACCGCGGCTATATCTCCCCCTATATGGTCACCGATACCGATAAGATGGAAGCCGTTCTGGACGATGCTTATATCCTGATCACCGACAAGAAGATCGCCTCCATTCAGGAGATCCTGCCCATTCTGGAGCCTGTTGTCAAGGCCGGCAAGAAGATGATCATCATTGCTGAGGATGTGGAAGGCGACGCTCTGGCCACATTGCTTGTCAACCGCCTCCGCGGCAACTTCAACTGCGTCTGCGTCAAGGCTCCCGGCTTCGGCGACCGCCGCAAGGAAATGCTGCAGGACATCGCCGTGCTCACCGGCGGTACCGTGATCTCCAGCCAGCTGAACATGGAGCTGACCGAGGCTACCCTGAACGATCTGGGCCGCTGCCGTCAGATCGTTGTCACCAAGGACAACACCACCATCGTTGACGGCGCAGGCGATCCCGATGCTATCAAGGCCCGGGCCCACCAGATCCGCAGCGCCATCGCTACCACCACCTCCGACTATGACCGTGAAAAGCTCCAGGAAAGACTTGCCAAGCTGGCCGGCGGCGTAGCCGTTATCAAGGTCGGCGCACAGACCGAGGTTGCCATGAAGGAGCAGAAGCTGAGAGTGGAAGACGCTCTGAACGCTGCCCGTGCCGCTGTGGAAGAAGGCATCGTTGCCGGTGGCGGTACCGCTCAGGTCAATGCCATTGCCGCTGTTGAGAAGCTGATCGCTACTCTGCAGGGTGACGAGAAGACCGGTGCCAAGATCATCGCCGCCGCTCTGCAGGCGCCCATCCGCCAGATCGCTGAGAATGCCGGTGTGGATGGCAGCGTGGTCTACGAGAAGATCAAGATCTCCAGAAAGATCGGCTGGGGCTACAACGCTTACACCGAGCAGTATATGGACATGATCAATGCCGGTATCGTCGATCCCACCAAGGTCACCCGTTCCTCTCTGGAAAATGCCGCATCCATCGCCGCATGCGTGCTGACCACCGAGAGTCTGGTTGCCGACAAGCCCGATCCCGCTGCTGACGCTGCCGCAATGGCCGCTGCCGCAGGCGGTGCAGGTGGCATGTACTAAGATATCAAACCAACCAGCCTTGCAGGAAATCCCTGCAAGGCTGGTTTTTTGTTTGATGTCATCGCGCCAAATGATCGTTTAGCGGCGAGCCGCCGCTCCCATTTCGCACCAAAACTTCTACTTGTCGTTACTTCCCTGACCCGCCCGGTTCGTTACCGCTGTTGTAAATGATCTTTTATCTGAGCAGAAACCTAAAACGCATGTCATTCTGAGCGGAGCGCAGCGGAGTCGAAGAATCCGTTCTCCTAAAGAAAAACTCTGTAATTACAGCATTTTCAGGATACGGATCCTTCGACTCCCTTTGGTCGCTCAGGATGACACGGTAACTTGATGGTTGCTGCGCTAAACGATCATTTACAAGCATAACAGCCGCCTAGGGAACAAAAATTTATTGACAATTGCATCTGTTGGTGATAGACTACAATTAGTCTATCATCAATAGACATTAAACAAGGAGGAACAGCTATGACAGATATTAGATTAGGAATGGTAGAGGCACATTTTGCCGATATTGTATGGAGCCACGCGCCTTTGACTACAAGGGAGCTGGTAGCGCTTTGCGAAGAAGAGCTGAACTGGAAGCGCACCACTACCTATACCGTTCTGAAAAAGCTGTGCGACCGGGGTATTTTTGCCACACAGGATCATATGATCACTGTTTTGCTTTCAAAAGAGGATTTCCATGCCATGCAGAGCGAGCATTTTGTAGAGCAGACCTTCCAGGGTTCTCTGCCGGCCTTTCTGGCAGCCTTTACCGCCCGGAAAACCCCCTCCGCTCAGGAACTGGAAGAAATTAAAAAGCTGTTGGATTCCCTGGAGGAAGCCTCAAAATGACCCAGCTGTTTCTAAAGCTTTTGAACATGAGCATCAGCGCCAGCTGGCTGGTTCTGGCGGTGCTGCTGCTGCGGCTGCTTTTCCGAAAAGCGCCCAAATGGATCAGCTGTCTTTTGTGGAGTCTTGTGGCTCTGCGGCTGCTCCTTCCCTTCTCTTTTGAGAGCGCATTCAGCTTGATTCCCAGTGCCGAGGTGATCCCGCAAAATATCGCCACCGCCCAGACTCCGGCCATTTACAGCGGCATTCCCGCGGTGAACAGCACCGTCAATCCCCTGTTCACACAACGTCTTGCCCCTGAGACCCATATACTGGAAACCATCCTGTTTCACGCGGCGGTGATCTGGCTGGCAGGCGCGGCGGTTTTGCTGCTTTACAGCGCCGTTTCCTCCTGGAAGCTTCGCCGGCAGGTCCGGGCATCCATACAGATCGGGCATCAGCTTTATGTCTGCGACGATGTGGCGTCCCCCTTTATTTTCGGTGTCCTGTTCCCCAAAATCTATGTCCCCTCGGGCATCGACCCGGAGCGGCTGGCCTATGTGCTTGCCCATGAAAATGCCCATCTGAAGCGGCTGGATCACTGGTGGAAGCCTCTGGGCTTTTTGCTGCTCACGGTCTACTGGTTCAATCCGTTGCTGTGGCTTGCCTACATTCTGCTGTGCCGGGATATCGAGCAGGCCTGTGACGAAAAGGTCATCGCCAGAATGGACAATACCGGAAAACGGGGTTACTCGGAAGCGTTGGTGGCCTGCAGCGTCCACCGCCGGATGATCATGGCCTGCCCCATCGCCTTTGGTGAGGTAAGCGTCAAGGCCCGGATCAAAGGCATCCTCTGCTACAAAAAGCCTTCCTTCTGGATCCTCATGATCGCTCTGGCGGCATGTACGGCAACGGCAGTTTGTTTTCTTACCAATCCGATCCCCTGCGGACATGACTATTCCGCTGAGATCACCGTCAGTCCCACCTGCACACAGGAGGGCATCCAGAGCCTTACCTGCCGGCTGTGCGACCACTGCTATACCGCCCCCGCCCCGCGGCTGACCCATGATTTTCAAAAGGGCGATGTGCTCACCCCGCCCGATTGCACCCATCCGGGCAGACGGGAGCTGGTCTGCACCGGCTGCGGCGCAGCCAGATCGGAAGTCATGGAGCCAACGGGACATGCCCTGGGCACACCGTTCCTCTCCAAAGAACCCAACTGCGCCGAAACGGGAGAAATGTCCGCCCAATGCACCCTTTGCCATGGGGTGTACGTGGTAGAAATCTTAGCCCCCAACCAGAACCATGATCTGCACGAGACCGTGGTGAAGGAAGCCACCTGTGTCAAACCCGGCGAAGGCAGGATCACCTGCTCCCGCTGCGATCATACGGAAACCCTCACCTATGAACCCCACGGCCACGATTTCTTTGCAAGAACCTGCATATCCAATGGCAGACAGCTGCAACAATGCGCCACCTGCGGTGCCTTATATGTAAAATTTGACAATCTGATAGATTCACATACATGGGTATCGTCGGATGGTATGGTCTACTGCTCTTCCTGCGGCACCGTCGCCTCCAGATCAGAATCACCATAAGATTGTGACAGCAGCATTATGAATCCGTTTTTACCCTGATTATCCCTCGTTTCCCTAAAATCTCCGCCTTCATAATTGACAATATCCCATACGAAATCAGACAAAACCCAAGAGGAGGATATGTATGAAAAGAGCAATCACGATAGTGCTAGTATTGTGTATTGTAGCAATGCTGGTCCCTATGCCCACATCCGCGGCCGTTTTTGCAAAAGGTCAGTGCGGCCAAAAGGCATTTTGGGAACTGGACGAGAGCGGAACCCTTACTGTCTATGGAAGCGGCCAAGTAAATCCCGAGTCGTGGCGTCTAACTTGGAAGCAGTATACCGAAAAAATCACTAGTATCGTCGTTAAGTCGGGAATCACCGAGATTGCAGGCAATACTTTTGCCGAACTCTATGACGCAAAGAGTGTGACACTCCCGCAAACCCTGAAAAGCATCGGCGCTTCCGCGTTTTACCGTTGCGTATCGCTTACCGAAATCGTTTTACCATCCAAATTGGAGAGCCTCGGCGGTGGTGCTTTTGCCGACACAGGTCTTCAAACCATTACCATTCCGGAAACCATCACAACAGTCAGCAGTGATTTGTTTTACGATTGCGATCGTTTAACATCCGTTACCTTCAAGGGTGTGATTAAAGATATCGGTGAACAGGCATTTTTCGGCTGTAATCTGCTGGAATCCATTAATTTTGAAAAAGGTTTCTCCGGTAAAATTGGTGGTGACGCGTTTGCCTATTGCGAAAATTTAAAAGAAATCGAAATTCCTGAGGGTGTTACCTATATTTATGGCAGCGCATTCACCGGATGCAAAAATCTGACCGTGATATCTCTTCCCGAAAGTTTGATCAGTCTGGGCAGCAGATCTTTTGAAGGGACTTCCCTTGTAAGTGTTACGATCCCGAAAAATGTCACGCATATAGGGGATGACCCGTTTAACGCTTGCTACCAGCTGAAGGACATTACGGTATACGCAAAAGCCATGGATGGTTTGAGAGGTTGGCTGGCTGGTGAGGAAGCCTTGGAATACATCCATATTATCGGTGACGCGCCCCTGTCAGAGGAAGGAAAAATCCAATCCAGAAACGAGGATTTTGTAATTTATTATGACGAAGGCACTTCCGGCTGGGTTTCCCCTTCTTGGAAGGATTGCCTGATTCGTCTCTGGGGAAAGCCGGATGCTCCCATCACCGGTACCTGTGGCAAAAATCTGACTTGGTCGCTGAAAGACGGTACTTTGACCATTTCCGGCACCGGTCCCATGGAACACCGTGACCACATCTTATCTGCGGCCTCTTGGAATTATGCCAGCAAGCTGATATCTCAGGTGGTAATCGAAGAAGGCATAGAATCCATCGGCAATGATGCCTTTTATGCATTACCGAACTTGACCTCTGTTTCCATTCCGGGCAGTGTAAAGTCCATTGGTTCCTATGCGTTTTTTAAATGCACACAGTTGAAGGAAATCAACATTCCTGAGGGTGTGGAGTCCATTGATGTAAGTGCGTTTGAGGGTTGTACGGCTTTGACCAAGGTCACTATGGCGGACAGCGTAACCAATATCCGTTGGAGTGCATTTAAAGGATGTAATCGTTTGACAAGCATCAGGTTGTCAGATAATCTGGAAACACTTAGCCCCAACCTGTTCGGTGACTGCACAAATCTGTCATCCGTAAACATCCCCGTAAAATGCAAAAAGATTTCTGACATTATTTTTTCTAACTGCTCCGCGTTGACCGGCATTTCTATTCCGGATGGGGTTACTACCATCGGTACATACGCATTTGAGAATAGTGGTCTGACAGAAGTGACCATCCCTGCCAGTGTGACAGAATTGATGGCATGTGTATTTTCCGGGTGTGAATCGCTGCAAACCGTGTATTTTCTGGGCGACGCCCCGGCAATCGGTGACTGTGCATTCCAAGATGTAACCGCTACCTGCATTTACCCTGCCGGGAACGATACCTGGACAGAAACGGTGAAGCAGAATTACGATGGTAACATCATCTGGATCAGGGACGATCATACCCATACCTTTGAACCGGCTTCCGCAGAACCCACCTGTACCGAGCAAGGCTATCACGGTCAGCGTTGTTCCCTCTGCGGTTACATAATCGCAGACGAATATACCAATGCACTGGGGCATGACATGGCAGAAGCCACCTGCACACAGCCCAGCACCTGCCGTCGGGAAAACTGTGGCTATCAAGAAGGCCGCGTGGCGGACCATTCCTTTGGGGCGCCCTGTTCGATTACCCGAACCTGCAGTGTATGCGGCTATACTGACAATTACGGCGGTGAACGATCTCACACATGGGAAGACCCCTGCCAGACTACACGCACCTGCTCTGCATGTGGTTACAGTGATAATGCAGGCGGGCATCTTTGGGACGTTTCAGATGGCGGCATTCGTTTTTGCTTTAATTGTGGAACGTTTGAGGGAGGATATCGGCTGGATCTGCCGGAAACATCCGACACAATGTGGATCGATACCCCAGAATACCGGACGAAAAATGACGATGGCTCCCGCTTTGCCGTTATCAAAGGCACAGACGCGAAAGTCCTGATTTGCTATACCTACAATCTCCCGCCTATGTACAGTTCCCAATCCCGATACCCCACCGGCATGAAGGTCTGGCGTTTGACATTTGAAGAAGACCGCTATACCGCCACACCGGTGGCAGAGCTGGAAAACATCCTGCAGTACGCGGGCAGCTCCATCCGCATCACCGGCACCAAGGGCATCCGCATGATCACCGCCATCGACAAGAGCAAAAAAGACGCGCTCACCGGCAAGGGTCTTGCCGGCTACAAGCTGATAGAATACGGCACCGCGCTGTGCTGGGCCAAGGATCTGAAAGGCGGCAAACCGATGGTTCTGGGACAGGACTATGTAAAATCCAACTACGCCTATAAAAAAGGTGTTGCCGACCCGATCTTTGCCAAAACAGAGGATACGATCCAGTACACCAATGTGCTGGTTGGCTTCACGCTGGACCAGTGCAAGAATGACATTGCCATGCGGTCTTACATGATTCTGGAAGACAAGGACGGTACCCAAATCACTATTTATGGCGGTATCGTCTACAGAAGCATCGGCTATATCGCCTACCAGAACCGGAGTGTTTTCAAACCCGGTACAAGCTCCTATGAGTATGTTTGGGAGATCATCCGCAAGGTCTACGGTTCCAAGTACGACGCGGAATATATGGGTTAAGGAGGATCGCATATGAAGAGAATATTAGCCATCCTTATTTGCATGACACTGTTACTGGCAGGCTGCGGTGAGAAACCTCTGGAAGTAACCGTTAGCCCTACCGTGCCTTCCACTGCGCCTACCACCGCGCCCACAACCGAACCTGCAACAGAGCCTACCACCGTTCCCACGGAAACCGAACCTCCTGTGCCGGAAACCCTGCCTGCCACCGCTCTGGCGGACCGCACCGAGGTGGTGCTGACCACCCTTGACCGGGGTGCCGTGGTGGAGATCGCAGGCGAATACGAAGAAGACTACTACATTGTTCAGGTGGCCGAGGGCTACGGCCTGATGGAAAAGCGCCTGATCCGGTTGGACGGCACGGAAGGCTACGAAGGCTGGACCGGCTATGCCGCCTACGGCTCCAAGATCTACACCAACTACCATCTGCTGCCCGGCGGTGAGCAGAAGCTGAGCACCAACACCAAAATCGCCGTAGTGGATGATCTGGACGGCACCTTGGTGGTTCAGACGGAGGGTGGCATCGGCTACATGCGCGCCAAGGAGCTGAGCCGCAGCTATATCCAGCCTGCCCCCTCCGGCGGCTCCGGCAGCGCTGACGGAGGCGATATCACCCTTGGCGGCGATAACGGGATCATGAATCTGTCCACCTTCCTTCCCCAGAGCGGCAGCGTTTCCGGCAAGGGAACGGTTCTGGCTGACGAAGCCGAGATCATCCTGGGTTGGTTTGACCGCGGCGAAGCGGTCGCTATCATCAACGAGGAAGGCTTCCTGGAAGAAAAGGAAGGCTGGTACGGCATCTACCATGAGGGTCTTTACGGCTATGTCCGGCAGAGTCTTCTGCGCAAGGACGGTCAGGAGGCCTACACCCCGTGGAACGGCTATGCCAAGTATCAGGCAGAGCTTTTCGACCACTACTATCTGCATGGTGAGCCTGTCAGCAAGCTGTCCTCCAACGCGCGGGTGGAAATTCTGGAGGATCTGGGCCACTGTTATCTGGCCACCAGCGGCGATCATACCGGCTACATCGCCAAGGATATGGTCAGCGAAACCAAGATCAATTACAACAGCGGCAACAGCAGCTCCGGCGGCGACTGGACACCCCCTGCCCTGTAAGCAAAAAACGGACTCCCACCCGGGAGTCCGTTTTTGTTTGATGCGCTAAATGATCGTTTATCTCACGATGGATACTGTAGGGCGGGGGCTTGCTCCCGCCGAAATACCGCGCTTTTGGCGGCGGGACCAAGGCCCCGCCCTACGAATTCTATCGAAAATTACCGCAAGAACGATACCGAGCGGGTTAGGGAAGTAACGATTAGTACCGCACTGTGCACGAATTGGCCGCAGGCACTGCCCGCATAAACGATCATTTACAGGGATATCCTACTTCAGATTCACCGTATAGGTGGGCACACCCTTGGCAGGGTATTTGCCGGCCAGCACATCGATACAGGCATCGATGCACTGTTGATCCTGACAGCCGATAATGTACCGGGGAATATGCTCCAGCGCCTCCAGCGCTTTGGTGCTGCCTGTGTAGACCATTGCCGCGATCCGGTTATTGACCTGCAATGCATTGATCAAATTGCGCATACGGTAGGAAAACTCCGGCGGGAGGATGTACGCGGCATAGTCTGTAAAGGCCACAAAGACCACATCGTCGTAGGGCAGCGAATCCCGCATCACCTGATAGATAGGCACCGGCATGGGGTACTCATCAATGGCCATGATTCTGGAGTTGGGGAAGGTAGCCGCCAGCTTGTCATAGATCTGACGGGGACGGAGCCAGCCTGTTGTAAAGGTATCCACTGGGGGAACGGGCAGATCGCCGCTATTGTCCAGAGTCATTCCGTTTCTCACCATCATCACAATGAAATGCCTGCCCTCGGGGGAAATATTGGGCGCAAGACCCTCGTCGGTGATGGTGTAAATGCAGTTTTTGTTGATGCTCTTAACTGCCGCCTTTTCTTCATCTGTAGGCTCCACATTTTGCGGCAGCAGGGTAACCTTATGCTGCGCGGCCAGAACTCTCTTTACCGCCGCGTCCAACACATCGTCCGGGATCATACCCCTGTCATAGGCTTCACACAGGCAGTCAAAGGATTCCTTCGCGTCCAAAGCCTCCGGCAGCAGCAGGTCATTTCCGGCGGAAACCGCCAGACCCTTGGAGGTAACATCGTCAAAATTGGCCCGGACAGACATCATGCAAAGGGCATCGGTAATGGCAAAGCCTTCAAAGCCCTGTTCCCGGATCACGTCGATCACAGCCTTGGAAAGGCTGGTGGGATGATCGGGGTCGATCTTCCCAAGGCGCTTATGGCCCGTCATAATACCGTCCAGAAGGCCCTGCTCCATCAGCTTCAGATAGGGATACAGGGCATAATCCAGCAGACTTTCCTCGGTTTCGTAGGACACGGCCTCTGTTAAATGGGTATCCTTCATGGTATCCATCCGGGCACCGGGATAATGCTTTGCCACGCTCAGAACGCCGCCGTCGTGCATGCCCCGGGCCTGGGCGATGGCCATGGATGCCACCTTTTCCTTGTTCACGCCAAGGCTTCTGGGGTTACCCTCTGCCATGTCGATCACAGGGCTGCATACCACATTGTATCCGATCCGGCTTGCGATGGATGCAGTTATTTTACCAAAGGCATACGCATCTGACTCCCTGACGGTACATCCCAACGCGCTCTGTTTTCCGATCTTATATTCTCCCAGGCCTGCTTCCGCGTCCGTTAGAATCAGAATCGGATAATCCGCAATCTCTTTTACCTTTTTAATAATGGCCGACGCGCTGGGATTTCCCACATAGACCCACACCGCGCCAAGGCAGCGCTGTTTTACCAATTCGTAAACAAAGTCATTTCCTTCCTCGGCATTGCCGAAACAGCCGGTGAATACCATGCCCAGCTTTTGCCGGGTGGTAAGTTCCTCAAAACGCAGCTCCTGCATACTGTTTTTCCCCTTTCCTGATTAAAAACCGGTATTTTACTGTTGGTCATTGACATCTTTCTTTTGCAATTATAGAATGTTTTCAGGAAGTTTTTCAAGGCATATATTGTCCTGAGTTTGCACCATATTGACATATATGAGGTTTTCTATGAACAGCTACTACGAGCACCACACTGCTTTACAAAAAGACAAACTCTGCCCCTTTAAGATTACGATGGCAAAACACAGTCCGTTCTTGGGGGAATGTAATTGGCACGAAAATATTGAGATACTGTTCGTTTTTGACGGTCTGGGTTCCATTCAGTATGGCAAGGATATCCTTCCTCTTGAGCCGGGTGATATCATCGTTGTGAATTCCGGCGCCCTTCACCGCGCATCCAGCAATTGCGGTGTTGGCTATTATGTGATTATTATTGACGAGCGATTCTGCACAGAAAACGGTCTTGACACCTCGAATATCTGCTTTGACCGTCGCTTTCGCGATATCGAAACGGAGCAGCTTCTGCAATCCATGGTAACACGAATGCGGGCGTACTCCAACAATCCGGTGCCCCTTACCGCTGCCATGCTGCGCTGCGCCGCGCTGAATTTGCTGATTGATCTGGTGGCCCACCATTCCGGTGCGGAAACTGTTGTGCCTACGCAGATCTTTCCCGCTGAAGTTTATGTAAAAAAGGCTCTTACCTATTTAAATGAAAACTATACCGCGCCCATTCATCTGGAGCAGATCGCCGATCTGTGCGGCATTACAAAATATTACCTGGCCCGGGAATTTAAGCGGCTCACCGGACAGACCGTCTTTACCTATGCCAATATGCTCCGGTGCAAAAAGGCCCAAATGCTGCTTGCACAGGGCAAAACCGCTACGGAAGCGGCACTGCAAAGCGGCTTTGAGAGTCTGCCCTACTTCTCCAGAACCTACAAAAAACTCATGGGCACTTCGCCCTCGAGAAATAAGTCTCTTTGTGATAAATGACCGTTTATGCGACCAACTACCAAAATTCCATGTCATCCTGAGGAGCAACGCGGCCGCTCGGTGTCGTTTTTGCGGCAATTGTCGATAGAATTCGTAGGGGCGACCATTGGTCGCCCGTGCGGGCGGCTATTAGCCGCCCCTACAGTATCCATCGTGAGATAAACGATCGTTTAGCGCAGCATCCAAAGCCTTCCCCCTCGGGGGAAGGTGGCTGCCCGAAGGGCAGACGGATGAGGGGTGTGGCTGCTTTTCGACCCCTCATCAGTCAAAAATCAAAGATTTTTGACAGCTTCCCCCCAAGGGGA
>JAZURG010000079.1:0-34530 GCA_045606145.1 Faecousia sp.
TGCTTATTCTAGCATAGCATCTCTTTCTTGTCAAGCACTTTTTTCAAGTTTTTTCAACTTTTTTCTGAGCCGCTTTGCCAGTTTTTTCGCCCGCGCCGAAGCGCTCGTGTATATTAACAGATTCACACCAGCTTGTCAAGCATTATTTTCCTTTTTTCTTAAAAAATTTGAGGCTCCCTTTGGAGCCTCAAACTATTGCTATTCTCTTATTCGGCATCGTCGATAATGCCGTATCCGCCATCATTTCTGCGATAAACCACAGCGAAACTTCCGCCATTGTCTTCATCCCGAAAAGCAAAGAAGTTATGTTCAAGCAGATTCATCTGAAGGATCGCCTCTTCTCTGGTCATGGGACGCATGTAGAACTTCTTGACTCTGACGATCTCCAGTTCCTCTTCCGGCTCCTCTGCGGTAAAGGAGGTCTCCTCTACGGTACGTGTAAAGGCATCCTGACGCAGACGGCGGGCAAGGCGGGTCTTATTCTTACGAATCTGGCCTTCAATGGTTCCCACGGCTGCATCGATGGATGCAAACATATCGGAAGTGCTTTCACTTGCCCGGAACCAGGTACCTGCACCGTGAACGGTCAGTTCCACCTTATTCCGGTTTTTTTCTACAGAAAAGACGACAAGTGCTTCCGCATCCTCCTCAAAATACCGTGCCAGCTTCATTACCTTTTTCTCGGCATAAGCGTGGACATTGCCGGGTAACTTAACCTTCTTCTCACTGTACTGAAACTTCATATGCGGCAGCTCCTTTCGTTTTTCACCGTTTATCCGGTGTAATTAAACTATACCATGATTTCAAGGAAACGGCAAGGGGGGGATCATTCCTCCAGGCTGTCCTCATCATCTAACAGTTCTGCCATTGTCAGGCTGTAAACCGCTTCTGCCTTTTTTTCAAACAAACGGCTCAAGCGTACTGCCTGCCGCTGATCCGGAGCCACAAGCTCCAAGGTCATCAAATTGCCCGCCTCATCGTCTAAAGACATGATCACAGAAAAATCTCCGCTCTCTCTGGGGATCACCTGGGTTTTGACAAAGCTGCTGCGGCGCATCTGGCGATTGAATTTAGCAACAGCATTCTCCGCACGCTGCTTAACAGTAAAAGCAATGGAATCTTCCGTCAAAGAGCCGGTTTCTTTTCCCTTCGGGGTAATCTCGTAGCGCTCCCCTTCCAGTTCCTTCAAGTGACCGGATTTTACCATTTCGGGGATTGCGGTACAAACATCAAAATAACTTAGGCAATCATCCTGATAGCACAGCTCATAAACTTCCTGGCATGTCATAGGATAGCCGGAACGGGATGTTACAAACAGGATCAGAACCTTAACATCCATCATATCGTGAATAAATCCAAGTCGCTGCATCTGCATCACCTCTATAGTTTTATTATACGCATAGCGCTGAAAAAATCAAGCACAAGCCGCACACTTGCTGCATATTCTGGCACGAAAGGGTGATAACAGTGTCAAAACTCATTTTTTACCCCATGAACCAATCCCCCGTTCTGCGGGCAGCCGCCGAGTCGCTGAAGCGAAAAGGCTACTGTGTTGTGAGCCAGCCATGTGAGAGCATAACCCATTTACTGCTCCCCGTTCCCAGTTTTGACGATCTTGGGAATCTGAAAGGCGGAGGAGATTTGGATAGTGTACTGAAAACGCTCCCAAAAAGCGTTACGATCATCGGCGGAAATTTACCAAAGGACCGCTTCTGCGGATATAAGACCATTGATCTGTTAAAAGACGCTACATATCTGGCAGATAACGCAGCCATAACCGCCTACTGCGCTGTAAGACTCGCCATGATGGAATTGCCTGTTATGCTCCGGGGATGCCGGGTGCTGATTATCGGTTGGGGCAGGATCGGCAGATGTCTGGCTGCTTTGCTTTGGGCGTTGGAAGCAGATGTAACGATTGCTGCCCGCCGTGAAGATCAACGGGCAATGGCCCACGCACTCGGATACCAAACGGAGGATACCGAGCACTTAGGTCAAACCCTGAACAACTACCGCATCATTTTCAACACCGCACCCGCTCCGGTTTTGTCCGAAGAACAGATATCGCACTGCAGAGACAACTGTCTTAAAATTGATCTGGCTTCTACCTTAGGGATCGCCGGGACCCATGTGATTTGGGCAAGGGGCCTACCCGGAAAAGATATGCCGGAATCCTCCGGAAAGCTGATCGCCAAAACTGCCATCCGTCTCATCGAAAAGGAGCGTACTTTATGAATATCGGATTTGCCATGTGCGGTTCCTTCTGCACATACTCGGAGGTATTTCCCGTTATGGAGGTTCTTGCCTCCATCCATACCGTAACACCCATTTTCTCTCACACAGCATTCACAACTGACAGCCGATTCGGCACCGCGAAAGAACATATAGAAAGAGCAGAATCCATCTGTGGAAAAAAAGTCCTTTGTTCCATCAGTGAAGTAGAACCGATTGGACCCAAACAGCTTTTGGATGCATTGGTCATTGCGCCATGCACAGGAAATACACTTGCAAAATTGGCTCACAGCATTGCAGACGGGCCGGTAACCATGGCCGCAAAGAGCCATCTGCGCAACGGAAGGCCCATCCTGATTGCCATTTCCAGCAACGACGCCTTGGCAGGAGCGGCAGAAAATATAGGAAAACTTCTTAACAAGAAGAACTACTATTTTGTTCCCTTCGGGCAGGATGATCCCATTAAGAAGCCTACCAGTATGGTGGCTGACTTCGAAAAGATTCCGCAAACATTGGAACTTGCATTAGCAGGCAAACAGATTCAACCTCTGCTTATATAGTCGCTGCCCCAGAGAGCAACCGCTCTCTGGGGCAATATACTGTTACGGCAGCTCGCTGATTCCAAGCAACGCCAGAAGGTCCTCTATTTGGTACTCCTCGCGCCAGCCGGGATCATAATTATAGAAGACACCGTCGATCTCCACCATCGTTGCGTTTGCCATCATCCGGGCATTCACAACAGAACCGTCCGCTCCCCTGAAGATCAGTGTGGGCCCCATAACTACGGTCTTGGGCCAGTTATTGTATCCTTCAGCAATTGCAAGAAATTCACGGATCTGACGTAGTTTCTGCTGATCCCAAATCACAGCCAACGTCTCACCGTCCTGCATGATTTCGACACACTGCAGTGTTTCCGGAAGCGGAGGATGCTCATAGCGCATATACAGATTGCAAAATGCCATGATCGAGTCATCTTCCCAGGTGTTGTCATCGTAAGGTACACCTTTTCTGAATTTCCACATAGGTTCATTTGTCAGCGCGTATACCTCAAACATATTATAAGTATCGCCTTCAAAATCTACGTTACCATCAATCCCCAAAAATCTGTAATGATGAACCTCAACAGATCCGTTGTCCAGAAGACGGTATAGATACCCTTGCTTAATGCTCACCAATTCGTACAACCGCTTAATTTTACCAGCACCATCATAATCTGCAATGCGTACCTTCACGTTCTCTCCTCTGGAATCGGCTATTGTGTAAGCTATCCAGATAGCATCATTCGCCCACACATCCCCATCGATCATAACCACACAGTCATCGGCAGCAGCCTGCTGCGGCGTGTAGTTTGGGGGCAGCTCTTCTAAATCCTTGCTGTATGTTACCACGCCTGGGATACCATCGGGTATCTCAATGTTTTCGGTCAGCGTTGGCTCAGTAGGCTCTGTAAAATCCGTAGTTTCCGGTGGGTATGCGGGCTGAGTCTCCGTTGTCGGCACAGCAGCTTCCGCTTGCTGTGTCTGTTGGGGAATTGTGGTTGCCGCTGCAGGCTCTGTGTCTTGCGTAGGATCTTCAGCACCGGTTGGGTCCGTCAGCAAGCATATGGCCAGCACCAGACAAAGGACGGCCAACACAGCAGTGACCCAAAGGATAGGTTGCTTCCATTTCGCAAGATTCCTGATGCGCCCTTTGGGGTCTCCCTCACCAAAGGCCAGGGGTGTTCCGCCAATGATCCGCTTTCCGGTGGCCAGAGCCAGCAGGGAAGCACTGTAATCCGCTCTTACTTCAGCTCCAAGCTTACGGATCACCGCTTCATCGCAGCTCATTTCCATATCCCGGCTTGCCAGAATAAATGCCAACCATACCAGCGGATTGAACCAGTGGAGCATCAGCGCCAGAAATGCTAAAATTTTTATGATGTGATCCATCCGTTTAATATGGTGCTGTTCATGCAGGATAATGTACTGCCGTTCCTTTTCGCGCAGCGTACCGGGCAAATAGATCTTTGGCCTCACAAAGCCGATCACAAAGGGCGTGTCAATATCGTCAGCTATGTAAATGTTATCCCGCAGCAGTACCGTTACCGCAAGCTGCTTTCGTAACTTCCAATAGGAAATCATACTGTAGATTGCCATGACGGCTACACCCGCCAGCCAGACGTACTGGCCAAACAGGATCCATACATCCCACCAGTCCGCGGTGACATATTCCACATTCCCTTCCATGTCCTTTTGCGTCGTTGGAATATGCTGCACACCCAGACCGCCATTGAGTGCATCCCCCATCGCCTGGTAGGCGGCAACGCCTGCTCCCACAAAGGAGATTGGCACATCCGCAAGATCATAGGTATCCTCTAACGGGGTGATTTCCGGCATGACGCTCATTGATGTCTCGATATTCACAGGGCAAAGAAGCCGCAAAAGCACCACTGCCCACAGGGCATAGGAGATGGCCTTTGGTGCTTTCTTTAAAAACAGCCGTACCGCCAGAACCACCAGGATCACGATACTGGCAGTTTTGCTCATATCGAGAATTTGCATAAATACCCTGTCCAGCATATTCTCACCCCCGCATTCTGTCGATCAGTTTGCGTAATTCATCATATTCTTTGTCGTTCAGCTTTTTCCGGGAACCGAAAGCCGTCAGGAACGCCGGCAAAGAACCTCCAAAATTCTCCGCCACGTACTGCTCGCAGTGCCGTGCGTAGTATTCCTCTTTTCCAATGCATGCGGTTACAGTGCCGCCCTCATTTCGGAAAATGCCCCGCTCACAAAGGCGCTTTAAAACCGTAAAAGAAGTGGTTTTCTTCCAACCCAGTTCTGTCTCCGCCAGTTTCGCAAGCTGCCCGGATGCGACCGGTTCGTTGTCCCATGCCAGCTCGGCAAATCTCGCTTCAGCCATACCCATGTGCAACTCAGCCATTTATCCTTCCTCCATTCTACATGATATAGTACATTTATATACTACATTATGTAGTACACTTTGTCAATAGAAAAAGGCGGCCGAAGCCGCCTTATCTACAGTGTATCGACCATATCCAGCCACAGCTTGCCGCAGGCATCACTGGGCATGCTCCAATCCACTCTTGGGTTCAGAGAAACGGGGCCTACCTTGATTCCGTCCGGCTGGCAGTTGCGCTTGAACTGCTGGCTGAAGAATCGGCGATAGAATACCTTCATCCACTTTTTGATTGTGTCACCGTTATATTCCCCATCAAAGGCTTTGCAGGCCAATGCATAGATCTTCCTGGGATCAAAGCCATAGCGAACCATATAATACAGGAAGAAGTCATGCAGCACATAGGGGCCTACGATTTCTTCCGTCTGCTGCTTGATCGTTCCGTTTTCCTCCGGGGGCAGCAGTTCCGGACTGATAGGTGTGTTCAGAATATCATTCAGGACAACCTTTACGGAAGAAAAAGTTTCCAGATTGGAAACAGTTTGAATCACAGGACCGATCAAAGTCTTGGCTACAGATGCATTGACCCCATACATACTCATGTGGTCGGCATTGTAGGTACACCAACCCAGAGCCAGCTCGCTCATATCGCCGGTACCCACCACAATGCCGCCAACCATCCCCGCGTAGTCCATCAGCACTTGGGTGCGCTCTCTGGTCTGGGCGTTCTCGTAGGTGGTGTTGTGATTCATGGGGTCGTGGCCGATATCTTTAAAATGTCCCATAACCGCCTCTCTTACAGGAATCTCCGCAACGGATATTCCCAGGGTTTTCATCAGGGTAAGGGCATTGTGATAGGTGCGGTCAGTCGTTCCGAAGCAGGGCATTGTAATGCCGTGAACATCCGTAGCCGGTTTTCCCAACTGACGCATGGCTTCCACCGCCACCAAAAGTGCCAGGGTAGAATCCATGCCGCCGGATACACCAACCACGGCCTTTGCACCAATGGCAGAAAGGCGTTGCTTAAGCCCTGCCACCTGCAGCCGGAATACATCCAGGCGCTCCGCTTCCGTGTTTGGAACAAAAGGCATCTTTTCCACAGGGTACAAACTGCCATCAGAACGAAGGGTATCACCGTAGGGTTCTGTAATCAGCCAGGAATCCGGTGTATGTTCAAAATGCTGACTTTTGATTCGGTCCGCTCTGACTTTTCCCAGATCGCAATCGGTGATCAACAGGTACCCCGTTTCCAGCGGGCCTTTCTCACAGAGAATTTCACCGGTTTCTCCAATCAGGCTGTGGCCGGAATAGACCATATCGGAAGTGGACTCCGTATAGCCGGCAGATACAAAGGCATACACGCACTTACAAACGCAGGATTGATGCTTGACCAACCGCCGCCTATAGGCGCTCTTACCTATGATTTCATGGGATGCCGCAAGATTCAATATCACTTCCGCACCCTTTACAGCCAGTTCCGCGCTTCTGGGCCGGGGGATCATACCATCTTCGCATATCTCGATACCAAGAATTGCGTCATCACCCAAACGGAACAACTGATCAGCGTCCATTGGTACAGTATAGTAATCCTCACTGGCTGTCAAACCAATCTGCTCCGGTTCCAGCCAGAGTCTCTTCAGTTCCGATCCGGCAGAAAACCACCGTTTTTCCGGGATGGTAAGGCTGCTTTTGGGAACGATTCCCGCCACCTCACCTCTGGCGATGATAGCAGCACAGTTATAATAGCGGCCATCCAGGCGGACAGGCAGTCCCACAACAGCAGTTATGTTGGGATGCTTCCCGGAGCAATCCGCAACTTTCCGCAATCCGTTCTTTACCCCCTGCCACAGGGCATCCTGATACAGCAGGTCACCGCAGGTGTAGCCGGTCAGTGCCATCTCCGGAAAAACCACCAGATCTGCCCCGGCAGCATCCGCTTGCACAATGTAATTACAGATATCCTCCGCGTTCTTTTGCACATCCCCAACTTTGACATTGGGAACCGCGCACGCAATTCGTATAAAGTCCAGCATCAGACCGCCCCCTTTTGCTCTATCATATCATAGTCTTTCCCGTTTGGAAAGAACATATAAAGAAAAAAGCTCAGCCTAAACTGTATCTCCATTTCCTATCCGGCAACACCTTTTCGGGAACGGAGCTTTTCTTTCCAGTAATCCCGTCCATAGACGATTCCTTCCGCCAGCAGGCACACCGGCAGCGCGGCAAAGAAATCCACCGCCGAATGCTGTTTGATGAACATGGTGGACAGGCAGATCAGCACCACCGACACAGTTACGAATGCTTTCCATAGTTTTGCTGCATCCCTCTGCTTCAGCCAAACCGAGGCAATGCCGATGGAATAAGCCACATGGAGTGACGGACATACCCCGGTATTGGTATCAAAGCGGTACAGCAGGCCAATGCACTGTGTCAAAAAATTATCCCTTGGGAACTCAGACGGGCGAAGATCCTGTCTGTTGGGAAAGATGATATAGACCGCCATCGCGCAGACCTGCGTAATAATAATGAACGTCTGCAGCCGCTTGAAGCTGTCCACATCGTACAAAAGAAAATATCCCAGAGAGAACACGATCAGAGCATACCAGAACACATAAGGGATCAGGAACCATTCGCAAAACTGGATCACATCATCCAGCCACATATGTACCGGTGTGCATCTTTCCGCCGGGATCAGATTCTCCGTCAAAAAATACAGAATAAAATAGCCGACCCAGCCCAACAGCAGCTTTAAATGCTGAAACTGGGGATCATTGATCTTGGAAAGACGGAATGTGCGGTAATCAACTACGGGTCTTTTCATAAGCTCTCTCCTTGGGAATGTTTGACAGATACTGCTTCCTGGGAATGTTATTGTAGGGCACCACGGTATGCTCCGGCAGTGAAACCGCGATCCCGGTGATCGCCTCCATCAGGTACTCGCGGATCCGTGCGCGTTCCTCTTCTATCGGATTGGCCGCACAGAAGCGGATTGGTTTGCCCAGATACATTTTTTTCAGCTTTGGCGCTATGTAAAGCGGCACAAAGGCAAGTTCTTTCCCCGTGCGTTTGTAGTAAAGCTTTGCCACATCTATAAATTTATCCTGAAACGCGCAGAGAATGTGATTGTAAGGAACATCGTGTTCCGGGAAGACCACAACACTGGCACCCTCCTGCAGCCGCTGGACTGTCTGTTTGAATGTGGATATGATACGGGTGTCGTGGTAAACACCGATGGTACGGGCGTTATTGAATACGCAAACCGATAGCGGCGCAATGATATAAGAGAGGAATTTATAAAACCAGCGTATGTACTTCGGTTTTTTTGACCAAAAGTCCTGAAACGCATAAGCAGGTACATCCTTCAGGTGCATCATTTCTCCTGCGCACCAGGTATAGCGGTCGCCCGGAAAATAGAGCTCACAGCAGATAGGGCCGTTCATTTGTGTATGATTGCCCACCACGATCACCGGCTCATCCGAAAGATTCTGTACACCTTCGACGTCAATTTTGGGATAAAATACTTTCACCAACCATTTGATCACCTTGTAGGCAGGTGATATCCGTTTACTTTCCATTTCTGCATCTTCCTTCCATGTATTCAGATAAGCCTAGAACAGAAATATGAACAGCAAATTAATTTTTTCGGAATTTTGAAATTATATCACAGTAATCCAGAATATTCCGTCGAAGGGCAGTAACGGCAAGAGCATCCGTTACCTTTAAGAAAACGGATGCTCTTGATGTAGCGTTATTTTGCTGTGAGTCTGGAAGCAAGATCTGTCTGCTCCCAGGGATGCTCTTCATTGCCGAAGTGACCACGGACAGCGGTAGCGGAGTAGATGGGCCGTCTCAGATCAAACTTACGGATGATGCCGCCGGGGGTCAGATCGCAATGCTTACGCAGCAGGGCGGTCATTTCTTCGTCACTGATGACACCGGTACCGTAGCTGTCCACCCGGACAGAAACCGGTTCAGCCACACCGATGGCATAGGCAAGCTGCACCTGCACCTGCTTGGCAAGACCGGCAGCCACCAGATTCTTGGCCAGATACCGGGCCATATAGGCAGCGCTGCGATCGACCTTGGTGGGGTCTTTACCTGAGAAAGCACCGCCGCCGTGGGAGAACCAGCCGCCGTAGGTATCAACGATGATCTTACGGCCTGTCAGACCGGTATCGCCGTCGGGACCGCCAATAACGAAATTGCCGGTGGGATTGATATGGATGTGCGCAACATTCTCAATATCAAACCCGTAGTCCTTTAGAACAGGAGCAATGACACCCATGCGGATGTACTTGCGCAGCTCACTCATTTCAAAATCCTCACTGTGCATGATAGATACCACCACAGTGTCGATACCGGTCACATTGCCGTCTTCGTCATAAGCAACCGTCACCTGCGTCTTGCCGTCGGGACGCAGCAGGTCGTTGCTCTCCACGCACAGAGTCAATCTGGCAGCCAATGCTCTGGACAGAGCAGCGGGCAGGGGCATCAGTTCCGTTGTCTGGTCGCAGGCACCACCGAACATCATACCCTGGTCACCGGCACCGCCGACTTCGTCGTTGGTACCCAGCGCGATATCAGCGGATTGGGTATGGATCTTGCAAAGGACCTGTACCGTATCGGCACAGAAGCCGGCCTCGGGATACACATAGCCGATGGAACGGATGGTATCTCTTGCCACCTGCTCATAATCCACATGGGCCTTGGTGGTGATCTCACCGCAGATCACGCAAAAATTGGTAGTGACCATAGTTTCACAGGCTACACGGGAATTGGGATCCTGCGCAAGACAGGCGTCCAGAATCGCGTCAGAGATAGCATCGGCTACTTTATCGGGATGGCCACAGGTGACACATTCAGAAGTAAATAATCTTTTTTCCATATTCTCTCCATTCTCTTATCCGTGGGGCAGGCAAACAAAAAACACGCGCCGGGATTCGACACGTGTGCTATCGAACCCTCATCTTTCGTATTGCCGCCGGATTTGGCACCTTGCGAACGCAGGTTGCCGGGTTTCATCGGGCCGTTCCCTCCACCACTCTTGATAAGGCTTTGTTTAATTCGGCTACACTCTACATGAATTCCAGCGGTTTGTCAAGCCTTTTCTTTCTGTTCCCACAAAAAGTTCATAATTCCGCTATGGACATTTTGTGATCCAACTGATAAAATATAGGCACGACACTAAGGAGTTGAGTATTTTGAGTCAATTACGCAAACGCTTTGAGCGGTTCTGTTTCAAGCACCGGAATAAAGGCATTCCCAATCTGATGCTCTATATCGCGTTGGGCTCTGCCCTGGTATATGTGCTGGGAATGATCGATCAAAGCTATACTTTATATGAGGTCCTTTGCTTTGATCGCCGTTTGATCCTACAGGGTCAGGTCTGGAGACTGTTTTCTTATGTGCTGACTTATGGCTTCGGAAGTCTCAATATTGCTTTGGTCGGCATTGGTCTGCTTTGTTATTTCTCTCTGGGAAGGGCTATGGAGAATTTATGGGGCACCCTGCGGTTTAATCTGTTCTACTTCTCAGGTGTTATTTTGCAGGATATTTTCTGCTTGATTTTCGGCGGTACCGCCACCGTAGACTATCTGAACTTAAGCCTCTTCCTTGCCTATGCCACCCTATACCCCAATGAGCATTTTCTTCTGTTCTTCATCATTCCGGTCAAGGCATGGATTTTTGCGTTGGTTGATCTGGCCGTCGTTGCCTACGATGTGACAATGATGACCCTTGCGGGTTTGTTCCCCTACAGCCTGTTCCCGCTGGTGGCGCTTTTGAACTATTTCCTGTTCTTTGGCAAAGACATCGTCAATGTCATTCCCGTTTCCTGGCGGGCAAACGCCAGGCGTTTATTCAAGAAAAAGCCGGCCAAGAAAACCGGAACCATCCCCTTTCCCACCGCCGGTTCCTACCAGGCATCCACTGCGCAGGTAAAAGCACCCTATACCCACCGTTGCACCGTCTGCGGCAGAACCGATGTTTCCGATCCGGATCTGGAATTCCGTTACTGCTCCCGCTGCAACGGCTACCACTGCTACTGCCAGGACCACATCAACAATCATACCCACATCCAATAAAATCAGCCGGGGCCCCGTCGCCCCGGCTTTCTTAAAAGAGGTATCACAATGAGTAAATATATTATGGCTTTAGACTCCGGTACCACCAGCAACCGGTGCATCCTGTTTGACAAGGCAGGCAACATCTGCTCCGTGGCCCAGAAGGAATTCACCCAGTATTTTCCCCAACCCGGCTGGGTAGAACACGATGCCGACGAGATTTTCGCAACGCAGTTGGAAGTTGCCAGACAGGCCATGGCCAATGTGGGCGCAACCGCTGCCGACATTGCTTCCATCGGTATTACCAATCAGAGAGAGACCACGATCCTGTGGAACCGTCACACCGGCCGGCCCATCCATAATGCCATTGTCTGGCAGTGCCGCCGAACCGCTGCTTATTGCGACCAACTATCTGAAGAAGGCTGGGTTGAACCCATCCGCCAAAAGACCGGTCTTGTTCTGGACCCCTACTTCTCCGGCACCAAGGTCCGCTGGCTTCTGGAAAATGTCCCCGGCGCAAAAGAACAGGCGATGCAGGGTGATCTGCTCTTCGGCACGGTGGAAACCTGGCTGATCTGGAAGCTGACCGGCGGCAGAGTCCATGTAACCGATTATTCAAACGCTTCCCGGACCATGCTGTTTAATATCAACAGCCTTACCTGGGATAAAGATCTTCTGACGAAGCTGGATATTCCGACATGCATTCTCCCCGCCCCTGTGCCTTCCAGCCAGATTTACGGCCACACGGATGCAGCCTTCTTCGGTGCACCTATTGCCATCGCCGGTGCTGCCGGCGATCAGCAGGCGGCGCTGTTCGGCCAAACCTGCTTTACTCCCGGCGAATCCAAATGCACCTACGGCACCGGTGCGTTTTTGCTGATGAATACAGGTGATCGGCCTATTCTGTCCAAAAACGGGTTGATCACGACCATCGGCTGGGGTTTGGACGGCAAGATCACTTATGCTTTGGAAGGTTCTATCTTTGTAGCCGGCGCGGCGATCCAGTGGCTTCGGGATGAGTTGCGGTTCATCGACTCCGCTTCCGATTCCGAGTATATGGCCCGAAAGGTACCGGACACCAACGGCTGCTATGTTGTTCCCGCTTTTACCGGTCTGGGTGCGCCCCATTGGGATGCCTATGCCCGAGGTGCCATCGTTGGTCTGACCCGGGGCACCAATAAAAACCATATTATCCGTGCCACATTGGATTCTTTGACCTACCAGGTCAATGATGTTCTAAAAGCCATGGAAGCTGATTCCGGCATTTCTCTGAGTGCGCTGAAAGTCGACGGTGGTGCCGCTGCCAACGGTTATCTGCTGCAGACCCAGGCAGATATCAACGGTGGTGAGGTGCTTCGTCCCAAGTGCGTAGAAACCACTGCCATGGGCGCGGCCTATCTTGCGGGCCTTGCTGTGGGGTTCTGGACGGATCTGGATGATATTCGTGCCAACTGGGCGGTGGACCGCCGCTTCACACCGGAAATCGAAGCTTCTGCGCGTCAGCAGAGAATCGAAGGCTGGCATAAAGCCATCTCCTGCACCCGCGGCTGGAGCCGATAATACACACAAGCAGCAAAAACACGGAATGCACCGAATGCATTCCGTGTTTTTATTCTTACGCAGGGAATATATTGGTCACGATCAGCAGAACCGGCAGTACCAGAGAAAACAGGCTGATCAGCCAGGGATACAAAGTCCGCCGGGAGCAGAACATCATCAGCAGACAGGCCGCAGTCACTGCCATACAGCCCATAGCCGCGGTTTCCTTTTCCAGCATGTAGGCATAATCCCCGGATTCCTTAAGCCATACACCCACCACCTGGGGTAGCCTCTCCATCGCTTCGCCATACAGCCGCACAGCCAGCCACACAACGGGAACTGCCAGAAACAGTTTGCGCAAATGGTATATTACCTTACCAATAGTAGCAAATACACGGCCCGTCTTTTCAAAGGCTGCCTTTGTTTTCTGCAATGCTTCCCCTTTGTTCGCAGATGCGGACTGTTTTACTTTTTCTTTCATAGCCGTGTCACCACTTTCGTTGCATTTTCATCATAGTAGCACAAATCACACGTTTATGCAAGCATCAGCTTCTCTTATTCTCCCGGTACAATGCCGCAAGTCCCTTTACAAGCAGATCCTTGTCGTAGATCATAGGCGTACGGCACATGGGCGTTACGAATTTGCCGATACCACCGGTGGCGATCACCGTGGTCTGATACCCCAGTTCTTCCTCCATCCGCTGCACCATGCCATCAAGCATACAGGCAGCGCCCATCATAATACCGCTGCGCATACAGTCGATGGTATTTCTGCCGATTGCCTTTTTCGGCTGGTCAAGCTGCAGACCGGGAAGCAAGGCGGTTCTTTCTGTCAGCGCATCCATGGAGATCTTTACACCGGGGCAGATGCAGCCGCCCACCAGTGCGCCGTTTTTATCCACAACCACCATGGTGGTAGCGGTTCCCATATCAATAATGATCATAGGCGGCTTATGCTCCCGCAGAGCCGCTACACAGCCAACAACCAGATCCGCACCGGTTTGGCTGGGATTCTCCAGCAGAATGTTCAAGCCTGTTTTCAGGCCGGGTCCAACCACCAGGCTTTGCTTGCCGGTCAGCTTCTTCACCGCCGTCTGCATAGAATTCAGCACCTGGGGTACAACAGAAGCAATAATGCAGCCTTCAATTTTTTCCACCTCGACACCGTATACATCCATCAGGATCTTCAGATCCACGCAATACTGGTCAGAGGTTTTTGTTGACTCCGTACGCAATCTGGCTTCAAAGAGGATATCGTCGCCCTCAACGCCGCCAATGACAATATTAGAGTTCCCAACATCGATAGTTAAAATCATGGTATTTCCTCCAAATCCGACAAATGCAGAATTTTACAGCTAATGATCGAGCTGTTTTCTATTTCTATGAGACCTACGCTGCCTGCCGTTGAACCACAGGCACCGGGGTTCAGCACCCACAATCCGTCTTCCTCCCGGTGGCAATCCGCAATGTGGGTGTGTCCATACAGCACGGCCCGGGCATTCATTTTTCTGGCATCCAGCAATAGTTTATACCGATTCTGTTTCACATTGTGCAGATGCCCATGGGTCATATAGAGCGTTACCCCGCCCACCGGATAGCAGCGGATCTCCGGCTCATAGCGGACCATGCGGTATTTGTCACAGTTTCCGGGTACCTGATGGATCCGGATATTGGGATTTTCCTCCGCCATAACTTCGCCATCGTCAAAATGATCCCCCAAGTGGATCATCACATCCGGCTTCACCGCGCGGATACAACGGCGCATAAAGCTCAGACCCGAATGGGAATCTGATAAAACAAGTATTTTCATAGTTCACCAACTGTTCTATCTGCGCATATAGTAGTAGTGTTCGCACAAGTTTTTTCTTTGCGCTGCATCTATTATAGCAGGCATTTTGACAGGAGGCAATCGAATGCAGAAAAATTCACAGAATTTTTCCATGCAGGAGGCCCTGCGTCTGGCAAACAGTGATGCCGGGCAGCGGCTTCTTGCCATACTGAAGCAATCCGACAGCAATCAGCTGCAGCAGGCCATGGAGCAGGCCAATGCCGGAAACTTCGAAAGTGCCCAAAAAGCACTGTCGTCCCTGATGGCATCACCGGAAGTCAAAGACCTGTTGAAAGAGCTGGGTGGTTAAGATGGATTCCATGGAAGACAAGATTGGCAGTATCCTCCAAAATCCGGAGATGATGCAAAAGATCATGGCCATGGCCCAGAGTCTGAATTCAGCACCGGCGCCGGAATCGCCAAAGGAGCAGCAGGCCCCAAGCGCCATGCCGGATATTGATCTGGGCATGCTGCAAAAAATATCCGGTCTTGCCAAGCAGGGCAATATCGATAACCAGCAGCAAAACCTATTGCGGGCGCTGCACCCTTACTTAAGCAGCCAGCGGATCCGTAAGCTGGAAAATGCCATGCGGGCAGCCAGAATGGCAAAGATCGCCGCTTCCGTTCTGGGTCCACAGGGAATGAATCTTCCATTTGCCAGGTGATCAAGCATGTATAACCGTTATGTTCCACAACCCGACGGCAGCTTCCGCCGCAACCGGATGCCGGATGCCAGACCAATGCCGCCACACAAACCGCAGCCGGAGCCCATCAGCTGCCAACCGCCCCCGCAGGAAGTCTGCCCACCGCCGCCAAAACCCATACCGAACAAGCCGGAGCCGCGCAGGCAAAAGCAGGACAAATCCCCACAAAGCAGTGTCGGCGGCTTTTTAAGGCAGCTGCTTCCAAAGGATTTTGACACCAGCGACCTGATCGTGGTGCTGCTTCTGCTTCTGATGGCCGGTGACTGCCCGGAGGATCAGAACACAGCGCTGCTTACCTTAGCGATCTATCTGTTCCTATAATGAAACAGCCGCGGTGATCCGCGGCTGTTTGTTATCCTATGTATTCCACGGGATTGACATAGGTACCGTTATAGGAGATGCCAAAATGCAGGTGATTGCCCTTGGACAGGCCGGTATTGCCTACATAGCCAATGATCTGGCCCGGCACCACATAATCTCCCTGCCTGACGATGTAGTTAGTCATGTGCATATAGATAGACCGGAAACCGTCGCCGTGATTCAGTTGGATGTAATTACCCGCACCGTCCGCCTGATATCCGGCGACCTCTACCAAGCCACCACGGCTGGCATAGATAGGTGTTCCTGCCGCACAGGCCATATCAATACCGTTGTGCATACGGTAAATGCCCAAAATGGGATGCAGCCGCATGCCGAAGGGGCTGGTCAGTTTGTAATAAGGAACGGGGGTGATCCAATCGGAATCATCCTTGGGAATCTCCGGAGTTGGCTGCTGGGTCACCGGCGGCACATAGGTGGCAAGCCACTCTTCATAAAGAGCCTTGTCGTAGGCATCTTCCTTCTGCGCCAGCTCCTTCATGAGTTCTCCCTGTTTTTCTTCTGATTGTTCCAGAAGCTGCTGGAATTCTTCCTCCCTTGCAACCATCTGCTGCAGCAGCTTGTCTGCTTCCTCACGCTTCTGCGCCAGAACAAGCTGCGCCGTCTGAAACTCAGTTCTGGTTTCTTCCAAAGCTGTTTTCTGAAGCTCCAGTATATTTTTCGCTTCCGCCACCGCATTGGCAGCCGCTTCCAACTCAGCCAGCCGCTGCCTATCCGCAGCGGCGATCTCACGTATCATATTCAGCCTGTCCAGAAAATCCGCAAAACTTCTGGACCTGAACAGCACCGACCAGTAAGAGAGTTCTCCCTCTTCTTCCATAGCGCGGATCCGCTCTTTGTAGTTCTCATTGAGTTCTTCCAGACGTGTCTGAGCATCATCCAGCGTCTCCTGCTGATCAGCGATCAGCAAGCCAAAGGACATGATCTGCTTATTGATATTGTCAACCTGTTCGCTCAGCAGCACAACCTGTTGGTCGATGGCAGATTTCTGGGCAACCATTTCTTCCATCTGTTCCAGATTATCCGCCAACTGCTGTTCCAGTTCATCCATCTGTTGCTGAAGCTGCTGGCTTTCTTTTTCCAGTTTATCGATTTCCTCTTTGATCTGGTCAGAGGTCAGTGCCTGTACCGGCACAGCGCCCACCAGCAGCACTACCGCAATCACCGCCGCAACTATCCGTATCATCCGCTTGACCATATCGCTTCTCCTTCGTATTATTTGTAACTAATTGTAATATTTGTTGGCAATTTTGTCAAGGAACAACCTGTTAAGTTTCTATTAAGATGAAACCGGATTGTTAAGAGCCAACAGAAAAAGGATTGCAGCGGAATCAAAAAACGGCTATAATGGTAACATGCATTTCGTGCACAAAAACGAACCATTCGTGCATAATATTTGCGCAGGCCATTTACTGTCCTATAATAGCGAAGGATACAATCGATAATAAAAAAGGGGGTTCGTTCCTATGGCGCTGGAAAAATCTGTTTTAAATGAAACGGTTATTTACGACTTGCTGTTGCAAAACTATGGTATTTCAATCTCTTCCGTCGAAAAGCTGAAGCTGGGAACCGCAAACTGTTTTTGTGTGCACGACGGCAGCAAATACTACTTTTTAAAAGAGTTCCAAAGTTCCTTTTCGGCAGATACCGTCATACAAGAAGCAAAGCTGCTGGATTTTATCTCCCTTGCCGGGATCCCAACCACGCGTTTTTATAAAACTGTCAGCAATGACTTTGTGATTCACTATCAAAGCCGTATTATCTGTTTAGAAGAATACATTGACGGGCAAACCTATGACTATAATGACCTGCCGCCCCATTTACTCCCCAAAGTCGGTGCCATGCTTGGAATGCTCCACCGGGCACTGAAGGACTATCCGCTGCCCATGGATATGTCCGATCAATGGTTGGCTTCTTTTTCCGCAGAAAAGATGGTAGCGCAGTATGATGCGCTGATCAAAATTGCCCGAAGCAAGCCTGAGGACAAAAACAGTGCCCCCATTATTGCGGATATGCAATACAAGAAGCAATTGGCACTTCGCTGTGAGGACTACAAAAAGTATTATAACGGCATTACCTATTGCTCTACACACGGAGATTACCAAGGCTGCCAGATGATCTTCGAAGAAAACGAGATCAAAGCGGTCATCGATTTTTCTTCCGCTGCTTGTTTGCCGGTGACCTGGGAAATCATGCGTTCTTTTGTGCAATCTTCAAGATCCTGCATTCAAAGCGCCACCGTCGATATTGACGGATTGTGCGATTATGTGCGGGAATACTTGAAATTCTTCCCGCTTTCCAAGGCTGATATGACCGCCTTGCCCTATGTTTATTTGCTCCAGCTTGCCCGAAGCAAATTTGGCTATCCGCAATACTTGAAAACCGATTCTGAAGACAGAGAAAGTCTGCTTCAGTTTGCATTCTGGAGAACTAAAATGTGCCGTAATGTAGAGACAAGCGCAGACATGATCGCTCATCGGCTTCTAACTTTGCTTTGATCTGAGGCAAAAATCCAACAGTAGTATTCTGAACCTTTATGCCTTTGTAGGGGAGGGTTTTGACCCTCCCGCACCGACAGCGCCTGCGGGCACAGTTTTGATGCATCATTGCATGCTAAAATGGTAAAGGTTTCCAACTGTACGAATTATCCGATGATCTTTTCAAAACTGAAGATCATTCTCCCGGGAGGATCAAGACCCTCCCCTACACGCTTTGGAATTACAGCGCAGCAGGGCCAATGACCGCCCCCGCGAGAAACCAATCGTTTTCAACACACAAAACGGGCCTGTTGCAAGCAACAGACCCGTTCTCAATTATTTTGCCACAAAGCCGACTTTTTTGTAGACCTTGCGAAGGGTCTTTTCAGCCACATAGGAAGCCTTCTGGGCGCCGTCGCGGTAGACGCTTTCCAAATATGCCTTATCCTTCATCAGCCGCATGGACTCTTCCCGAATGGGGCGCAGATGCTCTACGACTGCCTCACCCACCACAGGCTTAAACTTGCCGTAGCCGCAGCCGATGAACTCGTTCTCGATTTCCTCATAGGTCTTACCGGTAACCGCGGAGTAAATGGTCATCAGGTTGGCAACACCGGGTTTATTCTCCTTGTCATAGCGGACACAGTTCTCGGTATCGGAATCGGTAATGGCCCGCTTGAACTGCTTCATGACCACTTCAGGAGGATCCATCAGCAGCACACGGCCGGTGTCCTCATTTTCGGACTTGGACATCTTGGCAAGAGGATTGGTCAGGCTCATGATTCTGGCGCCTACCTTGGGAACGAAGGGTTCGGGGATCTTGAACACATCACCGTAGATGCCGTTGAAGCGGCGGGCGATCACATGCGTCAGCTCCACATGCTGCTTCTGATCTTCACCAACAGGAACCAGATCCGGCTGGTACAGCAGAATATCACCGGCCATCAAACTGGGGTAAGTAAAGAGGCCCGCATTGATATTGTCGGCATTCTTGGCAGACTTGTCCTTAAACTGGGTCATGCGGCTCAGCTCACCGAACATGGAGTAGCAATCCAGAATCCAGCCAAGCTCCGCATGCTGATGCACATGGCTCTGGATGAACAGGGTATTCTTTTCGGGATCCAGGCCGCAGGCGATGTACTGAGCAAGCTGCTCCAACGTACGGCGGCGCAGATCGGCAGGATTCTGCCGCACAGTGATGGCATGGAGGTCAGCCATAAAATAAAAACACTCATACTGATCCGCACGCTCGGCCCAGTTCTTCACAGCGCCCAGGTAGGAACCCAGGGTCAGATCGCCGGAGGGCTTGATGCCGGAAAGCATTCTCTTTTTCGGTGCGGCAGTTTCAGTTAAGATCTCGCTCATGGTTTTCACGCTTCTTTCAAAATAGTACCAAGACATTCTAGCACAATCCCACCCATTAAGCAAGGGGATTTTCTCATTGTTTTCCCATATTTGGGCAGGTAGGAATTGATTTCTTTGCCGCACTATGGTATACTTTTGAAAGAATTTATGCAAAAGAGGTAAAAAACTATGGATTATCAAGTTTTGGCCGAGCTGCTTTTCCCCCAAGTGACCGAGACCGCCGAAGATCTGGAAGCCCGCTTCCCCGCCCGTGAGCTTCCCGAAGGTGCCATCGTTTCCCGTATGGCTCCTTCCCCCACCGGTTTTGTCCATCTGGGCAATCTGGTTCAGGGCACCATCTCCGAGCGGATGTGCCACCAGAGCAATGGCGTTCTTTTCCTGCGTGTGGAAGATACCGATGCCAAGCGGGAAGTTCCCGGCGCTGTAGAAGTGCTGATCGACACATTGAAGCACTACGGCATTCAATTTGACGAAGGTGCTACCCACGATGGCGACAACGGCATTTACGGCCCCTACCGTCAGCGTCAGCGTGCCGCCATTTACCATGTTTATGCCAAGAAGCTGGTCTCCGAAGGCCAGGCCTATCCATGCTTCTGCACGGAAGAAGAGCTGACCGCTATGCGTGAGCAGCAGGAAGCCGCGAAGGATAACTTTGGTTACTACGGCAAATACGCCACCTGGCGTGACCGCAGTCTGGAAGATATCAAGGAAAAGCTGGATGCAGGTATACCCTGGGTTCTCCGCTTCCGTTCCACCGGTTCCATTGAGAATCAGTTTAAGTTCGATGACCTGGTCAAAGGCAAGCTGACCATCACCGAAAACGATATCGACCATGTGCTGCTGAAGTCCGACGGTATCCCCACCTATCACTTTGCCCATGCTGTGGACGACCATCTGATGCACACCACCCATGTTGTCCGCGGTGACGAATGGATGGCTACCCTGCCCTTCCACATCCAGCTGTTCAAGGCATTAGGCTTCAAGCTGCCCAAGTATGTCCATATCGGACCGCTGATGAAGATGGACGGCACCACCAAGCGGAAATTCTCCAAGCGTAAGGACCCGGAAAGTGCACTGACCTATTACAAAGCTGAGGGTTTCCCTGTTGCTTGCGTACGGGAATACCTTATGACCATTCTGAACTCCAACTTTGAAGACTGGCGCCGGGCAAATCCCGATGCTGCTCTGGATGACTTTAAGTTCAGCCCCAAAAAGCTGAACCCCGCAGGCAGCCTGTTTGACTATGCCAAGCTCACCGACGTTTCCAAGAATGTCATCTCCAAGATGGATGCAGCTACCGTTTATGAACTGCTGACCGCATGGGCGCAGGAATTCGATCCCGACTTTGGCGCCAAGCTTGCTGCCGATCCTGCCTTTGCTACCGCTATTCTGGCCATTGGCCGTGGCGGCAAGAAGCCCAGAAAAGATCTGGCCGTTTGGAAGGAAGCCAAGGAATACATGGGATTCTTCTATGACGATTATCTGCAGGCGCCTGTCTTTGACGAAAAGCTGGACAAGGCAACGGTCGTTGATATTCTCAACAAGTTCCTTGCCGGTTATGACTATGCCGACGATGCGGGCATCTGGTTTGAAAAGGTCAAGGCCCTCACCGAATCCATCGGCTTCACCTCCGACATGAAGGCCTACAAGGCAGACCCCACAGCCTTCCCCGGCACTGTGGCCGATGTGTCCGCCGTGATCCGTATGGCGGTTACCGGCAAGACCAATTCTCCTGACCTGTATACCGTTATGCAGATCCTGGGTAAGGAGCGCACTGAGCAGCGTATCCGCGACGCAATCGCAACCCTGTAAAAATAATCAGATCCCTCCGAACACCCGGAGGGATCGTTTTTGTTGTAAAGATGTTCAACAGGATGCGGATTCTTCGACTCCGCCTGCGGCTCCGCTCAGAAGGACAATATTTCCGTTACACCTCTGTCATCCTGAGCAAGCGCAGCGCGTCGAAGTATCCGTTTCTCAGGCGGATGTACCGCAATCCGCCCCTACTTGTTATATTTGAATCAATTCATATTCCTTGCTGCCAAGACCGATCTTCACACCGTGTTCGATGGCGGCCATGCCGTTGGTTGTAGGGTGAACATTACGGAAATGATCACCCAGATCGATTTCCGCCTCGCCCAGCTTGCTGTATTTCACAGGCTTCTGGGCATTGACCGCATCGGCGCAGGCCATGTCCAGCGCCACCGGATCAAAGGAAGCGAAGATACCTACATCCGCAACGATGGGCGCATCATTGTAACCGTGGCAATCGCAGTTCGGAGAAACATCCATCACAAAGCTGATATGGAAATTAGGCCGGTCCTGTACCACCGCCAGAGCGTACTCAGCGATTTTACGGGCAAGGATATCGTTGGACTCATCATCCGCTGCCCGCACCGCATCTATGGGACACATACCCAGACAGCGTCCGCAGCCGACACATTTATCGTGATCGATAAATGCCTTTTTATTTTCAATGGTGATGGCGCTGTGGGCGCAATTCTTCTGGCAGATGCCGCAGCCAACACAGTATTTCTCCTTAACATTGGGTTTACCGGCACTGTGCATCTCCATCTTGCCGGCACGGGAACCGCAGCCCATACCAAGGTTTTTCAGTGCGCCGCCAAAGCCGGCAGCCATATGGCCCTTGAAGTGGTTCATGGAGATCACCACATCCGCGTCCATGACCGCCCGGCCGATTTTCGCTTCCTTCACATACTCACCGTTAATAGGTACCAAAGCTTCATCCGTACCCTTGATACCGTCACCGATCACAACATGACATCCCAGTGTGAAGGGATTAAAGCCGTTTTCATAAGCCGTGTCCAGATGATCCAAAGCATTTTTCCGTCTGCCCACATACAGCGTATTGCAATCCGTAAGGAAGGCCTTGCCGCCGCGCTCCTTGATCAGATCCACGATGACCTTTGCATAATTGGGCCGCAGGTAGGACAGATTGCCCGGCTCACCGAAATGGATCTTGATAGCCGTATACTTATTCTTGAAATCGATGTTCTCCAACATGCCCGCCTGCTTCACCAGCCGTGCCAGTTTCTGCTGCAGGTTTTCCTTATAGCTCGCACGAAAGTCTGTAAAATAAACCTTAGGTGTTGCCATTGCCATTCCTCCAAATCCGTTTTCTTTAGTATACAAAGCAATCGTTGCGTTGTCAACGAATTCTTGTTTAAAACTGCCCTCCAAATCACGACAAAAAAACTTTTAAAATTTCAAAAAAACATGTTGACAAATCAGGTCTGCCATGGTAATATATCCAAGCGGTTGGGAAACACCCCAACGAATAAAATATGCGCGAGTGGTGGAATTGGTAGACTCGCTAGATTCAGGTTCTAGTGCTCATTCCGGGCATGCGGGTTCAAGTCCCGCCTCGCGCACCAAAACAAAGGACATCCAATCGGATGTCCTTTGTTTTTATTGTAGGAAAGGGACTTGAACCCATTTACATGCAAGTGTTCGGTGAACACTTGCTGGCACCAGTGCAAACACTGGTGCCTACAATTATTTTCTTACGCCCAGCGAAAGAAAATGCATCTCAAGTCCCGCCTCGCGCACCATAAATCCCGAATTGGAAAGCATTCGGGATTTTTGCTTTTTTATCTCATCACTTATTTTTCCAAGCCATTGAATAAAGACGTTGGAAATTCGTATGTCTAACGAGTCATTCCATGTTCGAATGGATACTAATCATCCCAATAGAGGCTCAGCAAGAAACACTACGGCAGGAAAGTCCATGCCGTCGGTTTCAAATACGATAATTTCGTTGTCGCCTTCGCGGAGCAGAGGAGCGGGTACATAGAGGGTCTTTTGTGGCCCCTTGTCATTCCAATAACGGCCAAGGTTGAAACCGTTTACGGTCACAAAACCTTTATGGAAGCCAATGGGAGCCAGGAAGGTGTCGTCGGGTGCACCCTCTATGCGCAGAGTGCCAAGGTAGAAGTGGGGCACACCGTCAAAAGACATTTCTTCGTCAAAGGAGAGCGACGTGAGATCATCCATCGGTAGTGAGGTCATCTCCCAGCCGAAGTGAAAGGCCTGACCGATGAGTACACCGCCGAGGAGTCCCTTGCGGTCGAAGGTCTCGGGGCCGTAGTTGATGCGTCCCATATTCTCCACAAGAATGTCAAGGCGGTGGGGCGTATTGGGCGTCGCACCCACCTTAATCTCGCAGTCGGTGCCAAGGCGGTCTCGAATGCCGGCGAGCTTTCCGTCAAGGAAGATGTACGCACGGTCGTGCAGCTGTGGGATGGTCAGTTCCTGCGGCGCAAAGTCACCACGGATGGTGGTGGAATAGAGGATGTAGCCGAAGTCCTGCCCCATTTCCTCCATTGTCAGCGGTGCAGGGGCGCTCTTTTTCCAACCAAGTGTAGGGAGCGCGTCAAAGAGGGAAACACTTTGTGTGAGTGTCAGCTTGCCGTAAGCGGTCTTTGGGCTGTCGGCCACATCAAGGGACGGCAATGTTCCCAGGAAGCGTGCCAGCTCTTCCCGTACCGCAAAGAAGGTCGGGGTCATATCGCCCGCCTCGGAAAGCGGAGCGCAGTAGTCGTAGCTGGTAACCGTGGGAGCATAGCCATTCACGCTTCCGCCGTAGTTGGCGCCGCTTGTGAAGCCGAAATTGGTACCGCCGTGGAACATATAGAAGTTGAAGGAGGCACCCATTTTTAGCATCGTACGCATATCGGTCACCGTGGCTTCAGGTGTGCGGGTGTGGTGTTCCTCGCCCCAATGGTCAAACCAACCGCACCAGAATTCACCGCACATCGGTGGCTGGCCCGGATGGTAGCGCTCCAGCGTGGCGAAGGCCTCGCGGGGCTTGCTGCCGAAGTTCATCAGGGCAGGAACGTCAGGGAGCGTGCCGCCTTCGATCAAGTAGTCGCAGGGACCGTCCGAGGTAAAGAGAAGGCAATTAAGCCCATACTCGCGGTAGATGTCTGCCACAGTCTGCATATATGTGTGGTCATTTCCATAAGAGCCGTACTCGTTCTCGATCTGCACCATAATGATCGGGCCACCGTTGCCACATTGGTAGGGGGCGATGCGACTCAGAAGTTCACGGTAATAGGGACGCACCTTTTCAAGGTAGAGTGGGTCATTACATCGGATGCGCATACCGGGATACTTGTGGAGCCACGATGGGAGCCCTCCTCCCTCAAGTTCCGAGCAAATGTAGGGACCCGGTCGGAGAATGACATACAGGCCCAGTACGGCAGCAGTTTTGATGAAGCGGACAATATCCAGCCCGCCGGAAAAGTTGAATTCGCCCTCGCGGCGCTCATGAAGATTCCATACCACATAGGTCTCTACCGTGTTGAAGCCGCAGGCGCGTAGCTTCTTCAGACGGTCCTCCCAATATTCGGGTACAACGCGGAAGTAGTGGACAGCACCCGACAGCACGGTGAAGGGCTTATTGTTCAAAAGGAAGCTCTTTTCGTTATAGCCGAATACACCCATTGCTTTTTACCTCCTTCATATGCTTTTGTTTACATTCGTATATCCAACGGCAGCGCACGGCAATTTTCTCAGGCACGCTATGCCCTTTACTGCGGGCGAAATTACGGTGATTCAAAAAAGGATTCCAGAAATTCCTCAACCGTCCCGTCGTACTCGGCAAGTGCGAGGAATTCCTTGCCGTACTGGTTGCCCCAGCTGTAAACGATCCGCGTTTTTCCCTCGTAGTAGCACAGATCAAAATCGCTGTTATTGCAGTCCACAGCGTGCTCAATGTAGTCTAGTTCCTCCGCGCTGAAGCGCTCGGGGGCGATTATCCGCTTGTCGCCGTCATCCGGCCACATCACGGGATTGGTTACACCAAGTTCAAACTCCTTCAGATCGCGGCTTCTTACAATGTAGGGGATCCATCGGTGGCATGGTGCCCCCTCCAAATAAATCATATAGTAAAAACCGTTGGCATAGCGAATGCAGGGGCAGGCGGTATAGCGGTCACGGGAATAGGAGTATTCCATCATATCAAGGAGTGACCAATGGATCAGATCGCTGGACTCGGCAAACACGCAGGTAAAGGCATGTCCTACTGCGGGGTTCGTCCCACCGATCTCAATCGCCATAATGTACCGCCCGTCGCCCTTACAGACCGAGGTGTTATAGAGCTGAATATCCTCGGGGAAAGAGAGGGCCGGTGTACTCTCCCAATGCACAAGGTCCGAGGAAGTAAAGCAATCGATCATGGTGCCGCCACCGCCGCCGCGTACACCGTGCGCATACATTTTCCCGTCCTCAGCATAGCAGCAGCCAAAGGAATGATCTTCCGCAAATTCGCCGAGTGAGATCTCGGTTTCGGTATCTACAAAATGATAGCAGCCGTATTCTCTTTCAATACCGCCGGCACCACTCCATTCCTTGCTTCTCACCCACTCAAAGCGAAGAAGCCTCCCCTGCCATACGACCGGTGTTGCCTCCACGGCGTTTATTTTGATGGTCCCCAGCTTTTTGAGTCTTTTTTTTCGCCCGATTCTGGCGGTTTTCAATAACGTGTGATACTCTTTGAGCATAATTCGCTCCTCCTTTCTAAGATCGATTACAAATTATCCGGAAAATAACCATATGATTTTCTCCCCTTATTTGCATCCACGGGAAGGGAATCTTGATGTACAAACCTCTTTAATTTTAGCAAAAAGCAAAGGAAGCCGCCATGCAGAAAAACCGCAAAAATATGGACAAAAACGCTTTCTTGCAGTACAATAGCGCAGGGAGTGATACTATGTTCACATATTATATGATGAAATACACGGAGGACTGCGAAACGGTCAGCAAAAAGTATATCTGCGTGAATAATTTCGGGTATTGTGAGGATCGCACCAATATGCGGATACGGCGTGAGCGTGGGCGGGTGGATTATCAGTTGATTTATGTAAAAAGCGGCGAGCTTATTATTCACGAAAATGAAAGAACCGTTACTATGGGAGCCGGGGATATATGCCTTTTTCGCCCCGGCGAGGCGCAGTTATATAGCATCTATCACATACCTACTGCCTTTTTTTGGATTCACTTTTCGGGCAGTGAGGCTGAGCGAATGCTTTCCTTTTTTAAAGAACGACGATATTTTGTGGGAGCGTTTCCGGAATTTGAGGAATACTGTCACGGTGCGTTAGACGCATTTCATGCCGGAGAAGCATATGCCGAATTATTTTTTGAAGGTGGCTTAATTGCACTCTTTGCCCGTATTGCAGAGCGAATTTATCGCGATGTGAAGGAATACGATGCTTTTTTGAGAATTCGCAAAGCGCTTAACCTTATGCACGCAGAGCCTTGGAACAGGCGTCAAAACAGTGAACTTGCCGAACTGTGCGGTATCAGCAAGGATTATTTCGTAAAAATGTTCAAGCACGCAATGTCGGTATCACCGCATCAGTATTATACCGATTTAATTTTAGATAGAGGGAAGCATTTGCTTTCTACGACTACATATAGTATCGGAGAGATTGCAAGACTTTGTGGAATAGAAGACGCTCTATATTTCAGCCGACTCTTTAAAAAGAAGACCGGGATTTCTCCTGTAGCATATCGGAAAGCATATGCGTGAACATAAATCTTAAAAAAGTATATCACGGGGAAATCGTGTTCTATTTTCCCCGCCGCCTTTGCCTTTTATTATGGACATATGAGAATAGCGCAGGTCAAAACCTTTCGGTTCCACTCACGCCTCGCGTTACAATCTAACCGAAAATTTCCGATTGCAATGCGCTCCATTTTCTCCTATAATACTATCAATAACAGAAACAGGATATACCCCAAAGGAGGTAACCTGAATGGAGTTTCTCCCCATTAACAAAAAAGATATGCTCGCCCGGGGATGGACCCAGTGCGATTTTGTATATGTGATTGGCGATGCCTATGTTGACCATCCGTCCTTTGGACATGCCATCATCAGCCGTGTTCTGGAAAATGCCGGCTATACGGTTGGCATCATCTCCCAGCCTAACTGGAAAGACCCCAAATCCATCGATGTCTTTGGTCGTCCCCGCTTAGGCTTCCTCGTCAGCGGCGGCAACATGGACTCTATGGTCAACCATTATTCCGTCACCAAGCATAGGCGCAAAACCGACGCCTTCACCCCCGGCGGTGTCATGGGCAAGCGCCCGGATTACGCAACCATCGTCTACTGCAATCTGATCCGCCAGACCTACAAGGACGTACCCATCCTCATTGGCGGTATTGAAGCATCCCTGCGCCGTCTGGGCCATTATGATTACTGGTCCGAGAGCATGAAGCGCTCTATTCTTCTGGATAGTCAGGCAGACTTGCTGATGTACGGCATGGGCGAAAAGAGCATTGTGGAAATTGCGGATGCGCTGAATTCGGGCATGGAAGCCAAGGACATCACCTATATCGACGGCACGGTTTTCAAAACCACCGAATTGGATGAAAGCCTGCCCACAGTCGTTTTGCCTTCCTTTGAAGAACTGAAATCCAACAAGCGCAAGTATGCAGAGTCCTTTAAAATCCAGTACGGCAACTGTGACCCCATTACCGCCAAGCGTCTGGCTGAGCCTTACGGCAAGGAATTCGTTGTTCAAAACCCGCCCCAGAAGCCGCTGACCACAGAAGAAATGGATGCGGTCTATGCCCTGCCCTATTGCCGCACCTGGCATCCCAGCTATGAAAAAGCCGGTGGTGTACCTGCCATTGATGAAGTGAAATTCAGCTTGGTCAGCAACCGTGGCTGCTTCGGTGCCTGCAGTTTCTGCGCACTGACCTTCCATCAAGGCCGTATCATCCAGACGAGAAGCCATGAATCCATTCTGGCGGAAGCGGAAGTCATGGTCAAGGATAAGGACTTTAAAGGCTACATTCACGATGTTGGCGGCCCTACTGCCAATTTCCGCCACCCTGCCTGCGAAAAGCAGCTTTCCAAGGGTGCCTGTGGCGGACGGCAGTGCCTATACCCCACCCCCTGCAAAAACATGAAAGCCGATCACAGCGATTACATTGCACTGCTTCGTAAACTGCGTAAGATTCCCGGTGTCAAGAAGGTCTTCGTCCGCAGCGGTATCCGCTTTGACTACCTGCTGGCAGACAAAAAAGATACCTTCTTTAAAGAACTGGTACAGCACCATATTTCCGGTCAGCTCAAGGTAGCGCCGGAGCATGTGTCCGATGCCGTTCTGGACCGGATGGGCAAGCCCAGAAATGCCGTTTACAACCGCTTTGTGGATAAATATTTCGCCCTGAACAAGCAGTACGGCATGAATCAGTATCTTGTTCCCTACCTTATGTCCAGCCACCCCGGTTCTACCTTGAAAGAAGCCATTGAACTGGCAGAGTATATCCGGGAGATGGGTTACAATCCGGAGCAGGTGCAGGACTTCTACCCTACCCCATCCACCCTTTCAACAGTCATGTATTATACGGGTCTGGATCCCAGAACCATGGACAAGGTCTATGTCCCCACTGACCCCCACGAAAAAGCCATGCAGCGAGCTTTGATCCAGTACCGTAATCCCAAGAATTATTATCTGGTTCGGGAAGCATTGATTGCTGCTCACCGGGAAGATTTGATCGGCTCCGGCCCCAAATGTCTGATTCGAGCCATCCCGCCAAGAGCAGACAAGCAAACAGCACCACCTCCCAAAGCCCCGCGAAAAGGTAAACCCGCGCAAAAAACTGCCGCAAGAAAACCAGCCACCAAAAGCGCCCCGCCTTCCAAAAAGAAGCACAGATGAATAAATGCCTAAATCCCTTCTCTGGGATTTAGGCATTTTCAGTATTTATCCTTATATATCACGCAGGTTCTTATACGCTTTCCGAAAAGCGTTCGGGGATTTCCCATATTTGATTTTAAACACTTTATAAAAGTAGCTTTGACTTTGAAAGCCGCAGGCATAGCATACTTCCAAGATTCCGGAATTAGTGTGGATCAGCAGATTGGACGCATAGTTGAGCCTAAGCTCATTGATGTATTCCGCAGCGGTAAGGCCACAGTATTTTTTGATACTTCGTGATAAATGTTCCCGGCTTTTTCCACAGAGAGAAATCATTCGTTCCATTCCTCCAGCAAAGTTATCCGGATTTTCCATTTCCAACAACAGTTTCGAAAGCCAGTTTGGTATTTCGTTCTCATTTTTGTTTGGAATTTGAAAAAAGAATTGCACAAAGATATCCACCAGAATCGCACGCATACGCAGTTTCAGCGCATCCTTGTTTTCCCAATTTACGATGCTCAGCTCACTTATCTGTGAGCTGAGTCGCTCTTTCTGGTGTTTTGTCAGAGAGGTTGTAGGCGGTATATCACAATGCAGCAATTGTTCTGTCTGTCGGCTGTCAGACAGATAGTCAAACAGAAGCTGCGCCGTCTCCCGGGTAAATGCAAAATTGATATATTCTGTTTTTTTACTCTCCGGTGTTTCATACAAAAAACCGTGCTGATCGTTGGGACGGATAAAAACCATGCTGCCTTCCGGCAATTTTTGTATGATTCCGTTCACTTCATGGGTCACCAAACCCGATATTGTTACAAAAATCTCATAAAAATCATGACAATGAGGATTGTAGATATCATTGGCACCATAGACATAATGATACCGGCAATCCGTTCCCTCATCAATACAGGATTCCACACTCAGTCGCTTGTATCCCACAGGTCTTCTCCTTTAAATATCACAATAGTAGAATAATGCTATCACTATATCGGTAGATTTGCAACAAGTTTTTTTGTAAGATTGCATTATAGCAATATCTACTTTTTAAAAGGGAGCTATTCTGCAATGAAAGAATTACATTTGCTTTGCAACGCACATTTAGACCCGGCCTGGCTCTGGCGATGGAATGAAGGCATGGCAGAGGCTATTTCCACATTTCGTGTAGCAGCCGATTTCTGCGAAAAATATGACGGTTTTGTTTTCAATCACAATGAGGCAGTTCTCTACGAATACATCGAAGAGCATGACCCCACGCTTTTTTCACGTATCAAAAAGCTCGTGGCAGAAAAGAAATGGGCAATCGTTGGCGGCTGGTATCTTCAGCCCGATTGTGTTATGCTTTCCGGTGAAAGCTTCATCGAACAGATCAACCTCGGACGGGAGTTTTTTGAAAGCAGATTTGGTGTCACAACCGAAACAGCCATCAATTTTGACCCCTTCGGCCATTCCAGAGGCCTTGCCCAGATCTTAAAAAAGTGCGGGTATAAAAACTATATTTTCATGCGCCCTTGCGGAGCATACCCGGGTAACTTTATCTGGGAGGGTTTCGATGGAAGTCAGATTTTTGCCCACGGTCTTTACTTTGCATACAGCACCCATAAAGGTAAGGCTTTACAGACAATCAAAGAGTATTTACAAACCGATCCCACTGATATTGGACTATGTCCGTGGGGTGTTGGCAACCATGGTGGCGGTCCCTCCAGAATTGATTTAGAGGCCATCAACGAGTTCCAAAAAACCTCTGATGTTCGCATCATCCACTCCACAGCCGATGAGTATTTCAAAAAGATAGACAAGACAGATCTCAAAGTTGTCAAGGAATCTCTGATTTCTTGGGCTGTCGGTTGCTACACCTCCATGGTGCGGATCAAGCAGGCTCACCGCCGGCTTGAAAATAAAATCGCAAAAACCGAGAAGATTATGAGTTACGCTAAGATGAACTCAGATGTTACCTTTGATCTGGGAGAACTGAAGAAGGCTAAGAAGGCACTTGCTTTCTGTCAGTTCCACGACATTCTTCCCGGCAGTGCGATTGCGCCTGTGGAAAAAGACAGCTTGCAGACCTTTGCTTACGGTGAGGAAATTGTAGATAAACTGTATAACAAGGCCTTTATCAAGCTATGCGACGGCCAGGCGAAAGCCGCTGAGGGCGAGATCCCGGTGATGGTTTTCAACCCTCACCCCTACGAAATAGAAGGAGTATTTGAAGTTGAGTTCCTGCTCCAAAACCAAAACTGGAACGAAGATGAGATCACCATTGCAACCGCATATGATGAGCAGGGCAACAAACTGCCCACACAGAACGAAAAGCCGGCATGTACGATCAACCTGGATTGGGTGAAACGAATCAGCTTTATTGCAACGGTCGCGCCGTCTTGTGTCAGCCGTTTTAACTGCAAGCTGGAGGTGTTAAAAAAATCCGATATTCCGGAAAGTACAGATGCTGACGATTCTGTATCTGTCGTCAACGAGCGGATGCGGGTGTCCATAAGCAAGAAAACCGGTCTGATTAATTTCTATGAAGTCGACGGAAAGCGCTATATTGAAAACAGCGGCATTTTAGAGGTATTCAAGGATGACGAAGATCCCTGGGGCATGAAAGTTAACGCCTTCAAAAACTACGAAGGCTGCTTTAACCTGATGGCAGCGCAGGAAGCCAATGCGTTCATTGGATATCCCGAAGAAAATACACCCAGCGTACGCATTGTAGAAAACGGAGATGTCAGAACAAAGGTAGAAGCATTGTTTACTTATGGCCGTTCCAGCGCCGTAGTTACATATACAATCCCCAAGCAAGGCACATATATCGATGTGAATATCGTTATGTACTCCAATGAGCCTAACAAAATGGTAAAATACAGAATTGACTCTCTGGTTCAGGGCAAACCCTACGGCGAAACCGCTTTCGGTTACGAAGAACTGTATGATGACGAAAGAGAGGCTGTGTTCCACAAATGGTGCAGCATCAAGAATGAGGACGATGCTTTGTATGTGGTAAACAACGGTATTTACGGAGGCAGCTTTACAGATAACTGTATCAAGCTTTCTCTGCTGCGCACCCCGATCTACGCGGCGCATCCCATTCAGAAACGACAAATCGCGCCCCATGACAGATTTATCAATCACATCGATATGGGTGAACGGCATTTTTCGTTCAGAATCACTACTGAAAAGAACATTGCCCGGGAAGCACAGATTTACAACGAAGCTCCCGAACTGATCTCCATTTTTACCTCTGGTGAAGGTGAAAAGAAAAACAGTGTTGTCACCATTGACAATCCAGAGATCATTCTTTCCTCTTTCAGTGCAAATGACAATGGCTATGAGCTGCACCTCCATAATACTGCAGATCACGAAAATGACGCACTGCTGTCTATTCCTGCGACTAATACAGCGGCATCGCTCCACTTTGGAAAACACGAGCTTAAAATCATGAAAATTTAGCAATATTCCAAACAAAAAGAGTCTGTTGCCAAGCAACAGACTCTTTTGGTATCATCCAATCAAATTACCTGAATGCCCAGGATGTCGCACAGGTTCTGCATCCGTTCGCTGTTGTCGCCGTAGGAAATGATGTAGTGCTGGCACATAACCTTCTGGGCAAAGTCCTCTACATCCTCCAGCAGGATCTCCAGGCCGGGAAGCTGGGGCGCAGGCTGGGTCCAGCCGGCTTCCTCCCACTTCCGGGGAGTGATACCCTCGCCGACTACCATGTGCATGTAGTACCGGCCATCGATGCAGGTCAGGCGGCACATGGTCACCTGGCCGGTCTTGACCTTGCTTACATTCAAGATACCCTCAGACAGTTCACCGAAAGCAGCGGGCATAACGGTAACACCGCCGTCGGCTACTTCTGCGGGGATATAGTCCGGCACACCGGCCAGAACACGGTCAGTAAAGAACTCGTAGAATTCCAGATAGAAGGCGCACTGGCCGGTCAGATACTTGACCATCAACTGGGTGATGTTACCCAGAGAGTCGTTTTCGGGAGTGGTGCACAGCTTTGCCTCATCGGACAGCAGCATCAGAATAGGTGCGGGAGGGAAGCCAAGCAGCTTCTTCATGCCGTCCACATCCTTCAGAGAAATAGCCTCATAGCCACGCTCGTCACAGATGGACTTGATAGCAAGATAGTAACCGGCAGCCTTCTTCATGCTCTCGGGATCTGCAGGCTTTAGGAAATTCCACTTGGCCATGGGGCCGTCGATAACAGCCTGCACATCGGCAGGATCCAGCTTTTCATAGCGCTGCTGGATCTCCAGCATTTCAAAGGTTTCGATCTCCGGACCGATCTCCCGCTTCAGAGAGCCGCCGTCATACAGGGTGCCGTACAGATTCATGTCCCGGTAACCGGCCATACCGCCACGGGCATGACGCAGCTTAGCTGCCGCACCGGCTGCAACGGCATAGTTATAAACAGCCTTGGTCTTGCTGGGCAGGCTGATAATATCATAGATGTACTTGAAATCGTAACCCAGATCGTAGAAGGTCTTGCGCAGAGCGGTGGTACCTGCCTGGTCGGCAGTGGTCACCAGACGGTCACCCTCCATCCAGCCGCACAGACCCCAAAGGACCATAGGTTTATGGCGGAAATGCTCGGTGATCTTCACAACCGCGTGGGTGGGGATCCAACCAGCGATACAAAGGATCAGCACGTCAAAGGCTTCCTTTTCCAGTGCGGCAACAGCCTTTTGAATATCCTTTTCCTCGTAGTCATCGGTCACGGGGTAAACGCTGACCATGTCCAGGCCTTCGGCCTTCAAACCTGCCTCGGCATCCCGGCACTTCTTCAGAATGATCTCAGCGGGGGTATTGACTTCGCCAAATCCAACAAACGCAGCTCTCATAGACTTAATCTCCTTTTTCAAACATCTTGTTAATGGTGGTAATGGTCTTACGGGTCAGCAGGTCGCCGCCTTCATGGCCGAACTGGCCGCTGCTGATGTAGGCGCTGTAATGGCCGCCTTGCTCCGCCTTTTCTGTGGGCAGATAGCCCATAGAGCCGCCGGTCAGCTGCATGATAAAGGTCTGCTTGGCACGGGCACGGGCCTTCATGCGGTTGCCGTAGTCCAGGAACAGCTCAAAGGGATTGGTTGCAATGGCAATATCACCCAGACGAACGATATGCAGTTCCATGGGAATGGTCTCGGTATTCTGCTGGCGCTCCCAGCGGGCGAGGGTTCCCGCGTAGATGTGCATAGCGGCGTTGCCGGCAAAGTTGAAAGTACCCTTGTCGGCATTCTTCTGGATGAAATATTCGATTTCACGCACTGCCTGATGATAGTCGGTGTAGGTTGCCTTGCGCAGAGGCAGATCGAGGGTCATGACGTTGTGGACGAACTCAGCGGAGTCGTGCTTTTCGGTGATCTCATCGTAGAC
>JAZURG010000080.1:0-15837 GCA_045606145.1 Faecousia sp.
TCCGGGCAGGTATCATGCATAAAGAAATCCACCGAGAAAACATATCCGTCAAATGTTTCCCGGGGCAGCTGGGTGGCATCACACACCGCCTGTACGGCAAGCTGCACTGCCTCATCTTCCGTCAGGTCTTCTTCGCCGGGCAGGATGGTCTGCCAGGAATCCTGATTCCGGTTATGAGAGAACAAATAACTGCTGTACCACGCTATCATTTCCAGCGGCCAGAAAGTCATGTCCCCTTCCAACAGCAGAATAATATCCAGCGGGGAAGCGGCGTCATATGGACCGATATACTTCTCGATCAGCATCCGATAGACTTCTTCCGCATGGTCTTCCGAAGGCTCCGGAAGTTCTTCCATAGCAAACCCAAGCGTTTGCATCCGTTGTAGCACTTGATATTTTTCTTCCAAAGGAAGTTGAGCCAATCCGCCATAGGTATAGCGCAGATCCAAAAATTGTGTGTACATAGGCATGCGTTCTGTCAATGGAAGATCCTTTGGATTGCTTTCTGCCGATCCACCCATACAGGTAAAAATCATTATGAGAAAGAGAATAATCATTTTTTTCATGGGTACCATTCTTCCTTTCTTTCAGACATATTTCTGTTATACGGGAGTATATCCAATAATATAGACGAAAAATAACTTTAAATCGTTACATTGGTCAATGTAAAAACTGTACGATATCTGCACTAGATTTGCACTTCATATTAAACAATACATCGTTTATAATTTGTCATGAAGAAATAAAGAAAGGGTAGAGAAAAAATGACCGGTACTAGCCTAAATGAAACAAAGCTGATTGATGCAATTATAGGTGGTTGGGATACACCGCTGGAAATCCTGTTAATTATTATGGCGCTTGACTATATAACAGGAGTAATTGCTGCATTTCGTAATAGGGATGTCAATTCAGCTGTCGGTTACAAAGGCCTGCTAAAAAAAAGACGACAATTTTTATTATTATTATTTTGGCAGCGCAATTAGATAAGATGATGGACATTAACAATAATCTGTTTCGTAACAGTACTGCAATTTTTTTGTTTCCAATGGTGCATTGTCTATTTTGGGAAATGCTGGTTTATTGGGTATACATTTGTCAAAGTATATCAGGAATGCATTTGTGAAATTGAAAGCTCATGCTGCTGAATCATGTGATGAAAGAGTATGTAAAATAGATGATGAAGAGATAATAAAAACCCCAAAAGATAAACAACAAAAGATAAATAAAAAATAGTGCAACATGCGGCTGAAACAGTAGTAGTTTCATATGGTCTGTAATGAATATCCTTTTTGCTGCTTATGTGAATATATCTATTGTTAATATGAACATTGCAAATCACTCTGGCATAAGGATGAATTTATTTCAATTGTGTGTGTAATATTGTGTGTGTATATTAATTGTCAATGTATTGATATCTCCATAATGCTGTAGCAAAGAAGAAGCGCCTACATGAACGGCGCTTCTTTTAGATCAGGAGTCGAATATAAACTGATTAGTGAATAGAAGGTCTAATAGATTTTTGATATTGAATCGGAAAATGCTGATGAGTTAACGTGGCTTTACAGTTTGTAATCATTTATTTCTGAAAATAGGAATTGAGAAGGTCGCACTCAATATCGATGATTTGATCAAGAAGCAGTTTTGTACCGTCAGTTAAGAAGAGAACGCGACTATAAGTATCAATTTTTCTAATTGTCCCGACCGAAGTAATGTACTCGCCGCCCTCTTTATGTGGGTCTGGTTTGAAATGTGTGAAACGAACTATGGTATGTTTATCGACGTTGTTTTGAAGAATTTGAAGCTTTGCATCAAGAAGTGACAGAGAGTCTTCGCTTAGGAAGATCTCTTTATCCGTCATGCGAATTGTTTCATCAATGGCAGCATCATACCCAGTGAGAGCAGCAAAGGGGGAGAACTGTGCTGCTCGATCTGACATGGGCATGGGAGGATATACTTTGGATGAGTGATGAGGCAGATGGATGATATCGCTGTATTTTTCGCTCATGCCCTATGTCCTCCAATTTGTTGGTTACGATCTTTTGCGGTTGCACCATCTTCAAAATTCATGCCTTTGAGAATAGCATTTTTTCCGAATTTCTTTTTTATGTCCAGTAAAGCCTGCTGGACTTTCTTTTCTTTTACCATTTCAGCTTCCTGTTGTGCTCGTTGTTCATCTAAAGCAGCATAATCGGTAAACAGATCAAGCTGTTCAGACGGTTGAGGGAGGCTCTTGGCTTCGCTTTCTGATATGACATTATTTGCTGTTATATTCAATCTTCGTACTAAGAGTTCAGGGTTAATAACACAATCATATAACTCAGAAACAGCGTCCAAAATAATCTTGGTAGATGAACAATACTGCTTCAGATTTATGCTGCCATGACTGTGCTTTGGAATCTGCCGGCCATAGGGATCTGTGACGATTTCTCCTTTATAGTTCTTTCTGCGAATAGGATCGGTTAGATTCTCAATATCGTATCCAATGGTAATGACTATTTGATTAGTAACGAGCCCTTTATCAACCAGATCCAGAACTAAAAGATCAGCCATTTCTCGCAGCACTAATTTTGCCTTATCATATTCATATGGATGTTGAAGAACCTGACCGCTGCCTAAACTGTTTGTGCTGGGTTTATATGCTTTGATCGCTTCAATTGTGCACGGTTCCCAGCCCCAGGCATGATCAATTAGCAATTCGGCATTTTTGCCGAAAAGCTTATAGAGAATGTTTTCGTTGTTGACAGAGCAACGCGCAATATCACCCATGGTATACATTCCGTTGGCTTCCAGCTTCTTTGCGTAACCTCTACCAACACGCCAAAAATCAGTGAGAGGACGATGATTCCATAGCGTTTTGCGGAAGGATTCTTCATTTAGTTGAGCTATACGCACACCATTCTCATCTGCTGGGATATGCTTTGCAACAATATCCATGGCAACTTTGCTGAGAAAAAGGTTTGTTCCTATTCCAGCTGTAGCAGTAATACCGGTGGTTTCCAACACGTCGAGAATAATTTTCATAGCAAGATCATGAGGCGAAAGATTATATGTAGCGAGATAATTGGTAACATCCATGAATACTTCATCAATGGAATAAACAACGATATCTTCCGGTGCAATGTATTTCATATACACCTGATATATCTGAGTAGAATATTCCATATAGTATGCCATTCGGGGAGGGGCAATTATGAAATCAATAGCTAATTTTGGATTTTGTTGCAATTCGGAAAACAAGTAGGAAGACCCATCCAGCTTGTGATCGGGTAAAAGTTGACTGCGCTCATAGTTGGCTTGTTTAACCTTTTGACGAACCTCAAAAAGGCGTCCGCGTCCTGAGATTCCATGCATTTTGAGAGAAGGTGTAACAGCAAGACAAATCGTTTTGTCGGTACGGCTTTCATCAGCGACAACCAGATTGGTGTTGAGTGGATCCAGACCGCGTTCTCTGCATTCTACGGAGGCATAAAAGGATTTCAGATCTATAGCAATGTAGGTTCTATCTATCAAAGCGATCTGCTCCTTTCTCTACCTAAACTATATTAAGTGTATCAAAACACCTTTTGTTTCGCAAGAGAAGATACAGAGAAATTTTATAACTTGGGTTGAACTGGATTATTTGTTCTAAATAGAAGATAATCTGTGGAGGTTTCAAGTATATCAGCTATTTGGCAGAGCATATTGATGCTCATTCGCCTTTTTTCATTTTCGTAAAGGCAATACATGGTGTTACTTATGCCTAAGAGGTGGCCCATATCTATTTGAGTTAGCTTTCGGATTTTCCGTATTTCTTTGATTCTGACAGAGTAGGAGTTCATAATCTCACTTCCTTTCATGACCGAGCGATAGTTTCATTATGCCCGATCTACATCTGCTAAGCGAAAACTTTGCGACTGGTGCTATAAGAATACAGAAGAACAAACACTTCAGTGAAATGTAATAATGTATTAATATTGTTTTTTGGTTATTGTAGTGTTATATCAAGAATATTTTCCACTACTCAAGCATAGTATGTGCCTGTAAGTATTACAAAAGCTTGTGATTTGCAAATGTATTCTTGAAGGAATCCCAATTGTGCACTTGCCGTAATATTTATAAATCAAAACGGCTGGTGATAATTGTGAGTCTAAAGAGTTTCTATCAACATAAACAAAGAATTTTCCCAATTTCAAAAAGTATCAAACAAAGAGGAGCGCATCCGATTGCAGGTGTGCTCCTCTTTTATTCTCATCGACAAAATTGGAATAAATGCGACAGTAGGCATGTTGAATTACGCTGCAGATCACCTGCTGATTTTTCTTCTTAATTCAGAAGAAGGGAGAAAAACAGTGGTTAGAATTAATCTCAAGGAACACTACTTTTTCTGCGATCAGGATGAGTATGTGGATATTACAGAGGAGATCCACCAAGTCATCAAAGAAGATGAACGAAGAGAGAATGCTTATCGTTTCAAACAGCACTATCATCATGCTACATACACATTGAGTCGCGATGATGAGAATCATTACTCAAGGATTCAAGAGGGTCCTTTGCTTGAAGAAGAGGTTGAAGTCAGATACATCAATCAGAAGCTTCATGAAGCATTGAGCCTATTAACAAGCACACAGTTGCGAAGAGTTTATGCTCATTTTTATCGTGGTTTAACCTATGAAAAAATAGCAAAACAAGAGGGTGTTTGCAGTAGCGCTGTCAAGAAAAGTGTGAAGCAGGCTCTCAAGAAAATGAAAAAATTGTTAAAAGTGGAGTTGTGAGGGTGCCGAAATGCTTGATTTTCCTAATCCCTTATGGGGACATATGTTTCTCAAGTATTTTGACAAAAGCATACCCAGATATATCAGGTACTAAACCATGCGGTGTAGCGACATATGGAACGGCGCCATAATGCAATTGTGCGGAGCGATCAACGTATTCCATAGACCTCTCTGTTGCAGGGGAGGCGCGAAGAAGCCGCATGGGGATAATGATACTTCTACTACGGCCCTCCACTGACTAGCGAGGGAGTTCCTGTTGTGTGCGTGACCTTGGGAAGGAGCGACATAAATGGGGCTATGTTGCGAATAAGCTGTTTGCAGCCTGGTATACTGGAAAGATTTACTGGAGGATAAAAATGGAAAAACTCATTGGAAGAAAAGATGCAGCACGGATTCTGGGCATTAGCCTGGCTACATTGGATGCTGCAAGAAATAATGGATTAATTGCTTTTGTTCAGTACGTTCCCAATGGCTGTGTGTACTTTACTGAAGCAGCTTTGCATGAATATGTTGCAAAATGCACTCATAGGCCAAGGATTACGAGAAGTATGGATACGTATCGCAATCAGAGAAAGCTGTGACAATGCGTCATCCTTGCTTGTGAAGTAAATCTTTGGTAAATAAGAGTCAACAGCTGTTAGATTTTTGTGGAGGTACTAGAGAAATGGCAAAGAAAAGGAATATCCCTGACTATAGTAAGTTTGTAAGTAAAGGGATTGAATATTACAGAACCAGAATTACCAATGCAGATGGGAAACGTGTTTCACTGTATGGAAAAACCAAAGAGGAACTGTTCCATAAAGTGCTGGAGGCTAAGAAAGAAATAGATGATGCAGTGTTTCGAAAGAAATCGCCCAAAGTTTCTGAATATTGTGAAAAGTGGCTGCAAATGCATTCAATAAATATTAGAACAACGACGCTTGATAACTATCGGGCAGCAGTCAGAAGATATATTGTTCCGCATATTGGTAATATGTATATGGCTTCTGTGACTTCAGATGATATCAAAATGACTCTGGCCAGTCTGAAAGGAAAATCAGCATCGGTTTACCACAATGTTCATATGCTGCTGAAGTGCATCTTTGAATCAGCTGAGGAAAGCAAAATCATCACTGCTTCGCCATGTAAGAAAGTTTCTGGCAAAGGCGGAAAACAGCAAGAGGATAGGGAACCATTAACAGATGATCAGGTAGAAAAACTCCTATCAGCAATCAAAGGCTTGCCACCATATGTCTTTGTAATGTTGGGACTATATGCTGGCCTTCGCCGTGAAGAAAGTTTGGCATTACAATGGGATTCTGTTTATCTTGATTGTTCAACTCCTTACATAACTGTGAGACGAGCGTGGCATCCAGAGCATAATCGGCCTGTCATTTTACCCGAATTGAAGACCAGTGCTGCTCATAGAGATATTCCGATACCTCAGAGATTGGTTGATTGTTTGAAGGAAGTAAAGGCAAAAACTAACTCAGATTATGTTGTCTCCAATAAAGATGGGGGGCCGTTGAGCTATACACAGTTTAAGGGCCTCTGGCAATATATCCTGAGAAGATCTATTGCTGAACATAAGTACTACAAGTATGTAAATGGTGAGCGGATTGTTAAAGTAGTGAAACCTTCTAAGGGGCAACATGCAACAAATAATGGACATGTTATCTATACGCTGGATTTTCATGTGACAACACATCAGCTTCGCCATACATATATTACAAATTTGATTCATGCATCTGTGGATCCAAAGACAGTCCAGTATTTGGCCGGCCACAAGAATAGCAAAATTACCATGGATATCTATGCAAAAGTAAAATACAACAGACCTGATATGACATATGCTGCTGTTTGTCAAGCATTTAGTAGGTCAGCATCATAAATATCAGTAAAGTGATGGAGGTACTTGTAGTATGGCAAAGAAGGATATTGTTCCTGAGTACCCGGAAGTGATTATAAGGGGAAAGACTTACAACAGAGCGTGTTTGGTAAATGCAGATGGAAAGAGTATTCAGCTTTACGCAATTAACAGAGATAAACTTCATAAAAAAGTGCAGGAAGCTGAAAAAAAGATCAAAGCAGAAGCCTTACTCAGAAAAAATCCGACTGTAGGAGAGTACAGTAGAAAATGGCTCTGTATGTACTCGATAGGCATTAGAGAAACAAAATTGTCTATTTACAGTCAATTGATCGAAAGATACATTATTCCATCGATTGGTAACCTTCATGTATCAGAAGTGACAGCGGATGACATTAAGGTTACACTATCGAGATTAACTGATAAATCCACCTCTACTTATGCATCTGTTCATATGCTACTGAAACTAATATTCGAATCTGCAGAAGAAAGTAATATCATTAGTAACAGTCCATTTGTCAGAATTCCTTCAAGGGGTGGGCAAAAACCTAAGGTGGTTGAATCCCTGACGGATGATCAAGTAGATCGGCTACTATGTGCAATCAAAGGATTACCGCCATATGTCTTTGTAATGCTTGGTCTATACGCTGGTCTTCGTCGTGAAGAGATCCTAGCTCTTCAGTGGGATTGCGTTCACTTAGGATCGAAGACCCCTTATATCAGTGTAAGGAGAGCGTGGCACACAGAGAATAACCGACCGGTTATCCTGTCGGAATTAAAGACAAATGCATCAAAGCGAGATATTCCGATTCCTAAGCAGCTAGTCATTTGTTTAGCAGAAGCCAAACGCATATCGAAATCTGAATATGTAGTTGCCAGCAGTGAAGGGAAGCCTTTATCGGAGTCACAATTCAGACGGCTTTGGCAATATATAAATACGAGATCGATTTTTGCACGGAAAATATATGTATACCGGAATGGCGAGAAAAAAGTTAAGACAATTGTTCCGGCAAAGGGACAATCGGATTTGCATAATAAGCATGTTTTGTATAGTATTGATTTTCGTGTTACACCACACCAATTAAGACACACATACATAACAAATCTGATTTTTGCTGGAGTTGATCCCAAAACTGTCCAATATCTTGCTGGACACAAAAACAGTAAAGTAACTATGGACATTTATGCAAAGGCTAAGTACCACAATCCACAGGATATCTATTACAGGATAAGGGAGGCATTTAGCGAAGCATCATCACTGTAGGAGAACGACCAATCTACAGGAAAAGACAGGATTCCCCGGGATAAAAAAAGGGCTAACCAAATTTGAAAAATGGCCGTTTTGCTAAGTGAGACCAACGTTTCATAATCCTGTAAGGGTGACCAGTACGGTCTCAAGGCTGCTCGTCGCGCTCCCCAGTTCTCCAAGCGCTGATCTATCAGTCAAATACCTCAAAAACCCAGGAACCACAACGGTTTCCGGGTTTTTTTGTACCTAAATTGCTTTGAAGGGTTTGTGTTCTGCACCCATTATTCTCTGGACGGCGAAAATTTCTATATGGTGCGGCTGTTCCATTTGCCGGTGGAAAAGACGGTGAAGGTGGGCATCGAGGCCCAGGGCCCTGCCGGAGAAGGCGGCCTGCGCTTCTACAGCCACATTACGCTGGAAAACAAAACGGTGAAAAATCTGCGTGCCGGAAAATAAACAGAGCAGGATATACAAAAAATGGAGAGATGAAGTTCGCTCCATTTTTTACGGCCGAAAAAGAGCCAGGGCGAACAAATAATGTGGAATGATGATCCATGCTGTGGTATAATGAAACAAGAGTGCTGTGCGCAGAAAAACAGGATTCATGAGGTGTGCTATGGTTCAAGAATTGATACACGATCCCATTTTGTTGGGCGCAAAATCGGAAACGGCCACAAAGGAAGATATGCAGGCGGCCCGGGATTTGCTGGACACCCTGACGGCCCACAAGGATACATGCGTTGGCATGGCGGCCAACATGATCGGCGTTTTGAAAAGGATCATTGTGTTTGATGATCATGGCAGCTACATGACCATGTTTAATCCGGAAATTATCAAAAAATCCGGGGCATATGAAACGGAGGAAGGATGTCTTTCTCTGCTTGGCGGGCCTCTGAAATGCAGACGTTACCAAAGCATCAAAGTGAAATGGCAAACTGCCGATTTTCAGGTGCGCATCAAAACCTTTACCGGCTGGACAGCCCAGATCATCCAGCATGAAGTGGATCATTTAGACGGGATACTGATCTGAGAAAAAGATTTGCCGGCAGAGGAAAGGAAAAAACAGGAGGTTACCGGCAATGAGATAGCATGCCGGGCCGGAATGCATATTGCAGAAATAAGAAGGTTTATGGTATACTGACAGTAAATGGACGAACATACGAAAACAGTGTGCTGCATGAAAAGGAAGGAGGGAAAAGGATGTATCAGGTGTTTGTGGTGGAGGATGAATTGCTCATCCGTCAAAGCATCCGCAATGTGATCGAGCAGATGCCCGGGCCTTTTTCCTTCTGCGGTGAAGCATCGGATGGGGAAATGGCCCTGTCTATGATGCAGGATCTGATGCCGGATATTGTATTGACGGATATCCGGATGCCGTTTCTGGACGGGTTTGAACTGATCCGCCATGCCAAGGCCATGATGCCCTGGCTGAAAATTATCATCATCAGCGGCTACGGGGATTTTGAATCAGCCCAGAAGGCCATTTCGCTTGGCGTGGATCAATATCTGCTCAAACCCATCCGCCCGGCGGAATTGACCAAAGTGATCGAAGATATGGCCCGGCGGATTGAAGAAGGGAAAAAGAAAAGCTCCCTGCCCAAGGGGTATGATCAGGACGAAGTGCAGCAGGCCCTGCGGCAGCATTTTATGCAGCAGTTGCTTTACGGCGGGCTGAATACCGCTACGCTGCTGGAGCGGGCACGGGCGCTGGAGATGGATATTGTAAAGCCCTGTTATCAGCTGGTTTTGTTTGATCTGGGTTCGGAAGAGATGAACCATCAGCCGCTGAGGAATACGGTGGAAAATATTCTGGAACAGCAGAAACTGCCCCTTTATTATTTTGGGGAGGCGAACCAGCTGACTGTGCTTTTTTGCGGGCAAACTCAGGAAGAATTGAGCGAAAAGGCGTATCAGTTCATCAATATCTTCCGCCACGAAATGAAGGAAATCTGCCCTGTTGTCACCACCGTTACCGGCAATGTGGTGCAGCGGCTGAGCGGCGTGTGCGTGTCCTACAAGACGGCGGCGGACGTGCTGAAAAAGGTGTACAGTGTGTCCGTGGGCCAGGTGGTGGACGTGAACGATACGGCGCAGATTGCCGTGGAAATGATTGAACTGGGTGATCCTTTCGGGGAAGAATTCCGACAGAAATTGCAGCATGCAGCGGCAGCAGATGTGCCCCGTCTGGTGGATGATGTGCTGGAAAGCCCGGAGGGAAGCCGCTTTGGCAGCATGCTGATGCGGTATTATGCGCTGCTGGATCTGCTAAAAATGACGGCGCAGCAAATTGCCCGGGCAACACCCGGGGTGGATATGAAAGATATTGCCACAAAATTAAGCGATCGGCACGATATTTTCGCTGCCTCCGGCCGCAAGGAAAGTTTCCGGGAAATGGCCATTCAATTGCTGCAGCAGGCGGTGGGCATGAAGCAGGAAAGCATGACCGGCGTGAAATACAGCCATGTGATCAGCAAAGCGGAAAAATATGTAGCGGAAAACTTCTGCGATCCCAATATCTCCCTGATTAGTGTTGCCAAATATGTGGGCCTATCTTCCGCTCATTTCAGCACCGTGTTTTCTCAAACGCTGGGCCGCTCCTTTATCAATTATCTTACCGCCATGCGCATTGAAAAGGCCAAGGAATTGCTGGCCAAAACCAATATGAAGTTGTCTGCCATTGCCATGGAAATCGGCTATAACGAGCCCAATTATTTCAGCCATGTGTTCCGGAAGATGGAAGGGATGACTCCCAAGGAATACCGGAACCTGGTTCAGCAGGATCAATAACCCCGGCTGTCGATCATCTCTTTTGTGAGGATGGAAGCGTCAAAGGCGGATTCTTCCACATAGGTCAGCTTGGGTGTGGAAAGACCGGATTCCAGCTTTTCGATGATGGCCTGCACCCGGGGGCCATGTAGGGGATTGCATTCCACATCATAGGCAATTTCACCGGAAAGCACCATATCCAATGCGGCGCGGTTGGCATCAAAAGAAATGATCATTACATCCTTGCCGGGAATGAGGCCGGCGTTTTTCAGGGCATCCATGGCGCCGTATGCCATATTATCGTTTTCTGCAAAAATCACATTAAAATCCACATTTTCGGCCAGCAGCGCTTCTACCAGCTCCTGGCCTTTTGCTTGCGTAAAATCTCCGGTGTCCCGGTAAACCAGCTGCCAGTTTTCGTTGTTTTTCAGCCCTTCATCCAGCCCGGCGGTGCGGCCGATTTGAGCGGAAGAGCCGATATTGCCCTGCAGATGCACAATGCGGATGGGGGAAGCGCCAAAATGCTGCTCCATCCATTTGACGGCGGTATCGCCTTCTCTTCTGAAATCGGAGCCGATCCAGCTGGTGAAGAGGGAATCGTCCTCCGCTTCGATCATGCGGTCCACAATGATGACGGGGATATTGGCGGCCTTTGCTTCCTGCAGCACCGTGTTCCATCCTTTTTCGGTGGTGGGGGCTAGGATGATATAATCCACTCCCTGATGGATGAAATTGCGGATGGCAGTAATCTGCCGCTCCTGCTTTTGCTGAGCGTCATCGATGATGAGACGGAAACCGTTTTCTTCCGAAAGGGCTGCCTGCATGGAACGGGTATTGGCGTTTCGCCAGTCGCTTTCGGCCCCCACCTGAGAAAAGCCCACCACAATGAAATCGTCAAATTCTTCGGTGTTGGAAGAAGGGGCGGGGGAGCAGGCAGTCAGGCAGATTGTACAAAGAAGCAAAAGAAGCGTCAGCCATTTTTTCATCACGGTTCATTCTCCTTTCCCAGGGTGCGGCTTTGGGGCAAGCGAATGGATACGGTGGAGCCTTTGCCCATCTGGCTTTCAAAGAACAGGCCGTAGGGCTCGCCGCAGTAGAGGCGGATGCGCTTGTGTACATTTACAAGGCCAAGGCCTGTGTGCTTGTCTTCATAAATGCCGGCCTGCAGTTCCTTCACCTGTTCTTCATCCATGCCGGCGCCGTTATCGGAAACTTTCAGCAAAAGATCCTGTCCGTCTGCTTCGCCGGTGACGGTGATCTTGCCCATGCCCCGGCGGTTTTTTATGCCGTGATAGAGGGCGTTTTCCACCAGGGGCTGCAAAATTAGCTTGGGCACCCGGCAGTCCAGCAGTTCATCCGGGATACAGATTTCATACTGCAGGATGTCGCTGTAACGAATTTGCTGAATTTCCAGATAACTGGCCACCTGGGTGCGTTCGGCGCCCAGAGAAATGATGTCCTCCCCTTTATTCAGGGAATTGCGGAAGAAAGTGGACAGGCTGGTGACCATGTTCACCACATCTTCTTCCCGCTGGCTTTCGGCCAGAATGGCGATGGAGTCCAGGGTATTATAAAGGAAATGGGGGTTGATTTGGGCTTGCATCAGTTCCAGCTCTGCCCGGTGCAGGGATTTCTGGTCCTGAATCTGTTTGGCCATCAGGGCGTCCACCCGCCTTGCCATTTCGTCAAAGCCGCTGTCCAGGGTTTTCAGCTCGGTAATATGAGTTTCCACGGGCACGGAAGAGAAATCCCCTTCACCGAATTGCTGCGCCTTTTTGGACAGAGCACCGATGGGGCCTGTGATGCTCTTGGTGACCCGGACGGCATAAAAGCCCATGGCCACGGCCAGCAGCATCACGCCTGCCGCCACAATAATGATCACGGCTAACACCTGGGTGGTGATCCATTTTTGCAGCCGCGCCATTTCCCGCACTTCATCGTCGATAAAATCATGCATGTAGGTTTCAATCAGTTTGGTCAGGCCGGTTTCGCCACGGATATTCCTCTCCAGCAATTCCATTCGCTGGTCGTAGGATTCCTCCAGAGCAATTTCTAACATATAATTACGCAGGTTTTCGCACATGTCCAGCATGCTCTGGATGCGCCAGCGATTATCTCGCAATGTGGTGGTGCTTTCCAGTCGTTTCAATACATCCTCAGCATCGGTCAGTACGTCCATGGGTAGCGTTTCCAAAGAGGACTTGCTGCGGGGGGCGATGACGTGGTTGTACATGCCCGAATCCAGCATGAATTTGAATTCCTTATTAAAATCGGCAGCGGTATTGGCGCTTTGCAAAACGCCGGTGTACTGGCTGTTGATGGACAGCATCATCACAATCAGCAGCACGATAATAAAGCCCATCACCGGCAGAACGGTGATCAGCAGGCGTCTGATTTGCTGTTCGATGGAACGGTCGGGCTGAGCATGCTTTTTCATTGGCAACACCTCTTCATAAGAAAAGTATAGCATAATTTTGTAATATCGCATAGTGCCGCGAAAAAAAGTATCAAAAATCGAATAAATTTCGCATTTGCTCAAAAAAGATGATAAAATTACCAAAAATATTGATGTAAAGTCAGAAAAAATTGAATGTAAATATTTTCTGCATCATATACAATAAGAACAACAGAAGCCTGCCAAGGCAGGGAATAAAACAGGAGGTATTTTCCATGAAGAAATTTGCTCGTCTCTTGGTCGCCATGCTGGTGATCCTGGCCCTGGGCTGCACTGCTGCTCTGGCTGAAATCACTGTGGGCATCGTGAACAACCCCCCCTCTGAATCCGGCTATCGTGAAGCCAACGTGAAGGACTTTGAAAAGGTTTTCTGCGAAGAAAACGGATACAAGGCGCTGACCTTCTACTCCCTCAAGAATGACGAACAGCTGGCCGCTGCTCAGCAGTTCATCACCGACGGCGTGGACTACCTGCTCATCTCCGCCGCTGAAACCACCGGTTGGGATGCCGTGCTGCAGTCCGCTCAGGAAAATGGCATTGGCGTGTTCCTGTTCGACCGTATGATCGCCTGCGACGAAAGCCTGTACAATGCTGCCGTCGTTTCCGACATGGCCAACCAGGGCAAGCTGGCTGTGGAATGGCTGATCAGCCTGAACCTGCCTGAATACAACATCATCCACATCCAGGGTGCCATGGGCTCCGACGCTCAGATCGGCCGTACCGGTGCTTTGGACGAAAAGGTTGCTGCCGACGAAGCCTGGAAGATTGTTGTGCAGCAGACTGCTACCTGGGACGAAGCTGAAGCCAAGAACATCGTGGAATCCGTGATCAACTCCAAGGAAGCTTTCAACATCATCTATGCTGAAAACGACGGCATGGCCAAGGGCGCTGTGGCTGCTCTGGACGAAGCCGGCATCACCCACGGCGTTGAAGGCGACGTGATCGTTATGGGCTTTGACTGCAACAAGTGGGCTCTTCGCGAACTGCTGGCCGGCAACTGGAACTACGATGGCCAGTGCTCTCCCTTCCAGGCTGAAGTGATCAATGGCCTGATCCAGAAGCTGGAAAATGGTGAAACCATTGAAGAAAAGCTGATCATCTCCGAAGAACGCGGCTTCGATGCCAAGACCATCACTCAGGAAGAAATCGACACCTTCGGTCTGGGCGAATAATTCGTTCAAACAAAAAATCAGAACAAGTAAATCCCATGCGCGGTGCGGTTTATGCCGCACCGCGCTTTGGACGTTTTTGAAATAGGTACAGGGAAGGAGGAACGTATATGCAAAACGATGTCGTTTTGTCTATGCGTGGGATTGGCAAAGTATTTCCGGGTGTCCGGGCACTGCATAATGTGGATTTCACGCTGCGCAAAGGAGAAATCCATGCCCTGATGGGGGAAAACGGTGCCGGCAAATCCACGCTGATCAAGGTGCTGACCGGGGTGCATATCAAGGACGCGGGCCACATCCATCTGGATGGGGCCGGCGAAGTGACCATCCGTTCGCCCCAGGAGGCACAGGCATTGGGCATCAGCACGGTATATCAGGAGATCACGCTGTGCCCCAATCTGACGGTGGCGGAAAATATGTACATCGGCAGAAATAAGGACCTGATCGTCAAGTGGAAGGACATGGAAAAGAAGGCCGATGCCATCCTACAGAACCTGGGCATTCCGGCAAGAGCCAAGCAGCAGCTGGGCAGCTGTTCCCTGGCTGTGCAGCAGATGGTGGCCATTGCCCGGGCGGTGGATATGGAATGCAAGGTGCTGATTCTGGACGAACCTACTTCCTCCCTGGACGATAAAGAAGTGGCCATGCTGTTTTCCCTCATGCGGGATCTGAAAAACAGGGGCGTGGGCATCATTTTCGTAACCCACTTCCTGGAACAGGTGTACGAAGTGAGTGACCGCATCACCGTATTGCGCAACGGTGAACTGGTGGGGGAATACGAAGTGGAGCATTTGCCCCAGGTGGAACTGGTGGCAAAAATGATGGGCAAGGAACTGGAAGGCCTGAGCGATCTGGTGCGGGATGATAACGCGGCAGAAGATACTTCCACCCCTGTCTACGAAACGGAAGGCCTTTCCAGCGCCAAGGGCGTGAACCCCTTTGAATTTGCCATCCGCAAGGGCGAGGTGAACGGCTTTACAGGGCTGCTGGGCTCCGGCCGCAGTGAAAGCGTGCGTGCCATTTTCGGTGCCGACCGGGTGACGGGGGGCAAGGTAAAAATGGATGGCAGGCAGGTGAAGATCGCAAAGCCCAAGGACGCCATGAAGCACGGTATCGGCTATCTGCCGGAAGACCGCAAGGATGATGGTATCATTGCCGATCTTTCCGTCCGGGATAATATTATTCTGGCACTGCAGGTGATGAAGGGCTTTTTCAAGCCTATCTCCCAGGCGGAGGCGGAAAAGTTTGCCGATGAATATATCAAGGCTCTGGATATCAAAACCGCTTCTTCCGAAACGCCCATCAAATCCCTCTCCGGCGGCAACCAGCAGAAGGTGATTCTGGCCCGGTGGCTTTTGACCCATCCCCAATACCTGATTCTGGACGAGCCCACCCGCGGTATTGACGTGGGTACCAAGACGGAAATTCAGCGTCTGGTGCGGAAGCTGGCGGAAGAGGGTATGAGCGTTACCTTCATTTCTTCCGAAATTGAAGAAATGCTGCGCACCTGCTCCCGCCTCATCGTCATGCGGGACCGCCATATTGTGGGCGAATTGAAGGGGACGGAGCTGACACAGGAACATGTGATGCGCACCATTGCA
>JAZURG010000081.1:0-3069 GCA_045606145.1 Faecousia sp.
CGTTTCGATGCATGGAAGTGCTACGCACCGATTCTTGGTGATTGGCCTGCCGATGTGGTCTGCCTGGAGCAGACGGAAGAAGCCCTGCGGGCTGCGCTGGAATCCGGGCCCTACGGCCGGTGCGTTTACCGCTGCGACAACGATGTGTGCGATCACATGAGCAGTATCATGGAATTCGACAACGGCGTCACTGCCACCTTCTCTCTCACTGCCCAAACGGACCGGATCCACCGGAACATCCATATCATGTGCGAAAACGGCGAGATTCTGGCAGATGACGGACTGAAATCCATTACGGTGACCCACTTCCGTTGCAACCACACGGAAGCACCCATTTCCAGGACCATCCCCATCGGCCGCAGCGCCAGCGGTCACGGCGGCGGTGACAGCGGCATCATGGAGGATCTGGTGCGGGTACTGTCCTCTGGCGGCAATGATTCCCGCAGTTCCATTTCCCGGTCTGTGGAAAGCCATCTCATGGCCTGCGCCATTGAGGAAGCTCGTCTCACCGGAAAAGTTGTGGATATGGCGGAATTCCGAAACAGTCTTATATAAGGAAAAAGCGGCTCATACTGATATGATCCTCCTAAAGTAGACAATGGAAATAACCAAAGTCTACTTTAGGAGGTTTTTTATGCCCAAACCAAAATTCACAGCGGAGGAAAAACTAGAGATTCTCGAGGCTTTCCAGGCTGGGAAAGTAACAAAGTCCCAGCTGAGAGCAGTCTACGGAATGAATCCGAATACAATATACAAATGGCTTGCCAAATACAAAGTTAGCGGAACTTCTGCATTTATAAAGATGCCGGGAAATACCTGCTATTCCAAAGAGTTTAAACGTCAGTGTGTCAAAGCATATCTCAACGGGGAAGGTAGCTTAGTCGATATTTCTGCCCAAAACAAATTATCTTCCAGTACACTTCTCTGGCACTGGGTAAAGTGTTATAATGCCAATATGGAACTCAAAGATTACGAACCGAAACGGGAGGTCTATATGGCGGAGGCACGGAGAAAGACTACGCTGGAGGAGCGTAAGGAGATCGTTGAATATTGTATCAGTCATAACAATGACTACAAGGGGGCTGCATCCAAGTTTGCTGTATCCTACAGTCAAGTATATTCCTGGGTTAAGAAATACCGTGAAGATGGAGAAGCCGGACTTGAAGACAAACGCGGCCACCATAAGAGTGACGAAGAATTGGATGAGCTGGAACGTCTTCGTCGCGAAAATCAGCGATTGAAAAAACAGCTTGAAGAAAGGGATATGCTGTGTGAGCTGTTAAAAAAGTGAGGGAATTAGAAGGGATGTGAGGCTCGGAAAGGTCAGATTCCAGTCCAAGTACATGGCAATTCAGTATTTCTATGAAAATAAGCACTGGAGCATCCGTTGGATGTGTCAGCAGCTGGGCATTACCAGAGCTGCCTATTATAAATGGCGAAATCGTGAAATACCGGAAGCAGAACAGGAGAATATTCTCCTTGCCCAGTTAATCCGGGAGTATGACGACCGGTTCAATCACATCCTTGGCTATCGCCGGATGACGTTATATATCAATCGTCTAAACAACAAGCATTACAGTAAGAATCGTATCCACAGAGTGATGAAAGCGATTAACATCCATTCTGTAATCCGCAGAAAGCATAAGAAATACCAACCTTCTACTCCGGAAGCCACAGCAGAAAATGTTCTGAACCGGGATTTCCGGGCAAAGGCTCCCAATGAGAAATGGGCCACAGATGTAACGGAATTCAAGTGGTATGAGGGGCCTGCTGTACACAAACTTTATCTCAGTGCAATTCTGGATCTGTACGATCTCTTTCCGGTTTCCTGGGTCATTAGCAGACGAAATAACAACAAACTGGTGTTGGATACCTTTGCAAAGGCGATTCATGCTAATCCGGATGCTAAACCCATATTTCACAGCGACAGAGGATTCCAATATACCAGCAAGATCTTCCAGGATAAGTTGCGGAAACAGGGCATGACACAGTCTATGTCCAGGGTTAGCTGTTGTATCGATAATGGTCCGACGGAGAATTTCTGGGGCATTGTGAAAAGCGAAATGTATTACCTGAATGCTTTTACCGACGAGAAAACTCTACATAAAGCTATTGCTGACTATATGGCCTTTTACAGTAACGAACGAGTACAATCTCGCTTCAAAGGTAAAACACCAGCAGAAGTCCGTGCCGAGGCACTGGCAACCGATAAACCGGCGCAATATCCGATTCCTGTAAACAAACGAATCCAGAAGTACAAGGCTCGCTATGCGGCCTAAACAAAGCAGCTGCCACCATAACGGCAGCAGCTGCTTGCAAATGTTTTCAGTTATTTTCCTGGTCTACTTGACAAGGGGCAGTTCAATACGAGCCGCTTTTTGTTATACTTTTCGTTGCATATTGATGTTTCGGATGGTAAATCCGCATCTCTGGTAAAACGCCACCGCATCATCGTTCTGGGGATACACACTGAGCTGAATATCCGTACAACCCCGGACCTTGGCCAACGCCCGAACATCCTCCATCATTTGCTTTCCGATGCCCTGGTTGCGGCAGGATTCCTCCACCGCAATGCTGTCGATGTTCATTACCCTGCGTTTGACATTTCCGCTGCCGCCGGTCTCCCACAGCACAAACAGGACAAATCCAACGACAAGACCGTTGATTTTGGCAACGAACAGCCGCTTTTCCTGAACCGCTTCCATGTAATACTCTTTGGGTAACAGGCAATCCGTATGGCAGTACAGGTCCGGCCGCCAAGAAACATGAAGGTCATGGACCTGGGCAGCGATTCGGTTTACCGCTTCAAAATCAGATTCTCGTGCAAGTTCCAGCATACCGCAACAACTCCTTGACGTTTGTTGTAGGGGCGGATTTTCAATCCGCCCTCAAATCTGTAATACCGCTTCCATACCGTTACAATGAGGGAGGGTTAATAACCCTCCCCTACTGTATTCTTTCTTATGCCAGCACGGCCTTGTGGAAGACCTTCTTACCCTTGCGAATCTTGACGCCTTCCTTCAGCATTTCCTCGGTGACGGCGAAGGTGGCATCGGTCAGCTTCTCGTC
>JAZURG010000082.1:0-5886 GCA_045606145.1 Faecousia sp.
CCGTTTGCGGTGCCCAAAATTTCTTGTTCGCTATCCGCTCACGAAATTTTGACCGCTGCACACGCTGCGCCTTCCCTTTATCCGCCGCCGGCGGCGGTCAGGCTCGCGGCCGCTCGGTATCGTTCTTGCGGCAATTTTCGATAGAATTCGTAGGGCGGGGCCTTGGTCCCGCCGCCAAAAGTGCAGTATTTCGGCGGGAGCAAGCCCCCGCCCTACAATATCCATCGTAAGATAAACGATCATTTATACCAATGCGTTATCCCTGCAAGCGAAAAGTCCTGGGTTTCAAAGGAACCCAGGACTTTGTTTTACAGTTAAGCTTGTATTAAGCAGCGGGGGTTACAGCGGTGATATGGGGCTGAGCGGCATTGTACCAGTACAGGAAGCCCTCAACATCGATCTTGTCGCCGATCTTCAGAGCTTCAACAGCCTTGTAGGCAGCTTCGTTGCCGATCATGTAAGCGTTAACGGTGAAGGTGAAGGTGTTTTCGCCGATGGTGACATTGAAGTAAATGTCATCACCCTGAGAACCGGAGCCGTCCCACTTGTACAGGAAGGGAACGTCATTGCCGTCAGCGTCCTTGGAAGCAGCAACGGTCAGGCCCTTGATAGCAACCAGCTCGTTCATGTGCTTGGCCAGGTCTTCAGTGCCCATCAGAGCGGTAACATCAGTGGCAGCCTCAACCTTCCAGGTGCCTTCCAGAATCTCGATCTTGGCATCGGTGATTTCCACTTCGCCGGACCACTCAGCCTTGTAGCCGGTGACCTTGATCTTGGTGCCGGGAACCAGCTTGGCAGCATCTTCTTCAGTGCAAGCATAGTCGTAGATGTAGTAGCCGCCGTCCTTGGACTGAGCATAGATCTGGCAGCAGCCATCCCACCAGCTCTCAACAGCCTGAACATAGGTGTAAACAGTAACCTCAGTGTCCAGAGCCGCAGCGACGAATTCGTCGTGGGTCATAACACCCTCGGGCAGAGTTTCTTCTGTAGTTTCCTTGGGCTGGGCATTGTTGCAGCCGGCAAAAGCAACCAGCATGGTCAGAGCCAGCAGCAGTGCGATCAACTTTTTCATATTCATTCTCCTTTTAATGTGTGCGTTTGTTAACGAACAGCTTCATTATACACCATAAATCACAGAAATCAATGGGTTTGCCCCGCTTTTTTCTTTTTTATGGCTTCTTTCATACTATAAGCGCCAATGCACACCCACGCAACCGCCAACATGCACAAAAGCAGCACGGCTGTTCCGGGCAGCGGGCCAAGATCTTCGCGGCTTTGGGTGCCTACCTGCAGCTGATCCAGCCGGTGCAGGGATGTCATTTCCGCAAACAGTGCTTCGATGTATTCGTCATCCACTGTTTGCTTTCTGCGAACGGACTTGGCAGTATTTTCGATCATCTGTCCGGCGGCATCCCGCACAGAAGCGGAACCGTTGAACACGGGGGTGACAAAGGTATTTTCCACATTGCGCAGCAGCAGCTCCGTGGCCGCCAGCTTCACATCGTAATACAGCTCATTATCCTCACCGGCTCTGGACAGGTAATCCTGATAGATGTCGCTTTCCTGGGCCTTGGTGGTCACAGGAGCATAGCCCTCGGTCTGGGCATAGGCGATCTGCACCTCATTGGTCAGCATATACTGGGCAAAGAGCCAGCTTGCCAGAACCTCCTGGGGATCCTCCTTATTGAACACGCACATACTGGGGCCTTGAGAGATCATTGTGGGATTCGTCGTATCGAACTGGGGAATCTCCATAACGGCGGTTTCAAACTGCACCAGCTTGTCCTCGCTGATATCCAGCAGGGGTGCGTTGCTGCCCATCCAGGTAGCGCCTGCGGTAGAGTCCACCGCGAAAATACACTGACCCGCATTTAAGAAGTTGGCGGGATAGCTGGAGATCTTAAAGGTAGAGAAAGCGCCGGTTTCCACATGCTCAGCTACCTCATAGAGGAATTCTTTGGCAGTGTCGTTAAACAACAGGATATCGCCCTGGGCCGTGGAATAGCCTGCTCCCTGCTGTTTCAGCACCTGGATCATCATATTGTCCGTGGACTTGTAGAGGAAGGGGATCATAGTCTTTTGGCCGTTGATCAGGTAATTTCCCTCCGCGTCCTTGGCCGTGGCAGCTTCCGCTACCTCCCACACGAAGTCCCATGTCAGTTTTTCCGGCAGTGTAAAGCCGAGCTTTTCCACATAGGTCTTATTCACATAGCAGGCTTCCGTAGAGCGCATATAGGGAATGGCATAGTAGTGGCCGTTGAAAGCGCACTCTTCCAGGAATTTGGGGACGATCTGGTCTGCCGTGGGGGCATCAAAGGCCACCTCGCTGCCGCCCAGGCCGTAACGGCTGTCGGTCAGCAGTTCGTCCAGGGTCACCACCGTATTGCCGCCGGTGAGATAGGTGGCAATGTGGTCAGGGTAAGTGATGCAGACATTGGGGGTCGTATTGGTAGCCAGATTGGTGATCACATCATTGTAGATCCGGCCATAGTCGGTGTACAGGCGCAGATTGACCTTAATATTGGGATACAGTGTCTCAAAATCTGCAATGGCCTTTTCGTAGATCCGGGTCTGGGTCACATTGGTATCATTCTTGGCCCAGAAGGTGATCTCATAATCCCGGGAGGTATCGAATTCCTCCGGTATCTGGAAGGCAGGCATGGAGATCTTGCCATGGCAGCCGGAAAGCACCAGCGCCATCAGTACCAAAACAGCGATTATCTTTTTCATCCCTTGGTACCTCCTCTGGCAACACCTTCCATGATCTTCTTACGGAAGATCAAAAACAGAATGATCAGCGGCACGGAGATGACCACAACCGCCGCCATCATGGCAGGGATATTCTCACGTCCAAAGCCGTTTTCCCGGATCTCCTGAATGCCGTTGGACACCAGAAAGTAATTCACATCATCGGTAATGAGCCGGGGCCATACATAGCTGTTCCAGCACTCGATGACCTTCAAAATGGTCACGGTAACCAGCGTGGGTCTGCAGATGGGCACCATCACCTTTAAAAGATACTTCATATCGGAAGTGCCGTCCACCTTGGCAGCGTAGTACAGCTCATCGGGGATCTGGGCGAAGTTTTCCTTCAGCAGATAGATATAGAACACGGAGGTTACCGACGGCAGGATCAGACCCATGAAGGTATTGCGAAGGTCCAGATTTGTCACGGTAACGAAATTGGTAATGACCACCAGTTCGCTGGGAATCATCATCAGGGCCAGAAACAATGTAAAGGCCAGATCCCTGCCCTTGAAATTCAGCCGGGCAAAGGCAAAGGCTGCCAACACCGTCACCACCAGCATAATGGCAGTGGTTGCCAAAGTAAAAATAACCGTGTTGGTAAAGTATTTGGCAAGGGGGACTGCCGTAAACGCGTCCAGATAGTTCCGGAGGGTGGGTGACAGGGTGTAAAGCTGAGGAATATACTCGGAGTTATAAGCGCTGTAGCTCTTAACAGAGCTAAGGAGCATCCAATAGAAGGGAAACAGCACCGCCAAGGCCCAAATGGTCAAGAAGGTGTAGATCACACCGTTTTTCACCTGCTTGCGCCGCTTTGCGGAGCGTTCCAGCTGTTCGTAATTCATCGTTTTTTCCATGGCACGGCCCTCACACATAGTGGACATGCTTACGGCTCACCAGCAGGTTAATGCAGGTAATGGTCAGCACAATGGCAAAGAGGATCATGGCTGCCGCCGAGGCATAGGAGGGGTAGCCGCCGCTGTTGCCGTAAAGCATATCATAAACATATCCCACGATGGTATTCATACCCGCCGTGTTCAGATCGGTACCGAACAGAGCCACAGCGTCACTGTAGGCCTTGAACGCGCCGATGAAGCCGGTGATCACCAGATAGAAAACGGAAGGAGAGATCATGGGCAGGGTTATCCTGGTAAACATCCGGATGCCTGTGGTGCCATCCACCCGGGCCGCATCGTAATAATTCTGACCTACGGAAGCCAGAGCGCCGGTGAGGATGAGGATCTTAAAGGGCAGCACAATCCACACCGTGTACAGGCACAGCACGAACATTTTTGCCCAGTAAGGGCCGCTGATGAAATCAACGGATTCCCCGCCGAACCAACTGATCAGCAGGTTTACAAGGCCGTCGGTATACTCGGTCTTTTTAAACAGGATCATAAACACCAGACCCACCGCCAGCGTATTGGTCACGTAGGGCAGGAAGTAGATGGTCTGATACAGTTCCTTCAAAGGCTTGATCTGATTCAGACCCAGCGAGATCAGCAGCGCCAGGCCGGTGGATACCGGCACGGTAATGGCCACCAAAATCAGTGTATTTTTCACCGCCTGCAGGAAGTAGGGGTCGTGCAGCACATAGGTATAGTTATAGCCGCCTACACCAAAGGAGGTCTGGGACGCGAAGTTAAAGCCTTCTTCAAAGGAATAGATCAGTACATCCACCAGAGGATACACCATGAAAACGCCTAAAAACACGATGGCAGGCAGCAAATACAGCCAGCCTTTCCAGTTATTGTTTTCCATGCATTCCCTTCTTTCGCATAGTTTGTTACCTTACATTTTATCCCAATCCCATATACAAGTCAAGACCAGGTCGAAAATCGCTGTAGAAAAGAGTGATGTCTTTAACGGAGCAATCGCATACAGTAACTTGCAGATTGTTTTGATCTGCCGGTTTTCATACCTTTTTGGGTTCGGACAATTACCCGTTTCTTTACATCCGGTGGATATTGATAATCGGTTGTATCCGTGATACAATCAGTTCGAAAACTTGAATTTGTAGGTGTGAATGATGAAAACTTTATATCTGATTGGTGGCACTATGGGAGTTGGGAAAACAACTGTGTGCCAACTGCTCAAACAGGATTTACCGAATAGCGTATTTCTTGACGGAGATTGGTGTTGGGATGCAAGTCCGTTCCAAGTAACCGATGAAACAAAAGCAATGGTGATGAATAATATTTGTTACTTGCTCAATAATTTTCTAAAGTGTTCTGCATACGAGAATATCATTTTTTGTTGGGTGATGCACGAGCAGAGTATTATCGATTCCATACTTGAGAAGCTGGATACACAGAACTGTGAGGCAAAATGCATCTCGCTTGTAGCGGATGAAAAGACTCTGTGTGAAAGATTGGCAATGGATGTAGAAAGAGGTATCCGTTCTGAAGATATAATTGAGCGAAGCATAGCAAGAATACCGATGTATCAAACATTGGATACCATTATAATTGATACAAACGCAAAGGATGTGGCTGTGATTGCCAATGAGATTAAGCAGTTGTAATACTACCAAATTCCAATTTGTTGAAGTGATTGACGATAGGAACATACATCAAAGTTCTAAAAAAGATGTATAAAAGATGTATCGAAGTAGGTAAAAGTTCTACCATACTTGCTGAAAGTTGTATCAAAGTTGTATAGAGTTGAAAGATGGCGAAGGGTGTTATCCCCTTCGCCTGTATTATTCGCCGTTGTGCCAGCCTCGGAGATCCTTGAACCTAGGTAAGAGGTTCTTTAAACCGGCTCCACGGCAAGCAAAATAAAAAAGGGAAAGAACTACAAAAGCATAGTCCTCTCCCTTGGCACAATCATATTCAATTTTAGTCCTCCTCATCCAGCACGCAGATTTCCGTCACCCATTCCAGCATTTCGTCGATGTCCTCTTGAAGAGCATTCAGCACCAGATGCGAACAGGGATAATAACAGCATCCGTATTCGCCCCACAGTTGTTTGTAGGCACACTTCCACGCAACGGCCTTCTCCATCCCCGCATCCATATTCTGCCGAACCAATTCGTTGCGACGGGCGAAATATTCATTTTTGATTTCGTTTTCTTCCGGCTCCACAGGCTCCCGGCGCATTTTCCCACCATCATCATAGGTTTTCCAATAGACACTGTTG
>JAZURG010000083.1:0-34861 GCA_045606145.1 Faecousia sp.
GCACAGTGCGGTACTAATCGTTACTTCCCTAACCCGCTCGGTATCGTTCTTGCGGCAATTTTCGATAGAATTCGTAGGGCGGGGCCTTGGTCCCGCCGCCAAAAGCGCGGTATTTCGGCGGGAGCAAGCCCCCGCCCTACAGTATCCATCGTGAGATAAACGATCATTTGTCTTCCTGCAGGAAATTTCTTAATTTTTTATTACCGGGGTAGCGTTATACGCAGGATTGTGTTATAATGTTTACAAGTATACCATAATGGAGAGAGAATGCTATGTTGGAACTTCTTGCCCCTGCCGGGTCAATGGAAGCCCTTCGGGCCGCGGTACAGAACGGTGCAAACGCTGTCTATCTAGGCTGCGGCACCTTCAACGCCCGCCAAGGCGCGAAAAACTTCACACCCCAGACCCTGACGGAAGCAGTGAAATACTGCCACGTCCGGGGCGTTGCCGTTCATTTAACTTTAAATACCCTTGTTTCCGACAAGGAAATGCCAGATTTGATCGAACTGATCCGCCATGCCGCAAGCAGCTGTGTGGACGCTTTCATTGTACAGGACCTGGGTGTGGTGCAGCTTTGCCGCCAGATCGCACCCCAGATCCCCATTCACGGTTCTACGCAAATGACCGTCCATTCTTTGCCCGGTGTGCTGCTGTGCGCCGCATGGGGCATGACCCGGGTCGTTCTGAGCCGGGAGCTGAGCAAAGAAGAAATCAAAAATATTTGCCGCAATTCTCCCATTGAAATCGAAGTGTTTGCCCACGGTGCCCTGTGCATGGGTTACTCCGGCCAGTGCTATCTGTCCGCCGCCATTGGCGCCCGCTCCGGCAACCGGGGTCGCTGCGCCCAGCCCTGTCGCCAGAGCTACGGCTATGGCCGGTGGGAAAACAAGCATCCTTTGAGCCTGAAGGACAATTGCCTGGTTCCCTATTTGCAGGAGCTGGAGCAGATGGGTGTCGCTTCCATTAAGCTGGAAGGCAGAATGAAGCGGCCGGAATATGTGGCCACTGTCACAGGTGTCTACCGTCAGGCTCTGAACAAAGGCAAGGTCACCCGCCCCATGGTGGATGCCCTGCTCACCGCCTTTAACCGGCAGGGATTCACCGACGGATATTATACCGGCAATATCGGAAAACCCATGTTTGGCATCCGGGAAGATACCAAAGAAGACCCAATCTGGCTGAAAGAAGCCCGTCAAAGCTATGAGGCGGCTGAAAATCCTCTGGTTCCCATCCGATTTGAAGCCCATGTCTCCGTCAGTGAAAGCATTCTGACGGTCACCGACCCGGAAGGCCGTGTTTGCAGCGTCAGAGGGCAGGGGGGCGAACCGGCCCGCACACAGCCCTTGACCTCGGAAGCCTTGGCCCAAAGATTGAAAAAAACCGGCGGTACACCTTATTATTGCGTGGACGCGTCTGTAAGCATTGAGCGGGGTCTGGTTTTGTCCGCTGCCACCATCAACGGTCTGCGGCGGGATGTTTTGAACCAACTGACCGCCCTGCGCGCCCGCCGGGATCCGGTGCGTCTTTCCAGACCCGCCAGGTTGCCCCAATACCCCGGCAACCGCAACCGTCCGGAGCTGACCGTTCAAGTCACCTCCCGGGAACAGGTAACAGGCAGAATGCTGAAGATGGAGCCTGCCGTGCTGTATATTCCCGTGCATCTGCTGATTGAAGATCCCGAATGGTGCAGCCAGCTTTGTTCCAAGGTACATGTCTGCGCTGTGCTGCCCAGAATTCTCCACGACGGTGAGCTGTCCCGGTTGAAGCAAAACCTCCTTGCCCTGAAAAGTCTGGGTGTCAGAGAAGCCCTTGTAGGCAATCTGGGGCATTTGCTCCCGGTTCGGGAATGCGGCATGGCTGTCCGCGGCGACTTTGGTTTGAACCTGTATAATTCCTGGGCAATGAATGCCGCCCGGGAGCTGGAGCTGCGCTCCGCTACCTTAAGTTTTGAAATGACGCTGCCCCAGATCCGGGATGTCAGCAAGGCTGTTCCCTGCGAACTGTTGGTTTACGGCCGCCTGCCTTTGATGGTTACAGAAAACTGTCTGATGCAGGGCAGAACCGGACAATGCACCTGCCATTTAACGCCCACCAAGCTGGTGGACAAAACCGGCGCGGAATTTCCTGTGATCAAAGACGGCAGCAGCTGCCGCAGTGTTTTGCTGAACGGTAAAAAGCTGAACCTGCTGGACCGCCAGAACGATCTGGACCATCTGGGTCTGTGGGCGGTACGGCTGTACTTCACCACCGAAAACCCCAGAGAGGTAGACCACATTCTTGGCTGCCGTGCCAACCCCGTATCCTTTGATCCCGGCGCCTGCACCCGGGGACTTTACTTAAGAGGAATTGACTGATTTATGCAACTGATCTTAGCTTCCCAATCTCCCCGGCGAAAAGAGCTTTTAGGCTTGTTCCATATTCCCTTTGCTGTCCAAGTGGCAGATATTGACGAGGCCATGGATCCCGGGCAGGATCCTGCACAGGAAGTAGCCAGAGTCAGCAAATTAAAAGCCATGGCGGTCGGGCGGGAACCGGAGGATGTGGTAATTGCCGCAGACACCATCGTTGTGCTGGATGGCCAGATTCTCGGCAAACCCACTGACGAGGCCCATGCCTGTGCCATGCTCACAGCCCTGTCCGGCCGGGATCATCAGGTGATGACCGGTGTAACCGTGCTAAAGGGAAATACCTGTCTGACCCATACGGAAGTGACCGATATTCATTTTCGTCCCCTGTCGCAAAAAGAGATCGCCGGCTATGTGGCAACGGGCGAGCCTATGGATAAAGCCGGTGCCTACGGCATTCAGGGAGGCGCGGCGCTCTTTGCCGATAAGCTGCAGGGCGATTATTACAATGTGATGGGGCTTCCCGTTTGCCGGCTGTTTTTAATGCTGCGCGCGGTTGCACCTGAAATTTTGGAGGATATACAATGAAACACTATCTGTCTACCCGTGTCCGGGTGATTCTGGTGGTCGCTGTTCTATTAGCCGCGCTGCTGGCAGTTCTCAGCAATCTGACCGATTTGAAAATCGGTGAAATGGCGGTTCAGGGTGTGATCACACCCTTGCGTACCGGCGTCAGTAAGCTGAAAGACCAGGCAGAGCAGATCTACAGCTACATTTTTAACTATGAGTCCCTGCTGGCGGAAAATATCGCTCTGAAAGAAAAGATCGCCCAGATGGAAGACGATGCCCGTGTGGCTGACTCCGTTTCCCGTGAAAACGACCGCCTGCGGGCAATGCTGGATCTGGTGAACACCCACGAGGACTACAAGCCGGTGGATGCCTATATCATTGCCTGGAGCTCCAACGACTGGTCAAATACACTGACTATCAACCGGGGTACCAATGCGGGCATTGACGTGGGAATGTGTGCCATTACCGCTTACGGCGAAGTTGTGGGACAGGTCATAGAAGTGGGTTCCAATTACGCGGTGGTCAGAACCATTCTGGACTCTTCTCTGGGTATCAGTGCCACCATCGCCTCCTCCGGCTACAATGGCATGGTACAGGGTAACTATATTGAGGGTTCGGAGGACCTGCTGCGCATGAACTATCTGCCCACCGATTCCGTTATCCGTAACCACGACAAAGTTGTCACCTCCGGTTCTACCACCTACCCCCGGGATCTGATTTTGGGATATGTCATCGATGCCGGCTTTGCCGACACCGGTGTTGCTAAATATGCGCTTTTGAGCCCCGCTGCGGATATTGACACGCTGGAGCAGGTGTTCATCATCACGGAATACAACGCAGGGTAACGGCCATGGCAAAACGTAAGTATGAATTCCGTCCCGATAAAACCGGTACAAGTCTGCTGAACAAACTGTACCTGACACCAAACCAGCGTCTGACCATCCTGCGGTGGGTGCTTTATGCCGTCATGCTGGTGGTGCTGTCCGTTATACAGGATGTCATTCTTTGCCGAGTCCGTCTGTTCGGTGCCACCACCAATCTGGTTCCCTGCGCTATCATTTTGATCTGTGTGGAGCTGGGTGCTGAAAAGAGCGCGCTTTTTTCGCTGCTTGCCGCCCTTTTTTATCAATTTTCCGGTACCGCGCCCGGTTATTATGTAATTGCTTTGATCCCCATTCTGGGCATTTTCGCGGCCATTGCCCGCCAGAGCTTCTTCCGCAAGAGTCTCAGCTCCACCATGCTCTGCGCCTGCACAGCCGTAATCCTCTATGAAATGGGCATCTTTGCCTTTGGCCTTTTGTTCCAAAACACATCCTTGATTCGGATCGTACGCTTTTTGATCACAAGCGGTCTGTCTCTGCTCAGCTACCCCATCTTGTACCCCTTAATCACCGCTGTTGAAAAAATCGGAGAAAAAACATGGAAAGATTAACTAAATTTCGCGCCCATCTGATTCTGCTGCTGTTTGGCTGCGTTCTGGGTTGGTTTGCCTTTACGCTGTATGACAAGCAGGTATACGAAACCGGCGGTGTCATCGATAACTCCACCACCTATGTCACCTGGACCTATGTAAAGGCGGCCCGGGGCCACATTCTGGACCGGAACGGTAACGTTCTGGTGGGTAACCGCGCCAGTTATAACCTGACCATTAACCACTATGTCCTGCGAAGCTCCGAAGGCCCCAACCAATCTATTTACAATCTGGTAAAGCTGTGCCAGGAGCTTGGAATCGAATATACCGACCATTTCCCGATCTCCAAAGAACGCCCCTATGTCTATACGTTGGATGAGTATAATTCCGCGTGGCAGGGTTATTTCCAACAATTTCTGCAAAACCGCGGCGCTTTGGACTCCGATATTTCCGCGCCGCTGCTGATCCAGCAGCTTCGGGAAAGCTACCGCTTCCCGGAGGAATGGACCGACGAGGAAGCCCGGCTGGTGCTGGGTATCCGCTATGAGCTGACCCTCCGTGACTGTGTCCCCCTGCCGAACTATATCTTAATTGAGGACGCATCCGACGAGGAGCGTGCCGCCATTTTGGAATTGAACGTTCCCGGCCTGAACGTGGAAGCCTCCACCGTCCGGGAATACCACACGGAATACGCTGCCCATATTCTGGGTTATGTAGGTCCTATGACCAAAGAGCAGTGGGAGTATTACAAACCGCTGGGTTACTCCTATGACGCGGAAGTGGGACAAAGCGGTTTTGAAATGGCCTTTGAAGAGCATTTGGCCGGTATCGACGGCATCCGCGTAGATACCATGATGCCCGATGGCACCCTCGTGAAGTCCGAATATAAGCAAATGCCCGTTGCCGGCAAAAACGTAGAAGTCACTATCGATATTGACCTGCAGCAGGTTGCCGAGGACGAGCTTGCCAAAACCATTACCCGGCTTCGGGATGACCCAAGTCCCAATGCCAAGGGCAAGGACGTAGAAGGCGGCGCCGTTGTGGTCATGGACCCCAACACAGGTAAGATCCTGGCCTGTGCCAGTTATCCCACCTACGATCTGGCCACCTTCCGGGATAACTATGACGCGCTGATGGAAGATCCCTTAAAACCCCTTTATAACCGGGCCATCTCCGCTGCGTACCCGCCCGGCTCCACATTTAAGATGACCATGGTCATTGCGGCGATCCGGGCAAAGGTCATCAACATGGACACCGAAATTCAAGACCTGGGTGAATTCTTAAAATATTGGCAGACCGCCGGCTTTAAAGCCTCCTGTCTGGCCTTTACCTCCTCCGGTGGTACCCACGGCTTTATCAATGCCAGAGAAGCCCTTTGTGTTTCCTGTAACTATTTCTTCTACGAGTTGGCGGACATGAAGGATTTCTCATGGGAGCATATGGACGCTGCCGCAAAGGATTTGGGTCTGGGCGAACCTACCGGTATCGAGCTGCCGGAAAACACAGGCCGCCGTGCCAACCCGGAAACCAAGAAAAAGCTCTACGGCAAGGATCAGCAGGCATGGACCGCCGCCGACTCTATCACCTCTGCCATCGGCCAGTCCGACCATAAATTCACACCCTTGCAGCTGTGTGTTTATGTATCTACCCTTGCCACCGGCGGCACCCGCTACAGTGCCACCTTCTTAAACCGTGTGGTATCTACGGACTACCGCAGCTTGATTCTGGAAAATCCCCCTAAGATCGCCAATATTATGGATATGCCCAATGATGCTTATCTGTCCTACACACAGGGTATGGAGATGGTTGCCCACTACGGCGACGGTCGGCTGACCGGTACTGCTGTCAGCGTATTTAACAAGTATCCCGTCAGAGTCTGTGCCAAAACCGGTACTGCCCAGACCGGTATTCGCAATCAGGATGATAACGGTGCATTCGTCTGCTACGCACCGGCTTCCAAGCCCGAAATCGCCATTGCCGTTTACGGCGAAAAGGCCGGCAGCGGTAGTGCCATGGGTGCTGTAGCCAAAGGCATTTTGGACAGCTATTTCGATATCGGCGCGTCTGCTGAGATCCCCACCTATGAAAATTCTATGAGCTGATGCAATTATTTCACATGCATCTAACCCGAAAACCGGCATGCAAACGCATGCCGGTTTTTTATTTTCAATAATTTATTATTGACATTCGATAATTTATGTGGTAATGTCTTCCTGTAAGGAGGGATTACCATGACTTCGAAACTATCCGCTAAATTTACGCTCTGGTGTAACCGCATCATTGGACTTGCGGTGATCGTACTGATTTTTTGCTTCCCCTGGGTACTTAAGGTGTATCAATGCTTCCGTGCGTTGAGTCCTCAGGGCAACGCTGCTGTTCTGTGCAGTTTTTACCTGTGCGTTCCACTTGTCTTATATGCCCTCTGGTGTGTGGACCGGATCATTACCAATCTTCTCAAAGATCTGGTCTTCGTCCAGGCCAATGTAAGCTACGTCCGCCGCATCCGCTGGTGCTGCGCCGGGGTAAGCCTGATCTGCATCCCCGCCGCCTGTTTTTATCAGCCGCTGATTTTTGTTGTGGTCATCATGGCTTTCTTGGCACTGATCGTCAGCCTGGTCAAGAACATTCTTGCCGCCGCCGTAGAGCTGCGGGAAGAAAACGACCTTACCATTTAGGAGGCTGCCATGGCGATCATTGTAAATTTGGATGTTATGCTGGCAAAGCGGAAAATGAGCTCTCTGGAGCTATGCAACCGTATTGGTCTGACTCCCGCTAACCTTTCTATTTTAAAGACCGGTAAGGCCAAAGCTGTGCGTTTCAGTACGCTGGAAGCCATTTGCCGGGAGCTGCAATGCCAGCCGGGAGATCTTCTGGAATTCAAGGAGGACTAAACCATGGAAAATATCCCGGAACAAACCGGTAAACACTTTCCTGTCGGGAAGCAGGAACTGATTTTTGGTGTTCTGATTCTTCTTATTTCCCTGTTTTTGGTCAACTGTGCATTTTTTGGTGGCTTGAATTTAGGCTTTGCCATTGCCTATGGCCTGTGCGTTCTGTGCAGCATCGGCTATCTGCTGTGCTGCGGACGAAAACTCGGGGCATACAGCGTCGCACTGTTGCTGCTGAGTCTGGTGATCTGTGCGTCCTTTGCCCGGACTGACGATGCTCTGGTGAAATTTGTCATGGCTTGTTTCCTGTTTGTCAGCACCAATCTGGGATTGACGCTGCTTTCCGGAAAGAACCGTTATCCCGCCGGGGGTATTCGTTCTCTTGCCGATGCCTTTTCCACCTTTTTTGGCTTCGGTGTTGGGGAACTGCCGGCTTCCAGCCGTGGGCTGAGCATTGCCTTCCGCCGCAGCGGCACTGTTGGGCAAAAAACAAGCGCGATTTTGCTGGGTCTGGGCATTGCTGTTCCGGTGCTGCTGATCATCGTACCGCTTCTTGTGCAGGCAGACGCGGCTTTTGAGGGGTTGCTGAAGCATCTGCCGGATTTCTCGGTTGGAGAAATTATCATGACCGTTCTGTTTGGCGGCTGCCTTGCTTTTGTTCTTTACACCCGCAATACCGCGCTGCAGCATACGCAAAAGAGGCCTTTATCGGTTAGACCCAGCCGCGGTATATCACCACTGACGGTCAATACGCTGCTTATCGCTGTTTGTCTTGTCTACTGCGCGTATCTGGTGAGCCAGCTTGCCTATTTTACCGGTGGCTTTGCCGGTGTGCTGCCGGAGGATTTCACGCTGGCAGAGTATGCCCGCCGGGGATTTTTCGAGATGGCATGGCTGTGTGCCATCAATCTGAGCATCATTATTTTGAGTCTTTCCCTGTGCAAAAAAGAACAGGCGCCCCTGTTTACCCGGCTGCTGTGCCTGTTTATCGGCATTGTGACATTGTTCTTTGTCTGCGCAGCCAGCGCCAAAATGATTCTTTATATTGAAAGCTACGGTCTGACCCGGCTGCGGGTGCTGACCCAGGTAGTGATGGTTTTTCTGGGCATTGTAACAATTTTGGCATCTGTCTGGCTGTTTGTGCCTAAGTTTGCCTACATGAAAGCCGTGCTGATCACCGCGCTGGTTATCGGTGCCGCTGTCAGCTGGGCCGATGTGGATACGCAGGTCGCCAAATATAATGTAAACGCTTATCTGTCCGGCAAAATGGAAACGGTGGATGTACATTATCTTACTTCTCTGGGACATGGCGCTGTGCCTTATATCGAAAAGATTTCTTTGGAAGCACCGGACAAAGCCGTGGCGGAAGAAGCAAAAGCGCTGTTGGAAAATCGCTGGATCGCAAAAGCAGAGGATTTTCGTTCTTGGAATTATGTAAACCACAGAGCAGCAGAAATACTACCCGAACCACCGGCATTTGCCGCTGATACACAATCTAATTCGTAAGGATTGGTGTGGTTATGAAAAAAGCCTGGAAAATCATACTGTTTGTGTGCTGTTTCATTTCTCTGTTATCTTCCTTGCAAGTTTTGTATAATCAAAGTTCCGTTATAACCGCGTTAAAGTTCGTCCTTCCGCAAATTTACGGCAGCTATTCCTGGCTCATTATACAATTACTGCGAATGCTGCTGTTACTGGCTGCTTGTGTTCTTTCTTTTATTAATATGTTCTCACCAAAAAAGTCCGCCTGACGGCGGACTTTTTTCTTACTTATATTCTTTCACCAGCATGGGAGTCATCAAGGGTTTCCCGAAGGCTTCCACGAAGCGGACGCACTTAACCAAGAAGGCATAATAGATGGGATAGCCGCTGCCGTAAAGGGTTTCGGTGTTGGCCATTCCCTTGGAAATGATCACATCGGCGCTGTCCATGGCGGCTTTGGCTTCCGCGCTGAGCATGGAAAGCTCTGTGCCGCTGACCAGATTTCCGTTATCAATGACAGGGAAGGGGATACCCACGATCTTCGCATCCTCACGGGTGGCATCGTTGATGGTATTGCCGCCCCGGACACAGAAGGTGATCTCCAGGTGGGGATATGCCTTTTGCAGCGCCTCCGCAAAGATCCGGTCCATGCCGATCTCACCGGCATTATCCGTCAGGTACAGAAGCTTTTTCCCTTTTGCAAGGTCTGCTTTCAGATTTTCATAAACCTGCCGGTCCAGCTCCATCTTTAAAGCTTCCTGCAGCATATCCTCCAGTTTCTCAAAACTGACATTGCCCTGCAGCGCGGCAAAATCCAGGTAGTTTCCCAAAATCGCAACCTGCAGTCCCGCAAACACAGGATCTTCCGCCGTCTGCACCATCCTCTGGATCTGGTCAAAGCGCTCCATTACAAAGGCATTGGCCTGCCGTTTTTCCTCTTCGTACTGGTTGTCGTCCAGGCCGTAATACTTTTGAAAAAGCTCTGCCACCTGGGGGCTGAACCAGGGAGAACTGATCCCCTCGGGAGCATCCAGATACATCCGCATCAGGTCTTTTCCAAAGGCCAGTGCGGTTTCACTGTCGCCCAGAGCCTGGGCCTTTTTCATGTTGCGGTTAAAATGGCACATCAGACATGCCGCGGAAATAGAAAGACTCATAGTCGCATCCTTATTTTTTATCCAGATGGCGCTGGATCCGGTCAATGATCATATCCAGTGCCACGTAATTCTTGCCGCCCTCAGGAACAATGAGGTTGGCATACTTCTTGCTGGGTTCTACGTATTTTTCATGCATGGGCTTTACCGTCTGCTGATATTGGGACAAAACGGACTCCAAAGTTCTGCCCCGTTTGTTGACATCCCGCTTGATCCGGCGGCACAGACGCACATCCGCATCGGTGTCCACGAAAATGCGGATATCCATCAGTTCTCGCAGCGCTTCGTCAGCAAAGATCAAAATACCTTCCACGATGATCACCGGTCTCGGCTCGATCCGTACCACCTCATTGCTGCGGTTATGGACCGTGTAATCATATACGGGGCATTCAATTGCCTGGCCTTGCTTCAAAAGATCCAGATGCTTGGCCATCAGATCCGTTTCAAAGGCATCCGGCTCATCATAATTGATTAAGCACCGCTGTTCATAGGTCAGTTCATCATGGCGCTTGTAGTAATTATCGTGGCTGATAACCGCCACATCCTCGCCAAATTTTTCCACCAGATTTTTCATCAGCGTGGTCTTGCCGCTGCCACTGCCGCCGGCAATGCCGATCACCAGAATTTCATCCATATCCGCCACTCCTTACTCCGCCAGCTTCCGGGACAGCTCCAGCATATGACCGTCCGGAAGGCTGTTTTGGAACACCACTTCGCCGGGGCCATCGTACAGCAACCCCCGCTCCTGCAGCAGGTGCTTTGTCTGGGCCGCGGTTCCTTCGCCGCCGTCCAGAAGCTCCGTTTCGTCACCCAAAATCTTGCGAATGGTTTCTTCGGCAAAGGGGTAGTGGGTACAGCCTAAGACCAGCGCGTCCAGCTTTCCCCGGTAGGGCTGCAAAAGTCTGCCCAGCAGCGCTTCGCCTTCCGGGCCGTTTTGTTTTCCTTCCTCCACCAGATCCGCAAGACCCGGCGCGCTGATTAAGGAAATTTGGCAGCGGTCAACAAACCGATCCAATAACCGGTGAAATTTGTCACCCTCCAAGGTCACAGGTGTTGCCATGACGCCGATATGCCCGCCGGGGTACTTGTCCGCGCCCACCTTCAAGGCCGGTTCAATACCCACCACGATCAAGTCGGGGTAGGATTGGCGCAGAATATCAATGGCCACTGCCGTAGCGGTGTTACAGGCAACCACCAGGGCCTTGACCCCCTGGTTCACCAAACGCTGCGCCACTGACAGCGCAAGCTGCTGTACCTGTTTGGTCGGCTTTGTACCGTAAGGGGCATTGGCAGAGTCTCCAAAATACAGATAGCGCTCATTGGGCATCACTTTTTTAAGCTGCCGCAGCACACTGATCCCGCCCACGCCGGAGTCAAATACGGCGATATAGTCGGTCTTTTGGTTCATAGCAAGCACCCCTTTCCTATATTTTTCTTATTGTATCAAATCCATCTGACACTTGCAAGATGCAAAAGACAGCGTACCAATGCGGTACACAAAAGACAGCGTACCAATGCGGTACAAAAGACAGCGTACCAATGCGGTACGCTGTCTTTTATCAATATCATTACTTGGTGCCGAAGATACGGTCGCCGGCATCGCCCAGACCGGGGATGATGTACTTGTGCTCGTTGAGCTTTTCATCCAGCGCAGCCAGATACAGGTCTACATCGGGATGGGCCTCCTGCACGGTCTTCACACCCTCGGGGCAGCCGATCACATTCATCATGGTGATCTTACGGCAGCCGTGCTTCTTCAGAAAATCGATGGCAGCAACAGCACTGCCGCCGGTTGCCAGCATGGGGTCGACCACAAAAACATGGCGGTTGGCAATATCATCGGGCAGCTTGCAGTAGTATTCTACAGGCATATGGGTCTCAGGATCCCGGTAAAGACCGATATGGCCCACCTTGGCAGAGGGGATCAGCGCGACCATGGTATCCACCATACCCAGACCGGCTCTCAGAATAGGGACGATGGCCAGCTTCTTACCGGCCAGCACCCTGCACTTTGCGGTGGCAACAGGGGTTTCCACATCCACTTCCACAGTGGGAAGATTCCGGGTTGCTTCGTAGCACATCAGCGCCGCGATCTCGCCCACCAGTTCACGGAATTCCTTAACACCGGTGTTCTTATCCCGCAGGATCGCCAGCTTGTGCTGGATCAGAGGATGGTCCAATACCGTTACTTTTGCCATTTGTATCTATCTCCTTTAGTTATTTTTCTCTTTTTCCAGGCGTTCCCGTTCTGCCTGGGATAGTCTTAAATAATTGGGTTCCAGCCCATTGGCATCACCGGGCAGGCCCCGGTGGATCATGTCCCTGGCCACCAACGCAACACCGCTGGCCCGCTGGTGCAGCTTATGCTCCGGAGGGCACACCAGATTGGGGACATCTTCTGACAATGTATTATAGCACAGATTACTGCCGTCGCCAACCAAAAAAACCGGTTCTTCCAAAATTTTAATTTCCGCCGCCAGATCCGCAAGGGCAATGGCACGGTCATCGCTGATCCGGCGAAGTACGCCCTTCTCCACATGGAACAGCGCATTGTACACTTGGCTTCTCCGGGCATCCATCACAGGGCAGATATATCCCTGAAAAATTCCCATTTGTTTTGCCATAGCTTCCAGGGTGGAGACTCCGTAGCAGGGGAGTTCGCCGCCCCAGGCAAAGCCTTTGGCCGCCGCCACACCGATGCGCACACCGGTAAAGCTGCCGGGACCTGCCGCCACCGCAACAGCCGTTACATCCTTTGGGGTATAGCCGCAGCTTTTCAGCAGATCCTGGGCCATGGTCAGTAAAGTCTGGCTGTGGGTCAGGCCAGTATTGTTATAGCTTTCACCCAGCAGCTTATTTTCATCCATCAGCGCGACAGAACCTGCTTTGGCTGATGTTTCAAATGCTAAAATCAGCAAGCTCTGCCCCTCCTTCAATGGTGATCCGCCGGGAATCCTCTCCCAGCTTTTCAATGGTCACAAGGATCGCGCCTTCCATGGCATCCGCCACATTTTCACTCCACTCCACAGCGCAGACACCGCCCCGGTCCAGATAATCCTCCCAACCGATATCAAAAAGATCATCACTGGAAGCCAGACGGTACATATCAAAGTGGAACAGGGGATACTTACCGGAAAGGTATTCATTGACAATGGTATAGGTGGGGCTGGTGACACTTTCCTTAGCTCCCAAACCGCAGGCAACACCCCGGGTGAAGGCGGTTTTTCCCGCGCCCAGGTCACCTTGATAGGCGATCACAGCACCGGGGTTCAAGCGTTTTCCCAATGCCGCGCCAACTGCTTCCGTCTGTTCCGGGGAATGGGTAATAAATTCCATATTGTATCTTCCTTTATTGTGCGTTTTTCAGCTTCTCCGCTTGATCTGCCGTAGCCAGAGCATCGATGATCTCGTCGATGGCACCATCCATAATCGCGTCGATCTTAAAAAGCGTTAACCCTACCCGGTGATCGGTAACCCGGCCCTGGGGAAAGTTATAGGTGCGGATGCGTTCATTGCGCATACCGGTGCCCACCTGGCTGCGGCGCATACCCGTTACCTGAGAGTCAATTCGTTCCTGTTCTATCTCATAGAGCTTGGATGCCAGCATCCGCATACATTTTTCCCGGTTCTGCAGCTGGCTGCGTTCCTGCTGACATGCCACCACAATGCCTGTAGGCTTATGGATCAGCCGTACCGCGGAGCTGGTCTTATTCACGTGCTGACCACCGGCACCGGAAGCCCGGTATACCTGCATTTCCACATCCGCGGGATTGATCTGCACAGAAGCCTCTTCCATTTCCGGTAAAACCGCCACGGTGGCGGTGGATGTGTGGACACGGCCGCCGGATTCCGTTTCCGGTACTCGCTGCACCCGGTGAACACCGGATTCATATTTCAATCTGGAGTAAGCGCCCCGTCCGTTGATGATAAAATCCGCTTCCTTAACACCGCCCAATTCCGTATCGGAGTAGTTCATCAGCTCAATGCTCCATCCCTTTTGGGCAGCATACATAGAATACATACGAAACAGGCTGTGGGCAAATAAAGCGCTTTCCTCACCGCCCACACCGCCGCGGATCTCCATAATAACGCTCTTATCATCATTGGGATCTTTCGGAAGCAGCAGGATCTGCAGCTGCTTGTACAGGCTTTCTTTCTGCTCCTTGGCTTCCTGGTAGGATTCCTGACAAAATTCCTTCATTTCCGGATCGCTCATCAGCTCCATCGCGTCTTCCATATCCCGCTCCGCCTGCAGATAGGCACGGTACGCATCCACCACAGGCTCCATCTCATTTTTCTCCCGCAGCAGAGCGGCAGCTTTTTTGGGATCGTTATAGAAATCCGGCTGTTCTGACTTGGCGCACAGCTCTTCGTAACGGCTCTCTACCGCCCGCAGTTTTTCCAGCATAGGGTCGCTCCTCATTACACATTTTTATTATTGTAGCAATGTTTCGCAAAAAAGTAAAGCGCTCATATTTTTTCAAACAAACCCAAAAAATAATACAACTTCATATTCTTTTAATAATTTTCCACTTTTTTCCTTCACATTTAACGATTATAATATGGTTACAACAATCACAAATATGATTTTTCCTCATTTATTTCCTCTCTTTCTTGTAAGACCTGCAGATCGCCCATCTGCAGGTCTTGCTTTTTTATGGAAATTTCTGAATAAAGTGCTTAATTTTAGGAAAGCTACTTTATGAGGTGACGGAATCTTGTTATTGTCTTACATTCGCAGTATTATTCTGTATTTGATACTCATTGCTACTATTCGCCTTATGGGCAAACGGCAGATCGGACAGATGGAAGCGTCAGAATTTGTTGTTACCATGCTGGTCGCCAATCTGGCTTCCATTCCCATGCAGGACGGCGGTATTCCTCTGCTGTCCGGTATTGTACCGATTTTAACTGTCCTCGGGGCAGAATTACTGCTTTCCGCATTGTGCCTGAAAAGTGTTTGGCTGCGTAAACTGCTATGTGGAAAGCCTGTCATTTTAATTGAAAACGGTCGAATCATACGGGAAAACTTAAACAGAACCCGGGTCACGCTGGACGAGCTTTCCGGCCATCTGCGGGAGAAAGATGTGTTGGATCCCCGGGCGGTACAGTATGCCATACTGGAAACCAACGGTAACCTGTCGGTATTTCCTTATCCCAAAGAGCGCCCCGCTACAGCGGCAGAAGCCGGTATTTCTACAAAAAAACAGCACCTTCCCATTACCATTATCTCCGACGGACACCTTCTGCCAAAAAACCTGGCCTTCGCCGGGAAAAGCGAAGATTGGCTTCAGCGGGTGCTCCGCCACCACAACACCAGCATTGCGGACACCTGGCTGTTGACAGTAGATGACGGAGATCAAATTCTTTGGTATCCCATGGAGGAATCATAATGAAACGGTTATGGATCGGCGTTATCATTCTGGTGCTTTTGCTGGGTGCGGGAATCGGCACTACAGTCTTTGCCGTGCGCACCCACAGCAGCATTTCGCAAAAACTGGCGCAGGCCTCTGAAGCCGCACTGAGAGGGAAGTGGGAAGAGGCTTGTTCGGTTTCTTTGGATGCCAAGAAACAATGGGAAGCCATGCGCCACGGTACCGCAGCCATTGCGGACCATGAGCCTATGGAAGAGATCGACGATTTGTTCTCCCAAATGGATATTTATCTTTTAACCCGACAGCAGATCCCCTTTGCCTCCTGCTGCGCTTCTTTAAGCGTGCTGACCAACGCAATAGGGGAGTCCCATGCCATTAACTGGTGGAGTCTGCTGTGACCGTACCGAAAGCAAGATCCGATATTCCCTCAGCTAAAAAAACCGCCGCCGCCAAAGCCTCCTCCAAAGTATCCCCGGCAGCGCCGACCTCGATGAGCAGCGCACCGGCAGACAGGTCTTGATTAAACCGCTCCGTGCGGAAATTGATGGGTCTGCAAATACCGGGAAACCGCTTCTCCAATTGGGCATGAAGCTTTGCTGCCAGAGCAAAATTCGCTTTCCAGTTGGGATGCTGCCGTCCGCCTGCGTTAGAGCCGACAACCAGCATCAGTTGGGCAGTTTTGGTATCGTTTATCACAGTGGCGGTGGTAAGCTGCTTTGCTGCGGTATCACCCGCCGCGTCCCGGTGCAGGTCGATCACAAGGCTGATGGAAGGATATTGGCTCAGCCACTGCTGCATGGCTTCCCGGGATTGGATATAGGCATCATTGTACGACGGATAATCGTGGAGCGTCATATCATGAATAACGCCAATTCCCTTTTCTTCCAAAGCCTCTTTCAGCGCTTCTCCTACCCGCACCATATTGCGTCCGGTATCCAATGTGCGGAAGGCAGAGGAGGGTGTGTAGGAAAACTGCGTTGTTTGGGTATAGCTTTCTGTGGCATGGGAGTGCAGGATCAGCACCTGCGGTTCCTTTGCTGTCAAATCCCAATGCAGCTGCGTTGATAAAAGCGAGGGGATATCCACAGCATAGTTGCAAAAATTACTTACCTGTACCAATTGGGCATCCGCTTCCGTAAATAACAATCCCACCGGTTCAGGCTCCGTAAACACAGTGGTCTGTACCGGTTCTGTTTCTGTTACAACGGGTACCGTTTCTAACTCTCTGCCGGTTTCCATATAGATCAAAAAAGATACCACTTCCGGATCGGACAGCAGCCTTTCCAAAGGGGCACGGATATAGTGCATGATCAGCACTGACAAGCAGCATAAAAGGAGCAGCGTGCCAATGCGTACTGTTTTTTGCCTGTGGTCCACTTTTTGCCATCATCCCTTTTTGAAAAATAAATTGTGCGGCGCCATGCGCCGCACATTCTCTTTCTCTATTGGGGCCGTTTCCATTTTGGCCTTGTCCGTAGTTCCACCCGTAAATTCTGAAAAAAATCCTGCAGCAGTTCTGCGCATTCCGTTTCCCGTACACCTTTTTCCACCGTCGGATGATGGTTGAACTTCATGGAAAACAGGTCGCATACCGAACCGCAGGCGCCGCATTTTGCGTCGCTGGCGCCATAGACCACCCGGGGAATTCGGGCATTGATAATCGCGCCGGCGCACATAGGGCAAGGCTCCAATGTGACATACAGTGTACATTCCCAAAGCCGCCAACCGCCCAAATTACGGCAGGCATCGTTGATCGCTTCGATCTCACCATGACACAAAGCATTCTTTTCCGTTTCACGACGGTTTCTGCCACGGCCTACGATCTCATCTCCCCGGACGATCACACAGCCAACGGGAACCTCCCCTTCGGCAGCCGCCTCCCTTGCCAACGCAATGGCCGCATCCATAAATACACTGTCTTCCATGCAGTATCACCCCTTTTCTTTCTTCATGATACCTTACAGTGTGCCTTTGCGTCAACCCTTTGTCCACACGATACCATATTGAAAATGCAAAAACAGGGGAATAACGGTTTGGTTAAGAAAAAATTTAAAATTTTAGGGGCAGACTTTTTGCAAGAAGTATGATATACTATGCAAAGGTATATCCTAAAAATGCTTTTGAAAGGAGTCGATTCCTTTGAAATATTGGCGTGGCTATCTGACAGCGGCCATTATCGGGATCTTCAGCTGGGCATTGATTGCGTTCGCGAAGGCCCATACTGCCCTGATCGACATGGTCTACCCCTATGTAACCAGAATGCTGCAAACCCTCCTGGCCGAGTGGAGCAGCGGTGTTTCCTTCTGCCTGTGGCAATTTTTTGCCATCGCGTTGGTGGTTGGCATTTTGACAACCATCGTTTTGGCTATCGTTCTGCGCTGGAATTTGATCCAGCTTGTGGGTTGGTATACGGCTGCTGCCAGTTTGATCTTCTTCCTGCACATGGCCGGTTACGGCCTGAACGGTTACTCAGGTCCTATTTCTGACGATATTCATCTGCGTGTTACAGAATACTCCCTGAGCGAATTGGAAGAGGCGACAGTGTACTATCGGGACCAGGCAAACGAACTGGCCGCCCAGATCGGCCGAAATGCCAGCGGCGACCCGGTATACCCGGAATTCAGTGAACTGGCTGCCCAGGCCGAGGCCGGTTTTGATTCTCTGGTATATGATAACAATTATTCTATTTTTGCCGGCTCTACTTTACCCGTAAAGGAATTGGGCTGGGCAGATATGTACACTTCTATGGGCATTACCGGCTTTACCATGTCTTTGACCGGTGAAGCAGCCGTCAATCCCCAAACGCCCGTTGTCAGCATGCCCTTCACCATGTGCCACGAGATGGCACACCGGATGTGTATCGCAACGGAAAGCGACGCGAATCTGGCTGCTTTTTTGGCTTGCCAGGCAAATCCCAGTGTAGAATATCAGTATTCCGCTTACTTTATGGCCTATAAGTACTGCTATAATGCTCTGGCACAATTGGCTACAGTTGAATCCCAGGAAGCGCTGCAGCGTGTAAAATCCGGTCTCAGTGAGAATCTGTATCGGGATCTGGTTTCCTACAATGAATTCTTCGCTGCAAAACAGAATGAAAAAGCAACACAGGTTGCCGACACTGTGAATAATGCCTACATCAATGTGCAGGGAGATGATCGGGGTATTGCGTCTTATGACGATGTCTGTGTTCTTCTGGTAAGCTGGCATATTCAAAACATCGTTCTGCCTACAAAGGTTGTGGAAGAAACCAAGTTTGATCCCTTTGACGAAGATCAGGTAGACCTGTCCGGAAACGCCAACGCGCAAATTAAGGAAACGGAGCCTGCTGCGTAATATGGAAATGCTGAAAACCTTAAAAGAAGGGCTCCCTCTGCTTGGTATCGAGCTGCCGGAGGATCGGCAAAATGCGCTGTGTGATTTTGGTCGAGGTGTGGTCAAGCAGAATGAGGTCATGAATCTCACCGCCATCACCGAGCCAACGCAGGTAGCGAAGCTGCATTTGCTGGACAGCCTGTCTCTTTTGACATTGGCTGACCTGCGGGGCAAACGGCTCATCGATGTGGGCTGCGGTGCCGGTTTTCCCGGTGTTCCCGTGAAGATCGCCTGTCCGGAAGTGAAGCTGACGCTCCTTGACAGCCTTGCCAAGCGTATGAACTGGCTGGAAAGCTATCTGCCCCAGTTGGGCATCGAAGCTGAATTTGTTACCGCCCGGGCAGAAGAAGCCATCGCGAACCGCCGGGAACAGTACGATTTTGCCACCAGCAGGGCAGTGGCCAGATTGAATATTCTGCTGGAGTTGACCGCGCCTTATGTCAAGGTGGGCGGCGCGGTACTGGCAATGAAGGGTACCGCCGCGGAAGAAGAGCTGGAAGAAGCCAAGGGTGCCATTAAAAAGCTGGGATTGAAGCTGGAAAAAGTGCAGGCATTTGCGGTGGATGACACTGCCCATACGGTGATCGTACTGCGAAAGATCGCCCACACACCACCTCAGTACCCCCGCCGGTACGCAAAAATCAAGCAATCTCCATTGTAAAATTACACCCCCTAAGCAATTACGCTTAGGGGGTGTTGCGTTATAAGCGCTCAAGCGGGTAATCCTTTCCAATCCTTGTATATTTTGCGGGTGTCAAAGGATTGTATTCTAATTTTTCCCATTTGTCGTTCCCCACCAATACAGAAAGGGCATGCAGGTTATCCGCGGTATCCGTAATACCCGGAATCAGTGGCGTGCGAATGACAAACGGCGTGCCGGAGCTTCTCAATATCTCCAGATTTCTAAGTATTGGCTGATTGGAAACGCCTGTATACTTTTTGTGCATGGAATCATCGGCAAGCTTCAAATCAAACATAACATAATCCACTGCTTTTACCACTTCCCGGAACAATGCTTCCTCCGCATAGCCACAGGTTTCTATCGCAGTGTGAATATCAGATGCTTTGATAAGTTCCAAGAGCGCTTTCCCCTGCATAAGAGGCTCCCCTCCCGAAAAAGTGATCCCGCCGTTTTTGCCGGAAAGGCGTTTTTGCCTTTCCACCAAGCGGAAAAATTCCTCATCAGACAATTCGCTGACCGAAAATTCCAACGCGCCTGCGGGACATACCGAAACGCACTTGCCGCACAATATGCATTTATCCCTGTGGAGAATATGTCCCTCTTTAAATTCATGGGTGCCGGTGGGGCATACTTCGCACAATCTGCACCCGATGCAATTCTTTTCCTCGTATATCAGCAGGCTTTTTGGGGATTGTGTTTCAGGATTATGGCACCACATACATCGCAAAGGACACCCCGCAAGAAAGACAGTGCAGCGGATTCCCGGCCCGTCATGAAGTGTAAAATCCTGTATGCTTGTGATCTTTAACGGCATATCAGACCTCCGAGAGGGTTCTTGACAGCACCTCTTCCTGATATATCGGCGGAAGGATTACAAAGGGCGCGGAAAAGCCGCAAACTCTTACAATGATATGGCCGTAATTCTCCGGATCCTTTTGCGCAGCCAAAAGATCTTCTCTGTTTACCACATTGGGCTGCATGGACATTACCTTGCTTCGCGCCGCCATTCTGAAAAACTCTACAATTTTTTCAGCATCCAGATTGCCGGCGGGCAGCGAGATCGTTATGGAATTATTTGCGGCCAGCTTGTTGGTATCCACATAGCGCAGGCTATCCAAAATGTTGAACAGAGAGGCTTTTTTACTGCTTCTGGCCGGTGTAAGACCGGCACTTAAAAAGTCACCTTTTCTTCTTCCGGAAGGTATGGATTGGACCCAGTTCCGAAGTCCTACGATTTCCGTATAGTAATTGGAACCAAGTCTTATCTCACCACTGTAAACGGTGGGCAGATCCCGGAACAGGCTGTATAGGTCATCGACAAATTTTCCGACAAAGGCGGAGGATTCCTCGGATCCGTCACCGTAGGTCGGCGCATTCAATGCTTTCCGGCGCAGGATCTCATCGGTCCAGTCACATCTGCACTGTTCAAAAAGCTCCTTCAGGGTGCATATCTTCTTCTCAAAACACAGATATTTGATTGCAAGGAGTGAATCCACCGTTTCGGCAAACAGTGTGAAAAATGTCGTCTCGCTGTTGTATTTTCCGGCACATGCCGTGATATCTTTCCGCATGGGAATACAAGGCTCCATCAAAGCGGACAACGCACCGCAGGGGTTCACTTGATCCCACACCTTTGCGCCTCTGCTCTGCACTACGGCTTTTTGTGCCGCAATGCGCCGGATACCGGCAAGATAGCGATTATACAGCTCCTCAAAACTCTCTACATCCTCAAAAGATTCAAAATAGATCTGACAGGCATCCATTTTTTCTTTTAAATCATGTATCGACCATATCAGAGGGGACGCAAGGGAAAAATATTCGCCGCCGTTATGATGGCACACATCCGGCATCACAATATCCCAGCAGCCACCGACAGCATAATTCACGGCATCTTTTCCTTCCACGCCCGTAGCGAGCAGTGCCGGGATCACGGTGGAATCGTTTGCAAACAGGCTAAAACTCTTTCCCGCAAGCAGAGAGGCGGATATCTTTTTTAGATATTCTTCCGGGGAACTTTCTGAATACCGGAGCATCATTTTGGGGTAAAGGATATTTTCATTGTCTCTTGCTGTCAGGAACAGCTTCGTAACACCGTTATAAACGGGATCACCGTTCTCGTCGCAGCCGCCTAAGGTGAGTGTGTTTTCCAGTTCAAATTCCGCGCCTTTCAGCTCGTTGTTCCTATTCATGGTGCAATCCCAAATAAGCAAAAATCTGGTAACCAGATCCAGCAGGTGTTCCCGGCTTACACCGCGTTTTATATCATTTTCATACAAAGGTGCCAGCAGTACGTCCACTCTGCCAAAGGAGCTGAAGCCCATACCCTCCAAAGATCCAAGATTTTTTCTCATAAAAGCTAAGGTGCATAATCCCTCGTGGACCGTTTCCGGAGGATTGTACGGTACTTTTTCCGCAATGGCAGCCAGCTCGGTATCACCGTTTTTTCTTGCCAGTTCCGCAAATGTCTTTGCCAGATTGCAAAGTGTTGTTATACCGCTTATGGCGCAGGAGATAAAGTCGGACTCCTTTTGTGTCTCACAGCTTTTTTCGGCAGCATATAGTTCCTCAAGGATTCCCCGCAGACCCACCTGAAAGACCTTTCTCAGCGGAAGTCCCTGATGCATCATGTCTGAATAGATGCCGCACTGGGTGTAAAGTCCGCTGTTTCTTTGTGTCATATACAGATCGTACCCATACGGATCGATATCCCTGAAAATATGCTCATTTCTCAAATACAGCCATCCGTTCGCATGGATCGCACCTCTACAGTATTTACCATCTGAATGCGCTACCAGTGCGCCCGTTTCAAAGAAAAACGGTAATTCCGGAAATATGCGGAGCTGAACGTTCTCTGAAATTACCTCATATTGCTTACTCTTTAACTGGTATGCGTTTTTATCCGGATGGTTTTCAGCATATTCGTCCATAATACGGAAAACCTTTTCCCGAATGTCTTCTGCAATAAGCGGCAGTTCTTCAAAATAGTACTGATTTAACTGATTTCTGATTTGGCTGTAAAGCATGATCGTCGTCCTTTCATTGAAGCAGTCTCTATGCTGCCGCAATTATAGCAAAGATACGCTTGCGAGAGGATGGACAAATAGCTATTATTTGTGTAAAAGGGAACAAAATATTGACAGAGATATGCATTTTTAGTACAATCGTTCCAACGGAGGTGTTGCTCCAATGGTGAGAGTAAACGGCGTTTCGTCAATATATATTTATAAAACCAACAGACTGTCGTGGAAAAATTCCGGCTGCATGGGTCTTTATTGCCTGGCATACCAGACAACAGGCAATTATGAGCACAAATTTGGATCTGATTTATTGACGGTAAAAGAGGACACCCTCTTTCTCATCCCGCAGTACACATCCTACAGCGTAAAATGTATTGAACAGGGAGAAGCGATCTGCGTCACTTTTACCGCCGAAACGGAACTGCAGGCATCCGTCTTTGATTGCAAGGCATATCCCGAAATTAAAAACTTATTCCAGAAATTATTAAACTACCAAAATTTGTATTTAGACAGTAACCATTGCGAGGCCATGGCTGTCATTTATAGAATATTTGCATTTATTTATCAAAGAAATCTACCTGCCTATGTTTCAAGTACCAACAGAAGCAAGATCCAATTAGCGGCGAATTATTTAACGGAGCATTATGCCGAAAGCGGTTTGAAAGTGGCAGAGGTGGCCGGCCATTTTGGTTTGCAGGTTAAGCATTTTCGAAATCTCTTTCATTCTATGTATAACACCACACCCTCACAACACCTGATCTCCCTGCGCCTGCAAACAGCGACAAAGCTGCTGACTGAAACGGAACTGACTATCAGTGAGATTTCCGAGATGTGCGGTTTTTGTGACGTTTACTATTTCAGCAGGCTCTTTAAAACGCGGTTCTCCTGCTCGCCTATGGAATATAGAAAAAGAATCGGCAGCATTGCCGCAATTCCGTAAATAAATGAACCCTGTGATGAAAGAACATCACAGGGTTCGTTTATTTTACTGCTTTAATCAATTGTTACCTGCCAGGATCTGGGCCAGTGCGGAATCCGCATCCAGGATAATGGTCTTTTCATTGCCGGTAAGGCTCTTATTCAGGGCATCCAGAGCCAGGGTGAATTCATAGAATTCCTTCTTGTCCGCAGTGTCATAGGCCGCGGCCAGCATACGCATATACTCCGCTTCGCCTTCCGCTTCCAGCTTTGCGGCTTCTGCCTGGGCGTTGGAGACCATAATATTAACCTGCTTATCCACGTCATTGCGGATGATGGAAGCCTCGTAGTTACCGTCGGCGGTGTACTTTTCCGCCACCTGGTTACGCTCGGAGATCATACGGGAATACACCGCGTTCAGGTTGGAATCCGGCAGGTCAAACTGCTTGATCTTTACATCCTCCACATGGATGCCGTAAGTCTTAGCCAGCGCATCCACGTCCTTGGCGATGTTGTTATAGATCTCATTGCGCTTGGCGCCGTCTTCCATATTGATAATATCCGCCTGCGCCAATGTACCCATAACCGTCTTCAGTTCATTGTAGGTCAGCGCATCCAGCCGCTGCTCCGCCACAGAGGTAGAACCCAGGGTCTGATAGAACCGCAGGGGATCACTGATGCTCCACAGAATATAGCAGTCCACGGTCATATTCTGCTTATCAGAGGTCAGCACTTCAGAAGGAGGAATGTCATAGAGCATCGTGGCCTTAGAGAAATACTTGACACTATCAATAAACGGAACCTTAAAATGCAGACCCGCGGTATCGGCGGTATGAATGATTTTGGAAAAACGCACCGTACAGGCATATTCATTTTCTCTTACGGTGAACATGGAACCGCTGACCAGAATCACAGCCAGCACCAAAATGACACCGATCAAAATAGCTTTTTTCATTTCGTTTCTCCCTCCTTCTTTATTTGCCTTCCACCAGTGTTTCCAGAGGCAGGAGCATCTGCACATCACTGCTGTCACCGGAAGCTGTGTTGATGTAGAGCTTCACATCGGGCAGGATCTGGGAAATTGCTTCGTAATACATTCTGGAGCGGGTGATCTCCGGATTCTGGATGTACTCGGCATACATCGCCTCAAACATTGCCACCTGCTCCACCGCTTCATTGATACGCTTCTGCTTCAGATATTCCGCGTTCTGGATCAGCTTATCGGCCTGGGCCTGGGCATCGGGCAGCTTGGCGTTCTTGTAAGCCTTTGCGTCATTGACCACGGTTTCTGCCTGCTGCTTGGCTGTTTCCACCGCCTTAAATGCCTCAATAACATCCTGCGTAGGCGGCTCGGAATCCTGGATCTTTACATCCACCAGAGTCAAACCGATGTCGTATTCTTCCAGAATTTCTGTCACCAGATTCTTCACCTGCATCTGAATGTTTTCCTTACCGTCGGTCAGCACCGCATCTACGGTAGAGGAGCCAACCACATTACGAACCTGGCTTTGGATCAGATTCCGCAGGATCAGTTCGGGATTGTTGGAGGAATACAGATACTGCACAGGGTCAGAGATCTTGTATTCCACAAAGAAGTCTACGTTTACAATATTATAATCACCGGTGATCATGGTGCTCTCTTTGGTCTCGGTCTGATAACCGCCTTTCAAATCTGTGGTATAGCCCAGCTCGATTTTCTGGTAGACGTTCACATCCACCTTATTTACCTGCTGGATACCGAAGGGCAGCATAAAATGCACACCGGCATCAGTCACATCCGTGACCTTTCCAAAGGTCGTAACCACAGCCTGCTGCTTGTCATCGACCGTATAGAAGCAGGTTCCGGCACCGATGAGCAGCATTACGATCACCGCTACGATCAGCACTGCTCTGCCCAGCTTTTTAAAATCTGTGGGTTTTCTTTTTCCTTGATTCCCGTTTGGGGTGCCTCTGTAGGCTCCGTTGTTGTCCATTTTGAGATACATCCTTTCTTTTACAGTTCTTCGATCAGCTTTTGGGCAGCCTGAAGGGTTCGCGCCGCGATCCAGGCCGTCACCATGATCCGAAGTGCTTTTTCGATCCGTTCTCTGGAACCGGGAACCGGTTCCCGGTAGTCAGCCAGCAGTGTTTCCAGCGCGCTTTCCCACACTGCGGCATTTTCCATCTGTTTGGCTCTGGCTGCCAGCTTGACAAAGAGAAAATACAGCGCCGCATCGTCGATAATATCGTCTGCCTCTTCATCCATCTTGCCATTGATATATTGGAGCAGACCGCAGATGGTTTCCATTGTCAGTACGCTTTTCAGCATATTGATATGAATGATTCTGCACAACTGGCCAAGGGAATAATGCCTGTTTTCCGGAGGGGATAAAAATCCCCGCTTGACCCAGTTTTGTATGGTGTAGGTTTCCAGTCCGGTAATGCTGGCTACCTGTCCCAAAGAAATACCACCGGCAAGAAACATGGAAGAGAAAATCTCGTCAATGTGTTCCGCGTCCTCCCGTTCGATTTGGAGCACCGTGCCGGGAATCGTCCATTTCATTTTAATCCCTCCATTCGTCGTGGTGCTATGATATTATCACACGGTCACATGATTGTCAATCACTATTTTATAATTTTATTGTGAATTTTTTGTGACATACAATAACAGTTTCATAAAAGACTTTTTGAAAAAGCTCTTTACGAACCGGAAAAGTTGTTGTACAATAGCTACGGACTATAGGCACAGGAGGGTTACGCAAATGTATTGCATGAAATGCGGAAAAAAGATTCCGGAAAAACAGGCATTTTGCGAAAACTGCCTGGCTTCCATGGAGCGCTTCCCCGTAAAGCCCGAAACACGGGTGTTGCTCCCCAACCGGGAAACTCCGGTTGCTGCCAAAAAAGCGCCCGTAAGAAAGCGGAACCTTTCTGCGGAAGAACGGCTTGTCCGTGCTAGAAAAGTCATTCAGTGGTTGATCGTTTCTCTTGTTGCGGCGATTCTCGCTTTGTGTTTGTCCATCGGTTTGCTGATAGAAACCATCACACCGGAAACACAACCCGGCGCTATTGGGCAGAATTACAACACTACCGGTACAGAAAAACATACGGACTGATGTTTCACGTGAAACACAGTTTTTCAAAATGTTTCATGTGAAACATTTCTTTCCGTAGGCGATGATATAAAGGAGATACACTATGGGTAAAATTATTGCCGTAGTCAATCAAAAAGGTGGTGTCGGCAAAACTACCACCGCCGTCAACCTGACCGCGGCATTGAAAGATTTAGGCCGAAAAGTTCTTCTTTGCGACTTTGATCCCCAGGCAAACGCCTCCTCCGGTTTAGGCATTGATAAGAATAAAATCAAAAAAAGTGTCTACGACGTGGTCATCAATGACACGCCTGTCACAGAGGCGATCGTACCAACAAAATTTGGTGATGTGCTGCCCTCCTCTGCTGATCTGGCCGGTGCCGGTGTTGAGCTGATCAGTATGGATCAGCCGAACTACAGGCTAAGAAACGCACTGAACGCAGTAAAGGATGCATACGATCTGATTTTGATCGATTGTCCTCCATCCCTGGAATTACTGACCATTAACGGTTTGGCAGCAGCAGATTCGATTTTGATTCCGGTCCAATGCGAATATTACGCATTGGAAGGTCTGTCCGATCTCATGTCCACACTGCGGATGATCAAAAAACGTATTCATCCCGCGCTGGATGTCTTTGGTGTGGTCTTAACCATGTTTGACGGCAGAACGAATTTCTCCACCCAAGTAGCTCAGGAAGTCCGCCGTCATTTCCCCGGCAAGGTTTTCGCTTCCGTAATTCCCAGAAATATTCGTTTGGCCGAAGCCCCCAGCCACGGACTCCCTGTCACAGCCTATGACCGGGGAAGCCGCGGTGCTGTCAGCTACCGGGAGTTGGCCGGCGAGATCCATAAAAAATTAGAAAACGAGGTGATTTAATTGGCCTCACCAAAAGGCTTGGGCAAGGGCCTGGGTGCGCTTTTAGGAGACTTCAACGATACTCCTGTTGAGAAAAGCCCTTATCAACTGCTGCCCATCTATAAAATAGAACCGAATCCCGATCAGCCCCGTCATGATTTTGACGAAGAAGAACTGCAAAGCCTGTCAGAGTCCATTTCCCAGCACGGAGTCGTACAACCGCTGACCGTCAGAGAGCTGGCCGGCGGTTACTATCAGATCATTGCAGGCGAACGGCGCTGGCGGGCAGCCAGAATGGCGAACCTTACAGAAGTGCCTGCCGTGATCATAGAAGCCGATGATAAAAAGGCTATGGAGCTGGCTCTGATTGAAAATCTGCAGCGTCTGGACCTGAATCCTGTGGAAGAAGCGTTGGGTTACCGCAGTCTTATGAGTGACTACGGTCTGACACAGGAACAGGCTGCTCAGCGTGTGGGCAAATCCCGTCCGGCTGTGGCAAATGCACTTCGTCTGCTGAATCTGTGTCCGGAAGTTCTGGAGGCTGTCCGGAAGGGTGCCCTGTCCGCCGGCCATGCCAGAGCGGTGCTGACCCTTAAATCGGAACGCAAGCAGCAGGAAGCCGCACAAAAAATCTGCGCGCTGGACCTTTCCGTTCGTCAGGCGGAGCTTTTGTGTAAAAACATGGAGAAAGAACCCAAGGAACTTCCCACAAAGCCGCTTATGGAAATCAATTATGTGGCTGAGTGTGAAAAAAACCTTTCCAAACATTTAGGCCGTGGCGTTAAGATCACCAACGGCAAGCGCAAAGGAAAGTGTGAATTAGAATTTTATGGACAAGAAGACCTGCAGGCGCTGTTGGATGCGCTGATGCAGCTGCAATCTCGAGGAGGTAAATAAAAATGGAAAAGAAATTGTACAAGATTGAAGAAGGTAAAAAACTGGACGGCGTGTGCGGCGGTATTGCTGAATATTTCAATGTTGACCCCACTATGATCCGCTTAATTTGGGCTTTGGTTACTTTGTGTACCGTCGGTGTCGGTTTGATCGGCTATCTGATCTGCGCGGTCATTATGCCCAAAAAATCCGAAGTAATTGGTTAATATCAAGGAGAGGTAAACCATGTTAGATATCAAACGCATTAAAGAAAACCCCGACGCGGTTAAAGCCGGTCTTCGGGCCAAGGAAGTGGATTGCGACGCAACCGTTGACAAAATCCTGGAAATGGATGTGCAGATCCGCGCGCTGAAGACCGCTAACGAAACCAAAACAGCACAGAAAAACAAGCTGGCCAAGGAAAACGGCAAGCTTTTCGGCCAGAAGAAGGGCGCTGAGAAGCAGGGTAAGGATACCGCCGAGATCGACGCTGTTATCGAGGCAAACAAGCAGGCCTCCATCGCTCTGGACGCTGAGATCGCCGATGATGCAGCCACCTTGAAGGATCTGAGTGTCGAATTCCGCACGCTGATGCTGAGCCTGCCCAATCTGCCCGACGCAGACCTTCTGCCCGGCGGCAAGGAAAACAACGAGCCTCTGCGCTATGTAGGCAAGAAGCCCGAGTTTGATTTTGCTCCCCAGCACCATGTGGATCTTTGCACCAATCTGGGTTTGATCGACTATGAGCGCGGTGTCAAGCTGGCAGGCGCCGGTAACTGGATGTACACCGGCATGGGCGCCCGTTTGGAGTGGGCACTGCTGAACTACTTCATCGACACCCATACCGCAGACGGTTATGATTTTATTCTGCCTCCTCACATGCTGGAGTACCAGTGCGGTGAGACCGCAGGCCAGTTCCCCAAGTTTGCCGATGAGGTTTATAAGATCGCCAATCCCACTGACGACCGCACACACTACATGCTGCCCACCGCGGAAGCAGCGCTGGCATCCGTGTACCGCGACGAGATTCTGACCGAGGCAGATCTGCCCAAGAAGGTCTTCGCTTACACCCCCTGTTTCCGCCGCGAAGCAGGTTCTCACCGTGCTGACGAGCGTGGTATGGTTCGCGGTCACCAGTTTAACAAGGTAGAGATGTTCCAGTTTACCACCCCTGAAACCTCTGACGAAGCGTTCGATGAGCTGGTTACCAAGGCCGAAAAGCTGGTGGAGGGTCTGGGCTTCCACTTCCGTACCGTCAAGCTGGCTGCCGGCGACTGCTCCGCTTCCATGGCAAGAACCTACGATATCGAGATTCTGATTCCCTCCATGGACGGCTATAAGGAAGTTTCCTCCGTCTCCAATGCCCGTGATTATCAGGCCCGCCGCGGCAACATCCGTTACCGCCGTGCCGATGGCAAGATCGACTTTGTTCACACGCTGAACGGCTCCGGTCTGGCCACCTCCCGCATTTTCCCCGCACTGGTAGAACAGAACCAGCGTGCCGACGGTTCCATTGTCGTTCCCGAGTGTCTGCGTAAATACCTTGGCGGATTAGAGATCATTGAAAAAAAGTAAAGTTAGGAATTAGAAATTAGGAATTAGGAATTGATCTATAAAAAACCTAATTCAAGAAAGGATGTTATATATGAAAAACCCTGTTAAAAAGCCCTCTTGGTGGGAAGAATTCAAAAACTTTGCGATTAAAGGCAACGCTATGGCTCTTGCCGTTGGTACCATCATCGGCGGTGCGTTCTCCACTATCACCAAGAGCCTGACCAACGATCTGATCATGCCTGTGGTCAACATCTTCCTGGGCGGCGCTGATTTCAGCGAAGCCAAGATCGCTCTGCCCCGGATGCCCTGGGTCGAGCCTACTTACGAAACCGTTGTTAACGAAGCCGGTGAAGAAGTTGTCCAGGAAGTGCTGAACTACCTGACCTACGGCAACTTCATCTCCGCTGTGATCAACTTTGCCATTCTGGCTCTGGTGGTCTTCTGGCTGGTGAAGGGTCTGAACGCTCTGGCCGAGGCCGGTAAGAAGAAGGAAGAGGAAGCCGCTGCCGCTGAACCTCCCGCACCTCCCGCACCTTCTGCAGAGGAAGTCCTGCTGACCGAGATCCGTGATCTGCTGAAGAACAAGTAATTTGGATACCGCCAACCCCCATGACAACGAAACGAAATGTCATGGGGGTTCTTTTATTTGCAAGATACAATTTTATGTAAACCATTTTCTTAGAAAATAGATGTTGCAATCACTGGCTAATATTGGTATAATATATCGTGGAATGTAAGGTGTCGGCGTATGCCCTAAACGACGCCGAACACCAGAATAGAAAATATAAGGAGTGAATCACAATGTGCTGCAACCATGAAAGTGTGGATCTGTCTTTGCTGAAGGACGTGCTGGACAAGTACGCTGATGTGAAGGGCAGCCTCATTTCCATCCTGCAAAAAACCCAGGAGATCTATGGCTACATTCCTATTGATGCAGTCTATCACATCTCCGAGCGCACCGGCCTGACCCCCGCTAAGATTTTGGGCGTTGCCACATTCTACTCTCAGTTCCGCTTTACCGCTGTCGGTAAGCATCTGATCATGGTATGTAAGGGTACTGCCTGCTATGTTAACGGCGCAGAGCGTATCATTGATGCCATTCAGGAAGAGCTGGGCATCGGCAACAACGAGACCACCGCTGACGGTCTGTTCAGCTTGAGCATCGTTTCCTGCCTGGGCTGCTGCTCTCTGGCTCCCGTTATGATGATCGACGAGGATACTTACGGTTCTCTGACTCCCGATAAGGTCAAGCAGATTCTGCGTGATATCCGCCAGAAGGAGGGTATGTAAATGAGCGCACGTATTGTTGTAGGCCAGGGCAGCTGCGGTCTGGCAGCCGGTGCAAGTGCTGTTTACAGCGCACTGGAAGCCAAGCTGAATGCTGATGTTGCCTCTTTGTCCATTGCCGGTTGTATCGGTATTTGCTATCTGGAGCCCATCGTTGATGTCTACGCTGCTGACGGCACTCTGTACCGCTGTGTACAGGTCAAGCCCGAGCATGCCGACACCATCATCGAGGCTGTTGCCAAGAATGACTACTCCCTGCTGAATGATCTGGTCATCAAGGAAGACGATGCCCAGTTTTTGAGCAAGCAGACCCGTATTGCTCTGCGTCACTGCGGTATCATCAATCCCGAAGAGATCGATGCTTACACCGCTGACGACGGTTATAAGGCTCTGGAAAAGGTCCTGAAGACCATGACCCCCGAGCAGGTCATCGAAGAGATCAAAATCTCCGGTCTGGGTGGCCGTGGTGGTGCAGGCTTCCCCACTTGGTTCAAGTGGAACGCTGCCCGTCAGAGCCCCGGTGAAGAGAAGTATCTGATCTGTAACGCTGACGAAGGTGACCCCGGTGCATTTATGGACCGTGCTGTCATCGAGTCCGACCCCCACAACCTGATCGAAGGTATGCTGATCGGCGCTTATGCCATCGGTGCCAAGGAAGCTGTTGTCTACGTTCGTGCCGAGTATCCTGTGGCCATCGTTCGTCTGACCAACGCAATCAAGCAGGCTGAGGAAAAGGGCTACCTGGGTGAGAACATCCTGGGTACCGGTTTCAGCTGCAAGATGCGTATCAAGGCCGGCGCCGGCGCATTCGTCTGCGGTGAGGAAACCGCGCTGATCGAATCTCTGGAAGGCAGCCGTGGTATGCCCCGTCTGAAGCCTCCCTTCCCCGCACAGGCTGGTTACTGGCTGAAGCCCTCCAACATCAACAACGTTGAGACCTTCGCCAACATCACCTGGATCATTAACAACGGCGGCGCCGCATTCTCCGCAATGGGCACCGAGAACTCCAAGGGTACCAAGGTCTTCGCTGTTACCGGTAAGGTAAAGCGCTCCGGCCTGGTGGAGATCCCCATGGGCAAGACCCTGCGGGATGTGATCTTCGGCATTGCCGGCGGCATCCGAGACGGCCATGAGTTCAAGGCTGTTCAGTTGGGCGGCCCCTCCGGCGGCTGTATCCCCGCTCACCTGCTGGACACCGTCATCGACTACCGCGCTCTGGGCGCTACCGGCGCTATCATGGGCTCCGGCGGTATGGTCGTTATGGACGAGACCACCTGTATGGTCGGTATCGCCAAGTTCTTCCTGGAGTTCACCACCCGTGAGTCCTGCGGTAAGTGTGTCCACTGCCGTATCGGCACCAAGCGTTTGAGTGAGACTCTGGAGCGCATCGTCAAGGGCGAAGGCCGTGAAGGCGACATTGAGTTGCTGGAAGAGCTGTGCACCACCATTAAGGACGGCGCACTGTGCGGTCTGGGTCAGACTGCTCCCAACCCCGTACTTACCACCATCCGTTACTTCCGTAACGAGTACGAGGCACATATCAACGAGAAGAAGTGCCCCGCTAAGGAATGCCCCGCTCTGCTGACCTACTCCATTGATCCTGAGAAGTGCATCGGCTGCAGCCTGTGCGCTAAGAAGTGCCCCGTGGGCGCTATCTCCGGTGAGCTGAAGAAGACCTTCAGCATTGATCCCAACGTCTGCATCCGCTGCGGCCAGTGTATCCACTCCTGCCGTAAGGGCGCAGTGGTCGTGGAATAAGGAGGACCATAAGATGAGTGAAATTAAGATTACGATTAATGGCAAAGAGTGTGTTGGCCAAAAGGGCCAGACCATTCTGGAAATTGCCGAAGCCAATGGCATCTTTATCCCCACCCTGTGCCACATGGCAAACGTAAAGCACTACGGTGCTTGCGGTGTTTGCGTGGTTGAGGGCGAAGGCCTGCCCAAGCTGATGCGCGCCTGCTCCACCATGGCCGCCGACGGCTGGAAGATCAACACCGAGTCCAAGCGTGTTGTTCAGGCCCGTAAGGTGGCTCTGGAGCTGCTGATGAGTGACCATGACGGCGATTGCAAGGGTCCCTGTGGCCTGAACTGCCCCGCTCACACCGATGTGCAGGGCTATGTGAAGCAGATCGCTCTGGGCAATGATACCGAAGCTGTCAAGATCATCAAGGAAAAGATTCCTCTGCCCGCATCCATCGGCCGTGTTTGCCCCCATCCCTGTGAGGACAAGTGCCGCCGTGCTCTGGTAGAGCAGCCTCTGTCCATCGCTTTCCTGAAGGCCTTTGCTGCTGACAACGACATGAAGTCCGAGAATCCCTTCAAGCCTGAAGTGGCTGCTGCTACCGGCAAGAAGGTTGCCATCGTCGGCGGCGGCCCTGCCGGCCTGACCGCTGCTTACCAGCTGGCTGTTAAGGGTCACGCTGTGACCGTCATGGACATGATGCCTGAGATGGGCGGTATGCTCCGCTACGGTATCCCCGAATACCGTCTTCCCAAGGCTGTTCTGGCTGCTGAAGTTGCCGCCATCGCCGCTCTGGGTGTTGAGATGAAGAACAACGTCAAGGTCGGTACCGACGTGACCCTGGATGGCCTGCGTAACAACTATGACGCAGTCCTGGTTGCCGTTGGCGCATGGAAGTCCACCGGTATTGGCTGCGAAGGCGACAAGCTGGAAGGTGTTCTGGGCGGCATCGACATGCTGCGTGAGGTCAATCTGGGCGCCAGGCCCGATCTGGGCAAGAATGTTGCTGTCGTTGGCGGCGGTAATGTTGCTATGGACGCCTGCCGTACCGCGGTTCGTCTTGGTGCTGAGAATGTCTATGTTATCTACCGCCGGACCCGTGCCGAAGCTCCCGCTGAGGATCTGGAGATCGAAGAGGCTCTGGAAGAGGGTGTCGAGTTCAAGTGGCTGACCAACCCCGCCGAAATCATCGGCGAGAACGGCAAGGTCGTGAAGATCAAGCTGCAGGTCATGGAACTGGGTGAGCCTGATGCTTCCGGCCGCCGCAGCCCCGTGCCTGTTGAAGGCAAGTTCGAGATCCTGGATGTTGACACGGTTATCTCCGCCATCGGCCAGCGCTGCAACCTGGCAGGTTTTGAGGCTCTGACCCAGACCCGCAAGGGCACCATCGAAGCCAGCGAGAACAACGGCGCTACCAACATCGAAGGCGTCTTTGCTGTGGGCGATGCCACCAACCGTGGTCCTTCCATTGCTGTCCGTGCCATCGGTGAAGCAAACGATGCCGCTTTCGCCATCGACGCTTATTTGAATGGTAAGGATATGAAGGTTCGCGCTCCCTACTACTCCGAGCGCAAGGTCACCGCCGAAGAGTTTGCCGACCGTGAGAAGATCGCCCGTGCAGAAATGTCCTGCAAGGATCCCGCTTACCGTAAGGGCAACTTTGATGCCGTTATCAACGGCTTCACCGACGAGCAGGCCCGTGTGGAAGCACTGCGCTGCCTGGAATGCGGCTGCCATGACTTCCATGATTGCAAGCTGGTGCATCACACCAACCTGTACGAAGTCAACCCCGGCCGTTTCGCAGGCGCCAAGCGCCAGAGTGGCAGCGAGAAGAAGCTGGTGGTCATCGAGCGCAACGAAGGTAAGTGCATCCTGTGCAACCTGTGTGTCCGCACCTGTGAAGAGGTAGCCGGCGAAGGTCTGCTGGGTCTGGTTGGCCGTGGCTTCACCACTGTCATCAAGCCCGAGTTCCGTGATCCCGCCAAGATCGCCAAGTGCGCAACCTGCCTGAAGTGTGCAGAAGCTTGCCCCACCGGCGCTCTGAAGATCCTGAAGTAATTTCCTATACCAATGCCGCGTGCGTTTCCGCACGGGGCATTTTGTATCCGGTGAAAGAACCCATAAATGATCGTTTATCTTACCAATCACCACCGCACCCAAAAGGCTTCCCCTTGGGGGGAAGCTGTCAAAAATCTTTGATTTTTGACTGATGAGGGGTCAAAAAGCTGCCACACCCCTCATCCGTCTGCCCTTCGGGCAGCC
>JAZURG010000084.1:0-42284 GCA_045606145.1 Faecousia sp.
GCGAAGGAGGCAAAACCGCCTGTGGCAAGCTCCTGCCATTACGGGCATTATATCATATTTCCCGGCGGGAGTAAACCCCCGCCCTACGCTAAGCTTTGATAGGCATCCGTAGGGCGGGGCCTTGGTCCCGCCGCCTGGCCATCCCGTCGGCAAGTGTTACGCCTCTAAAGTAGATGACGAAAAAACGACTTTTCGGAAGCGGAACAAATACCCAACAGCATAGGCATAAAAAGTCCACTACCTCTATTTTAGCTGCATTTGCAGATAAGGGCGGGTAGCAGGGATATAAGGCAAAATGGAATTGGTATCGAGATAACAAAATGCGCCACTGTTGATGACAGTGGCGCAATAATTATCTGTGCGTTCTTTCTTTGTGTATATATTATAGCACAAATAACACCGCATGAATAGACTTGTAAATCATTTATTTTCATATAAAATATTGATATTCATAAGAAAAATGGAATTATGTCATGGAGGTACAGCAGTAATGAATAGAACAGATATGATTTTCGACCTCTCGTCCATATGGGCAACAGCAAAGGAGGTGTTCCCGTACTTTGACCGATTGCAAGTGGATTGGGATGAGCAATATCGCACTTATCTCGAAAAAATTCTCCAGGTAAGTGATGAGGGCGAGTTCCATCGTCTTTTGACAGCATTTATGGAGTGCCTTAACGATGGCCACACAAAATACTTCCCTCCCGCTGCATATAGAAAATCAAAGCCTTTTGTGCGCCCTGACGACCCCTCTTTCACAATCGACGAAGGTGTCTTAACTATCAAGCTTAACGAGTTTATGAGAAATCATGCACCCTATGTTAAAGAATTGTTGGAGACAACACCGAATATCTCGCTGGTGCGATTGGATATACGGAACAACATCGGTGGAAATACCTACCACGCAGCAAAGGTTGCCGAGCTTTTCATCTCTGGAACTTTCCAAAGCTGTCAGAAGTGGACACAGATATGTAATGCGGTAGGTATTGCTGGTGCAAGTCAGCTTGTCAGTTACAGCGAGGAAGAAATTCAAAAGTGCATTAGAGATGGAATGTTTACGGAAGATGCAATTTCCGACGCTAAAAGCGTAATGAACCGCACAAAATACGAAACATACACATCATCCCATGGTGTAGAAAATCAGCGCGCAATCTATGATGGTCCATTGCAGATTTTGATTTCCCAAAACACAATGTCCGCTGCAGAGGATTTTACCGCTATGTTCAAGGGCAACAAACGAGCAACTCTAATTGGAGAACCGACCTATGGCTCAACGGGCACTCCTTGCATGATTCCTCTTCGTTGCGGTGGTCGGGCTCAAGTTGTTTCTGTTGGCTATCGTTTGTTGGATGGGACAGAGTTCATCGGAAAAGGCATCATGCCCGATGTTGAAATGGATGCAGCTTCTGTTTAATTTTCGGAAAACCTATATTTCAACTTACTGAACATAACACAACAGCCGCCTCCATCACGGAGGCGGCTGTGCGATTTCGTGTCATGTTGGGGCAAAATGTGGTTATTTTGAAAAGTAGTATGCGAGTAGTACAAACAGGGAAATCACCTTGCAAATCGTGGTATAGCATTGCATAGCTTGGTATGCCACTGCTGGGTCAAATCTTGCCGTGGCAGACGAATAAGATTTTGACCATAAAAAACTCCCAATCAACGGTGTCATTGCGAAGGCGGCAAAACCGCCTGTGGCAAGCTCCTGCTATTACGGGCATTATATCATATTTCCCGGCGGGAGTAAACCCCCGCCCTACGCTAAGCTTTGATAGGCATCCGTAGGGCGGGGCCTTGTGTCCCGCCACCTGGCCACCCCGTCGGCAAGTGTTACGCCTCTAAAGTAGATGACGAAAAATCGGCTTTTTGGAAGCGGAACAAATACCCAACAGCACAGGCATAAAAATTCCGCTACCTCCATTGTAGTTGCTTTTGCAGATATGGGGGGGGTAGCGGAAAAACTTGATTTATGTGTGCTATAGGAGTATAATTTATTAGACAGATTTTACGGTTGGGAGGCGAATTGGATGGGGAAAATAGATGAATTTGAGCAAAAAATCATCAAGCAAGGAATGACCGATGCGGATTTTGTTGAATACGAAAAACTACTAAAAAGAGTTCAGGGCAATTTCTCAAAACGCCAACACTGTTATACAACGGCTATCCAGTTCCCCCGCCAGTATGCAGAACAGGCAATAAAGCTAATACGATATGGCTTGGAAAATTTCGAGGACGATTGGTTTTCTACATACACATCCTATTTGCATATGGGGCATATCTACGAAGGGATAAGCAATTATCAAAAAGCCTTTGAGGCCTACTTGCTGGCAAAAGAAGCTCTTGGATTAGACCATCCCGAATATGTTGAGGAATTGTCAAAAGACCTTATGTGGATGAAGCTCCACGTGGATTCCTTTAAGTATTCGGTGGAGTTAGAGGAGTATCACTCCTGCTATGAAAAAACCAGTGATTTTTCAAAATCTTTTGTAAATGCTGAGTTCAAAGTCGCTGTTGCTAATATAGTGATTTCAATGCACCACGGGAGACTTGACGATGCAAAGCAATTCCACGAAAAGGTCAAGGGCATATGCAAACCGAACTATGTAGGAAAGCTATATAACATTCTGGCCAGACACAAATACTACGAATCGCTAAACACAACTCCAGAAGCAACCGCCTTTGTTAAGAGCCTTAAAATATAGCTAGGAGGATTTTCAATGGGATTCTTTGATTTATTCAAGAAAAAGAAAGAGGAATTAACTGAAGAGCAAAGAAAATGGAATAAAATGTGGGACCTGTGGGTAGATGGGCTGGCAGATTCTCCCATTGCAGAACTGATGACCTATCAAAGCGAAATCAACAACGGCGGACACGACCAATATTTCACCAACGTTGAAAATACAGGCGATTTACAAAAAGAGATGATGGCGCTGGAAACTGTCTTGTCATCCAAGCTTAAAGAGAATCTAAAAAAAGCATATGAAGCGTATTTGGTGTTGGAAGAAACAGAGGGAGACGAGCAGGCAGAAGCAGCTTTAGAGCAGTGTGATGATGTGTTCTATGAAAATGAAGAAGAAATCAATACCACATTGAAAGAATATGCCGATAAGGTCAATCTATAAATTCCGATATGCTGAACAAATAAAAACAGCCGCCTCAGTGATGGAGGCGGCTGTGCTGTTTCGTGTCACGTTGGGGCAAAATGTCGCTTTTTCAAAAGTAGTATGCGAGTAGCACAAATGGCATCACGCTTTGGAAAGACGGTGTTTAGTTTATCTGTGAATGTACATTCTGGTCATATCCGGTTCACCGTCGCCTTGTACCATGCACAAAAAATCCCAGCCATACCGCTCGTAAAATCCGGTATGGTCGGTTACCAAATAAGCAGGAGTGATCCCCTTGGTTCTCAAATCCTCCACAGCCATATTCAGCAAGCATCCGGCAATGCCTTTACACCGGTGCGACGGCTCTGTGTACACGGCGCAGACATTGGGCGCCAGGTCCTTTCTGTCGTGGAAATCATTTTCAATGACACCCAAACCGCCAAGGATCTGATCTCCCTCCATGCAAAGAAACCAGCCATATTCCGTTTCTTTGCGCAGATATGCCTCCATGCATTCCAAATATGCTTCCTTGGGCACACCCCATTTGCTATGGAACCAGGTTGCGGCCAGCTCCATTATCTCAGGTTTTTCTCTGAGTGTAATATACTGCATTGTTTTTACTCTCCCCGGTTTGCTTGATTTTGATAGAAAAATTATATTTCACATACATTAAAAACGCAACCCAAAAGACTACGCACTTCTAAAAAAATATCCCCCCACCCGGCTTGTAGCAGTGCCTGCCTTATTCTATAATGCAACCATATAGAAATCAGGAGGAACACGCAATGAAGAAACATGTTGCTTTGCTTTTGGCAGTAGCTGCTTGTTTTACGCTGCTGGCAGGCTGCGGCGCAGTTGAAAACAGCACAGAAAATACCCGCGCCATTACGGATGGCGCAGGCCGGCAGGTAGAAGTGCCGGAAACCGTAGAATCCATCGTCTGTGTGGGTGTTGGCGCTCTGCGCTATACCTGTTATTTAGGCGCACAGGAGCTTGTTGTAGCTGTTGAAGATTGTGAGAAGGAACCGGTTCTTTCCCGCCTTTATAACTTTGTAAATATTGATCGCTTCCGGAACCTTCCTGTCATTGGCACCAACGGCAATCCTTTTCCGGAAGAAATTATCAAGGTTTCCCCGGATGTGATCGTCATGAGCAAGTCTGCTTCCGCAGACGCGGACGATCTGCAATCCAAAACCGGCACACCGGTTGTGGTGGTTCCCGGCAGTGATACAACGCTCGACGATGCCGCTTATGAGACTATCCGGATCATGGGCGAGCTTTACGGCATGGAAACCCGTGCGACAGAACTGACCAATTACTTAAAGGGCATCCAAAAAGACTTGGATGACAGAACCAAGGATATTCCTGAGAGCAGCAAACCTTCCGTTTATGTGGGCGGTGTATCTTTCAAGGGACATCACGGATTCGAGGGGACAGAAGCCGGATACGGTCCCTTTGCTTTGATCCACGCCAAGAATTTGGCAGACACCACCGGACAGAATGGTGCTTTTAACATCGATCTGGAGCAGGTGCTGGCCTGGGATCCGGATATTATCTTTGTAGATTTCAACGGTACGGGCTTCATCAAAGAGGACTATGCAAACAATCCCGATTACTATAATGCCCTGACCGCTGTGCAGGAAGGCAAGGTTTATTCCCAGATCTCCTTCCGCTCCAACGCATCCAATCTGGAAACAGCTTTGGCGGATGCCTACTACGCAGCCTGCGTTATGTACCCAGAGCAATTTGAGGACATTGACCCCATCGCAAAGGCAGAAGAGATTTTTGAAAAGCTGCTGGGCGTGAATCCCTATGCAGATCTAAAGGAGGCCGGTTATGAATTCCGTCCCATCCAAATCGGAGAATAATATTGACGAACTGTATCGAAAGAACCAAGTTAAAAGTATCAGCTTTCTGATTGTTTTAAGCGGCATTCTGCTGCTGACGGTTTTACTGAGCCTCCGGGCCGGTTCTTATGAAACGCCCATTGCAGAACTGGTCAAAGGTATCTTTGGAATGTCCGCTGACAGAAAAATCAACATCGTGGTGCAGAACAACCGCCTGCCCCGTATTCTCACAGCGATCCTCGCCGGTGGCGGGCTGGGCCTTGCCGGCTGCATCCTGCAGGCGGTACTGCGAAATCCTTTGGCATCTTCCTCCACCTTGGGTGTTTCCCAGGGCGCGACCTTCGGCGCGGCTTTTGCCATCGTTGTATTAGGGTTAGGCGCCAATGACCGCTTTGGTATTCCCTTGTGTGCCTTTGTGGGTTCCATCGCTGTTGCTTTGGTAATTTTAGGACTTTCCAAGTTCCGGCAGGTATCCCCGGAGGGAATCGTGCTGGCAGGTGTGGCTATCAGCTCCATGTTTACCGGCGCAACGACGCTGATCCAGTATTTTGCTGACGAGGTGCAGCTTTCTACCTTGGTGTTCTGGACCTTTGGTGACTTGGGCAGTACCGGCTGGGAAGACCTCGGGGGCATGACCGCCATCGTAGCCATTCTATGCGTGTACTGCTTTGTCCATCGCTGGGATTATAATGCATTGCTCAGCGGCGAGGAAACGGCGATCAGTTTGGGGATCAACATAAAGCGGCTCACCCTTGTGGGAATGGTGCTGTGCTGCCTGTGCAGCAGCGTCGTGGTTTCCAATGTGGGTCTGATCAGCTTTATCGGCCTGGTGGCACCTCATATTGTCCGTATGGTGGTAGGTAACAACCATGTCTACTTGATCCCCGGTTCTATTTTAGGTGGCGCCACATTGCTCTTGCTGGGCGATCTGTTCGCAAGAACCGCCATCAGCCCGGTAATCCTGCCCATTGGTGCCATTACCTCTTTTCTCGGCGGCCCGCTGTTCCTTTACCTGCTGTTCAAGGGAGGTAAAAAACAATGATGCACATCAAGAATTTAAGCTTCCGCTACAAAGGCGGTCCTGAAATCCTAAAGGATGTATCCTTTGATATGGAACCCGGAAAGTTTCTGGCGATCCTTGGCAACAACGGCGTAGGCAAAAGCACCCTGCTCAAGTGCTTCAATCACATTTTGAAGCCGGACTCCGGCGAAGTGCTGTTGGACGGAGAAAACCTGCTGGTCAAATCTACCCGGGAAGTGGCAAAACGGGTGGCATTTGTTTCCCAGAGCGTTCCGGATACTCAAATGACCGTTCACGATGTGGTAATGCTGGGCCGCAGACCCTATATGAAATGGGGCTTCACGGAAGAAGACCATGCCATCGTCCACGATGCCATGCACCGGCTGGATGTGGAAGATATGCGCGGAAGATTCCTAAGTCAGCTTTCCGGCGGCGAGAAGCAGAAGGTCATGCTGGCAAGAGCGTTGGCGCAGCAGCCGAAGGTGCTGCTGCTGGACGAGCCTACCAGTGCATTGGATATTCAAAACCAGTACCAGGTACTGAAAATGGTTCGCTCCATTTGCCACAGGGATAACATGATCGCCGCGGTGGTCATCCACGATTTGAATCTGGCGCTGCGCTTTTGTGACAGTTTCCTGCTAATGAAGGATGGCGAAGTTTACCGTTATGGTGACCGCAGTATTTTGGATCATTTCGCACTGAAAGAAGTCTACGGTGTGGATGCAAAAGTCGTAGAAATGGAAGGCCGGCACATGGTGCTGGTGGAAGAATAAGGGGGAATTATATGAAAACCTGGCAGGATTGTGTGGCTTTTCATGGCCACGAATGCGGTGGTTTGACCATCGGCTATAAAGCAAGTCTGTATGCCATCCAGCTGCTGAATCTGGAGTTCTCCGCTGACGAACAGGTGGTCTGCATTGCGGAAAACGATGCCTGCGGTATTGACGGCATCCAGGTAATGCTTGGCTGCAGCATTGGCAAAGGAAATCTGCTGTTTCACATGCGTGGCAAATCCGCTTACTCCTTCTACAACCGCAAAACCGGCAAATCCGTTCGGCTGGTGCTGAAACCCAAGCCGGAAGGCATGACCAAAGCGGAATCCTTTGCTTACTATCAAAGCTGCCGTCCGGAAGAAATGTTCGATGTGAAGGAAACGACCATCCGGCTTCCCGAGAAGGCGCGGCTGTTTGATTCTTATACCTGCGATTGCTGCGGCGAAATCACCGGTGCCAACTGGATCCGTCTTGCGGGGGATAAAAAACTGTGCCTCGATTGCTATGAAAGCTATGACCGTTTCCATGTTTGATAACAGAAGGGGCAGTAAAATAACCCGTAAAAATAGTCACAATAACCGGAGGGAGCAAGCTCCCGCCGTAAGTCTGCTTTATGAATGAAAACAGAATGAACATTCGGTAATTTACAGTTCCTTTTTTCCGTATCTTACCTTTATTTTATTGCACTGCTGTGGTAGAATATAGAAAACTTTTAAAGGAGAACCATAATGGATCCGAAAACAAAAGACCGCCTTTTGTTTATTCTGGGCGTTGTCATATGCTTTGCGGTTGCGGCTCTGTCCGTGCTGGCCGAAAAGCTGATTCCCGGAGAACTGCTGGGCGCATCTATCATTGCTTTGTTTATGGGCACGATCATTAACAGCTTTTTCCATCCCAAGTGGATCACACCGGCGCTGAAATTTACATCCAAAAAAGTTTTGAAGGGTGCTATTATTCTTTTGGGTGCATCCCTGTCTGTCAACACGATTTTGTCTGTTGGCAAGATGACCTTCTTTGTGATGATCTTCACCTTTGCCATGTGCTTTGGCGGCGGTTACTTTATCCGCAAGCTCTTCGGTCTTAACTGGAAGCTGAGCAATCTGATCTCTGCCGGTACCGGCATCTGCGGCGGCTCCGCCGTGGCAGCTATCGCGCCGGTCATTGATGCCGATGATAAGGATATTGCCTTTGCCATGTCCTCCACCTTCCTGTTCGATATGGTCATGGTCGCCCTGTACCCCCTGATGGGCAAAGCGCTGGGAATGTCCGATATCGCATACGGTATCTGGGCAGGTACCTCTGTTAACGACACCGCCAGCGTGGTGGCTTCCGGCTATGCTTTTTCCGAGGCCGCAGGCGATTTTGCAACCATGGTAAAGCTGACCCGCACTATCGCCATCATCCCCACCGTTCTGGCCTTTGCCTACATTAGTACCCGCATGAAGCAGAAGGAGATGAAAGCAGCGAACGACGGCCAGAAGGTAAATCTCGTCAAGATCATCCCCTGGTTCATCGGCGGTTTCCTGCTGCTGGCTGTTCTGAACAGCATTGGCTTTATCCCCACGGCAGCGTCCGGTGTCATGAAAAGCGCCAGCAAGTTCCTGATGGTTACCGCATTGGCCGCCATTGGCTTGAATACAAGCATCACCGACTTTAAAAAGGCCGGCCTTGCTCCTATGTTCTACGGTGTTACCATCGATACCCTGGTAACCTTAACTGCCCTCTGCGTCATTTGGTGCATGGGTCTTATGTGATTTTTATAACCAGCACAGCCGCCTCCAATCTGGAGGCGGCTGTTTCTAACAGTTCGACATATTGGAATTTATCAACCAAATGTAGGTTCTCCACTTGAGGGATCTGCCAAACGAATACTTTTGGGGTTTTCAAGAATGTACGAATAGGTTAACTCTTCCTCAAAAAAATCAGTAAACTTCTCGCTTGCTAATTTTAAGTCACTCTCAGTGAACTCGATCACTACAGTGTCCAATGGCGCTATTTCCAAATCAGAATTTGAATACTTTACATATACATATCCTAAGTCCATATCTGGTATTTCTACCACAATACCGCCTTCTTTTAAGCAAAGAACACGACAGAATTCTCCTTGTGTGCTAACACCGGTAGCATTTTTATCACATGCCTCCAAATGCACAAAGCAAAGTGTAATGGCAATTATGAAAAATACTGCTTTTTTCATAGTGAAACCTCCATTACGCAAATTCAAGTTCTTAAACTGACCATTGATATACTACCATACAAACCCATATCATGCAACAGCAATCCCTCAGTCAAAAATCAGGGTTTTTTGACCGCTCCCTTTACACAAGGGAGCCTTTTGCACGGCGGAAATCTGTACGCATTTGTTCTTTCTGTGGCAAGCAGAGCTTTCTGCTTAACCGGGCAGTTGTCCAAATCCACGTAGATAAAATCTGGCAGGTCTATCGACCTGCCAGAAAATTTATTCAGTTTTCCGTTAAGGACACCGCCCAAAGCAAGACGGCTTATTTGGCAGGGGTGCTGCTTCGGATAACCAGTTGTGTCGGCAGAACCTTTCGTGCCGATTCTTCTTTATTACCCCCTGTAATTCGTTCCATCAGCAAAGAAACCAATGCTTCACCGAAGGCGGCTTTGCCCACGCTGACAGAGGTTAGGGGGAAAGGCAGTGCCAGCCGGGACTGAATATCATCAAATCCTACAATGCCCACGGTGTGGGGGTCAATCCCCATCATTTGCAAACAGACAACGGTTTCCATAGCCAGCAGATCGCTGTAGGCAAAAATAGCGTCAAACTGAAAATTGGAATATTCTTCCTCTAACAGTTTGGAGACACCTCCAATGGGACTATCCAGCGTGACGACCTTGCCTGTAATGCCGGATTCTTCCACAGCCCGGCAAAATCCCCGTGCCCGATCCTGGGCGCTGGAATTGTGGGGCGCGTTTAACATGAGAACACGGCGGTAGCCACGCTCCGCCAGATGCCTGCCTGCCAGATAGCCGCCGTTTTCGTCATCAAACAACACTGCGTCAGTGGACAACTGTGGGAAGTAGCGGCCGATCAGCACACATGGTTTGTTCCATTGCCGCAAAAGCTCAATGCTTTTGGTGCTATGCTGGGAGGGGGTCAGTAAAACACCGTCTACATTTTTAGACAGAGCAGTGCGTATGGCCTGATTTTCCCGGTCTTCCTGTTCCTCTGTGTTGAAAACAATCACCGTATAGTGGTATTTTGCAGCCTGCTGTTCGATCTCCTTACACAGAATTCCAAAAAAAGGATTGGAAATGTCACTGACGATCAGAGCCAGAACACCGGAGTAACCACTGCGCAGAGCGCTGGCCATATCATTCATCACATAACCCATTTTTTGGGCGGTTTCCCGGATGGCAACCTTGGTTTGCTCCGATAGATCTGGCATATCCCGCAAAGCCTTGGAAACGGTATTGACAGAGTAGCCGGTTGCATTAGCGATATCCCGGAGCGTAACCCGCTGTGTAGTTCTTTCACGCATAATCTTTTCACCATCCTCCGCTATATTCTAATATTAAATGTTAAAAAATGCAAGCATTTCGCAGGATAATCGGGGACTTTCCAAAGAGTTCTGTGCGGGAATGCCCATTCTTTTTAAAAGACTTTTACGTTAAAAACTTGACAGAAACACTGGAATGGTATATATTATCGTTAACGTTATCGATAACGGTAACGTTAACTTATAAGGAGGGAAACCAATATGAAGTTAGCATTATTAATTGCAAACCGTGGCTTTTTTCCCAGCAGTGTGATTGAGTCTGCCCGGGCGGATATGCTTGCCGCCTTTGCGCGTGCCGGTCTGGAAGCAATATTCCCGGATCTTTCAGCCACACGTTACGGTGCAGTGGAGACCACTGCTGAGGGCGTAGTGTTCCGTGAGTTTCTGGAAGCGAACCGGGGTACATACGACGGCCTGGTGATTTGTCTGCCGAACTTTGGCGATGAAAACGGAATCAAGGCAGCAATCCGGGACTGTGATGTGCCAATTTTCCTGCAGGCCTATCCGGACCGTCTGGACGAGATGGATTTTGAACACCGCCGGGATGCCTTCTGCGGCAAATTGGCCTTGACCAGTGTGCTGACCCAGATGAAGAAGCCTTATACTACATTCCTGCCCTTTACAACCCACCCTGCAAGCCAGGACTTTGACCGTCAGCTTCAGCAGTTTGCAGGGATTTGCCGTGTTGTCAAAAAAATGCGCGCACTGCGCCTTGGTGCTGTGGGCGCCAGAACTACCGCATTTAAGAGCGTCCGTTTTGATGAGATTGCCATGGAATCCCGGGGTATTGATGTTGAAACTTATGATATGTCTGCTGTGTTCTCCAGAATCCGCAATCTGTCCGATACGGATGCGGATGTTCAGCGCCGTCTGCAGGATCTGCACCGGGTGGCTGATTTTTCAAACGCGCCAGCTGGTCGGGATCTGATACAGGCAAAGTTTGCCGCGGCAGTGGATGCGCTGGTTCGTGAGGAAAGGCTGGACGCATTGGCGATTCGCTGTTGGAGTGAGCTGCAGCAGGAACTGGGCATTACGCCCTGTACAGCGATGGGGTTGCTGAACCAGGAAGGCGTGAGCACGGTCTGCGAGATGGACGTGACCAATGCGCTGGCTATGACCGGCTTGTCTCTGGCATCCGGCTGTGCGCCCGGATGCCTGGATTGGAACAACAATTACGGTGATGACCCGGACAAGTGTATTTTGTTCCATTGCGGTCCTCTGCCTATGGATTTGATGGAAGGACCCGGCCAGGTCCAGCAGCATAAAATGCTGTCCAAGTCTTACGGTCAGGGCTGTAGTTGGGGACTGAATGTCGGAAAAGTTAAAACCGGCACCATTACCTATGCCGGTATGCGAACGGAGAACGGTGAGGTCCAGTTCTATGTGGGTACTGCCGAGATTGTAGATGCGCCTGTTCCGGAGACGTTCTTTGGAATCCACGCTGTTATGCAGACGGAGGATTTGCAGAAGAAGCTGCAGAGCATCAGCGCTGCCGGCTTCCGCCATCATGTGGCAATTACCCGTGGTGATGTGGCAGAAGCCGTTGCGGAAGCATTCACCAAATATCTTGGTTATCGCCGGATCGAGTTATGAAAGGAGTAATCATCCATGAGTGTTATCACCAATCGTGCAGAAAGTCTGCGGATTGCTGAAAAGGCAGCCGCATGCGGAACCAGTATCGGCATTTTTGGAACATCCAGCCATTGGAATACCGAGGCGATTCTTCTGGCTGCCCAGCGAATCGCGGAAAAATATGAGCTGGAAACAGTTCCTGTCGTGGTTTCCTCTACGTTTACTTACGAGCATATGCCACAGGCAGAACGCATGCTGTACTGCCGCAATCCTAAACTGGGACTGATTTCCAATATGGCGCATCTGAATGCTCTGTGCAACGACAAGCATTCTCCATACCGGAATGTTTTAGTGCTGCCCCACCTGGATCATGCAGATCCCGTTCGGGATCACTGGGCGCTGACCGCAGGTTCCCAGTATTTTTCCAGTGTGATGTTTGATGCCCAGCGATTCCCCTACGAGGACAATGTGCAGATGACAAAGGAATATGTGGAAAACTTTGGAAAGGATGTTCTGGTAGAGGGCATTATGGAGATGCTCAACGTGGAAGGCAGCTCCCGTGCTGCTCAGGCGGATAACTACTGTGAGCGTGCTAAGGAGTTTGTAGCCACCACCGGTATCGATTTTCTGGTTGCCGATCTGGGTACAGAGCAGCAGGCCACTACCTCCGGCAGCGGCACCTACTACGGTGACCGGGCCCGTCAACTGACCGATACGCTGGGAAAGAAAATGCTGGTGCTTCACGGCACCTCCAGCCTGACGGATGACCAGATCCGGGGTCTGGCTGACGACGGCGTAATTCGTGTAAATATGTGGACGCGGATCGCACGTGAGGCCGGTCAATTTGCGGCAGAGAATGTCGCCGGGCGCATGCAGGAGATTCACAGCGGTGTATTTGATGCCGCTGAATCCTACCAATATCTCCGTGACAATGTCGAAAAAGCGGCCGATATTATGCAGCAGATGATGGAACTGTTCGGTTACGGCAACTGGCGTGGCTAAGCAGGTGAAATAATCAGAAAAAACACAACCGTCCCTATGGGCCGGTTGTGTTTTTGTACATCAATCAAGTTTTTTTGGAGAAAATTGGTTGGAAACGGTGTTTTTACGGTAGGTGACAGGGCTGACACCCATGAACTTTTTAAAAACACGGCAGAAACTTTTCGCATCTGCAAACCCAACATCCGTGGCTATGCTTGTAATAGAGGAACGGTTTTCTCTTAAGCAAAGGCAGGCAATTTTTACTCTGTGCCGGTTTAATACATTGTGGAAGGTATCTTCAACAATCGCTTTAAACATCCTGCAGAAATGGCTTTTACTGTACCCGGATAATGCGCACACGGCATCCAAGGTAATCGGTTTGGAATAGTTATCGTAAATATAGTTTAGCGCCATTTCGATGCTCAAAAGATCCTGCGTGGTTACGCCTGTGGTACTTGTACCGTGCGTGCTTTGTAATTTTTGAAAAAGGATAGAGCAGATGAGGTATATATTTCCCCGCAAGGCCAGTTCAGGAAAACCACTGCGATTCGGATGTAACGAGACGGTGCTGTCGAACAATCGAGTCAGAGCTGCCTCATCGCTAAGAGAATCCTCACTGTTCAAATGATACAACACTGCATCAAAATGCAGCCTTGTGGCAAAAGCAAAATGCTCTCCTAAAAAGCCTGGCCCAACCTTTATGGTCAATCTTTTTGCCACGTAGGAGGGATCCTGAAAAAATTCATGGATTTCCATGGCATTGATAATGGCCAGATCTCCCTCTTTCAAGCAGAAACGCTTGTCGTTGACAACAATTGTATAGGAACCCTGTAAGCAATAACTGATCTCCAGATCCGGATGGCAATGGAGCTCGTAGTCGCGGGAATCTCCAATATATAACACATATGCATTGTGCTCTGTAAGCATTTTTTCATAAAGCATGCCACCACCTCTTTCGCAAACAATATAGCACAAAGAAAAGGTGGGCGCAATAAGGTGGAAACTTTTTGCGAACTATTTTGTTTTTTGCGTTGTGTTATTAATACTCATTGCACAGCAGGCGCAGGGGAGCTTCGTCTTCTTCGATCACGGGGAAACGGCCGGCGGGATCGTAGAAGCAGTTATCGTTGGAGTCGTCATTGCACATGGAAACTTCTCTAACCAGGACAGTGCCCTTGCCCTCTTCGCCCCAGAATCTGTGGAACAAACCGGGGGTGAGGGTGATACTCTGACCGGGTTCCAGACGAACCTCAGTACCGGCGCGTAAGGTGTGCCGCACGCCATCCATAGAAACCACCACATCGGTGTCAGCCAGCTTCTCATCGGCAGTGGAGTTATAGAGCTTAATGATCAGGTTGCCGCCGCCGGCATTGATAATATCTTCCATCTTGTTCCAATGGAAGTGCATGGGGGTGATCTGCTTCTCGCGAACGATCATCAGTTTTTCAGCATAGGTCTTGGGGTACGTGTCTGCCATCTTCTGGTTGCCGTTGCGGATAGTGATCAGGAACAGACCAATCTTGCTGAAATCGCCCTGGCCGAAGTCGGTGATATCCCAACCCAGCATGTTGTCCTTGATTTCTTGAACTTCGGGACCCTTCGTCTTCCACTCTTCGGGTGTCCAGTGGGTGAAGGGAGGCAGGGTGATCTTATATTCTTCAAACAGCTTCAGTGCGTCCTTGATGGCGGCGTTGATTTCGGAACGTTTCATAATGATACTTCCTTTCTATTAGATACGGTAGTAGTTCATGCCCTTGATTTGGCAGAAGCGGCGCAGTGTTTCTGCGTGATCGCCGTAAGCGACCATCCAGTGATGGCCGGAGCCGTACTGCATAATTTCTTCGTTGATCTGATCCAGAGGCTTTTCAAACCGGATGGTCATAGGGTTGCCCGGGAATTCCATACCGCAGGGGATGGCATCGCCCACCATGACGGACATGCGGAAATTGTCACCGTTGCCGCAGATGTCCACGGCAGTGACCTTGCCAGGCTTCATCAGGAACTTACAGCAAACGCCGGACTCGGCCAGACGGACAGGCGCCAACTCGATCTCGCCTTCGGCGATAGAGAAACCGGAGCTGCCGCAGTGGGCAAAGAGGATGGAATTGTCTTCATAGTTAAAGTCCAGAAGGTCTGTGTTGTTGACAGGCTTGCCGCTGAGCTCATAGAGCATCTTCATGGTCAGCGCGTTGGGTACGTCACCCTCGCAGGCACCGGTGATGCCTTCTTCAGCAAGCAAAGAGTAACCCAGGCAGACCTTACCCATATAGGTGGTGTAGCAGCCAACGGCCAATGCGCCCAGCGCATACTCACCGCACAGCTCCTTCATAGCGGTGTAGTATTTGATGGACTCCCGCAGACCATCCTTGGTAGAGGTGACCTTGCAGGGGCGGAGCATATCCTTCTTCGCATCCAGCAGCTTGTCGGCCTCCTCATCGAAGATAGCGGCAACCTTCTCAGTCAGCTCGGTGATCTCCATGTTGACCACACGGCAGCCTAAGTACTTCTTAATGGCGAATTCGTCATAAGCAATCTCGGTCATGCCTTTAACACGGCCGCCGAATGTACCCACCCGCACATCCTTCATGGTGTTGACCAGGGCATAGGGCAGGGCGATCTGCTTTACTTTTTCAGCGCAGGCGGGATCCTCGGGCTTGCCAAAGATGAACGCATACCGTTTTCCGATGTTGGTAAACACAGCGCCGATTTGATGCACGCAGCACAGGGAACCGGTATCACGGGCGGGATATGCCCGCAGGATCACAGGCAGATCCACAGAATCCAGCAGATCCAGCAGGTGATGATCCTCACTCCAGGTGGCTACGCAGATCAGCAGAACGTCAGCGTCAGCGGATTTCAGCGCAGCGATGGCAGCTTTGACGGTGGGCAGGTCGTGCATCACCACGCCGGTGTTGACGCAATCGACGCCGATGGCAGCTAATTGCTCGGCGGTCTGGTTCAGCAGGGCGGGTGCCTGGTCGTAGCCAACCTCAAAAGGGTGGGCAAGCCCTACGGCAGCAACGTTGATTTTCATAGTTATCGTTCCTTTCGCTTTATCGACCATGTTTCCGGATGCTCCACAGACGCACCCGGCATGACCGTTTTCAGTGGGGACAGGGTTTCCATTTCCAGCATATAGCGGCAGCAGAAAGTTTCATAGGAAACGTTTCCGTCGGGGTAAGCCTTTTCCGGCATTACCGGATAATCTACAGAAAAGACGGTGCCGTTATTCTCATAGGATATCGGGCCGCTGGGATGTCCGATACCGATTTTATACCGCTGATCCAATGGCTGCTGACGGATCACGATCTGATCCCGGGTATATGTGACCCGGGGATCGCCCAGATCCGTATAAAACCAGGTGGAAACGCGGTTGCAGTGGGCAGCACCGCCATCCCGGTGCTGCAGGGGAATCGTCTCTGTGCCGCCAGGAGCCAGCACGGAGATGGCCCACAGGGCGCATTCCAGAGGGGCATCACCTGTGTTGGTGATGCGGTGATTTATCCGCAGCTTATCACCGTCAAAAGTGAGATCAAACTGCTTGATGACATGCAGCCGGGGGTCCTCCTGCTGGGTCAGCAGGATCGTGTCTCCCTCGATGCGGTATGTAATGGGGTCGTTATCCGGAGAGTAGTCATCCAAGTCGCTTTCTGGGGCAAGCCACAGCCGGTGTCCGCCCCGAAGCCGCCAACCATCTTTTGTGGTGAACGCCTCCATATCCCTTGGCTGCTCAAAGAATACATTCTTACCGCCGTAGAAAGAAAAGTGTGTTACGCGAAGGCCGAATTCCAACGGGATACCCACTTCAATGACCCCGTTATCAGCAAAGAGACATTTGCCGTGGATCGGGTGATCTTTTATGTAAGTGTTGATCATGGCAGTACACGGAAGGGTGCTACCCGGAATGCGTCATTTGCCATGCGGAAGCCTTCGGCATACTGCACGCCGCACTGAATGCCCCTGTAGCGGGCGATAGTCCTGTAGTTATCAAAGAAATTCTGATCGGCCATAGTTTCCTTGTAATTATCCTGCATCCAGGAGATCTGGCTCTGGTGGCACAGACACATCTCCATCTTCTTGTCAAAGAAGTCGGTAATATCCACGTATTCCGTAGGAACAAAGCCAAGACCGTTCACCGGCTCAAAATAGGCAATCATGGGGATTTTATCATAGGGCTTGTTGGGTGTTTCAATTTTTGCAACAGGGATCATAACGGCAATGTCATTGATGATCTTGCTGGTCAGTTCATGATCAGGATTGTAGTCCTCCGGATTGTGGGTGAGGATCAAGTCTGCCTTGCAGTAACGAACTAGATCGATAAATGCCAGCCGTGCTTTTTTGTCCTCAAAAAACATTTCGTCATCATAGTCCAGACAGATATACTCCGCACCGATGACGGCAGCAGCCTTTCTTGCTTCCTCCTTGCGGATAGCTGCAATCTTATCCATAGGCAACGTTGCGGAGCCGACGTTGCCGTTGGTGGCGGTAGCGGTAAATACTTTGTGACCGAGGCTGGCAAATTTCGCCAGAGTACCGCCGCAGGAGGTTTCAACATCGTCAGGGTGGGCGCCGATTGCCAGAATATTCACAAAACTCCTCCTTATTAATTACATGAGAGGGTATCCTTATCAAGGATACCCTCTCAAAGGTGTATCGGTTATGGTGTTTTAAAATTAGCCCTTTTTCCAGCGCTGCAGTACGCAGGTAGCGCGGCCGCCGGTCTCGTTGATGATCTCGAAATCACCGAAGGAAGCGGGGATGACCAGGCTCTGGAACTTGTCGCACTCTGCCTTGTAGGCGGGGTTGGTCTTGGAAACGACGGTGACCTTGGAACCGACGGTCAGGGTACACATGTACATGAACTTACCCTCAGTGGACAGCTGGCCGACCTTCTCAAAGTGGATACGCTCTACGTGGTAGGGCATAACGGGAGTGGACTTGTACTGATCGATGTAGTACTCGGGGGTCCACTTGATGACCTTGGGGGTGGACAGCAGGTGATCCTTGACCCAGGAAGCTCTTCTGGTCTTTTCCATGTTGCGGCCATGCTCCAGGTGCATCTTCAGAGGCTTGCCGGTCATGGTCTTGGCATCGTCATCCCAGGAGGGACGGGCAAAGTCATACTCAAAGAAGGAGTACTCAGTACCGTTGATGGAGGGGTTGGTGTCCATTTCCAGAACCATCTGGTTGCCGCCGTGGCCGTGCATGGTTCCGGGGGGGATCAGATACAGGTCGCCTTCCTTGCTGGGCCAGTTGGCGATGAAGTCCTTCCAGTTGTCGATGGGCTTGATGTTCTGGGACTCTTCGCACAGACGCTCCCACTCTTCAATGTCGGCATCGTCATGGAAGCCCATCCAGGTGTTGGCGCCTTCGTAAGCCTCGGCAATGTAGTAGGTCTCATAACGGCCCAGAGGCTCGTCGAAGTGATCGGCAACATACTTGCTGCTGGGGTGGATGTGCATGGGCATGGAGATTCTCTCAGCGGGCTGGGGAGTGGGATGCCAGCCGTCATCCAGCCAAATATCCAGGGGGAACAGGCCGGGGTACTGGTTGTGGATCAGGCTGCCCACCAGCTCTTCGCCGTACTGCATGGCATTCAGCATGGGCATGGAGATGCTTCTCTCACCGCCGAAGTCGATAAGGATACGCAGCTCGGGGCCGGCGATCTTGTTCCAGGCGTTGTTGGCCAGGCCTTCAACACCGTAGTCCATCTGCTCGTAGCGGTATGCGCCCCAGGGACCGGGACTGAAGATCTTAACTTCGTGAATGGGGTACTTGACCAGAGTGGACATGATCTCATCGTAAGCGGCCTTGGGAACCAGAACCAGATCGTCAGCGAAGAAATTCTCAACATAGAAGTCCATGGCGTCGTACATATACTGCTTCTGACGGGCCAGCATGTAGTAATCGGAATAGTGGTATTCCTTCCAGCTGTAGTTCTTGGTGGGTTCGGTGCAGCCGAAAGCGATCAGCTTGCCGGTCTGCATATCCCACTGAACCTTCTGGTGGGTGTTGTCCACGTAGCACTTTACATCCAGAACTGCCTCAAATTCCTTAATGGCAGCGCCGGTGCCGTAGATCACGGTGACCTTGCCTGAAGCCAGCTTTTCCTTGGTGGCGGCAACGATACCCTTGTCCATGATATCCTCGATCACACCGGTCTTATTGACCTTGCCGAAGCCGGGGTCATCGGTAACGTAAGGCTGATTGTAAGCGACGATGGCATCTCTGGATACAAACAGTTCGCGGGCGGGGATCAGAGCAACTTCGCCACCGATCTTGGCAGCCAGAGCGTTGGCGATCTTCTCGTAGTTGATGCCGTACCAGCCGTCGATAGCGATGGTCTTGGCACCGGCAGCGACCTTGGCGGCCAAAGCGTCAACGACCTTCTCCCAGCCAAAGACAACGGAGTCTTTGTTCTGTGCGGAGATGACGATCTTGTTGTCCGCATTCTTAATGGATTCATATACGGGCATGTGTTTTCCTCCTTCATAATTCCGGCAAAAAGCATTACCGGTTCAATAGATAAATGGTCTTGTGCGCCGAAGAAGCGCAATGCCGCACACAGTTATGCAGCTTAACTAAATCATATAGAATACTGCAATAAAAAAATAGTAACTATTTTCCTTGAATGTTGCACTATCTTCCCCAAAAGGAAAAAACTTGACAATGTCATTTGCGATTATTACAATAACCCAAAGGCGGTGAGCAGGATGACGGTAAAATATGATATTGAACGGATAAAAAGCATCATTGACGATATCTGCAGCATTACGGATATGAGCATTTGTCTCAGCGACACCAAATACAACGAAATTTACAGCCACGAGACCCAGAATGACACCTTCTGCCATATGATCACCAACACCAAGGTGGGCGAGCTGAAGTGTAACCACTCGGACCGGGCCATGCTGGAGCGCTGCACCAAAGAGAAGCGGCCGGTTTCTCACGTTTGCCATGCTGGTGTGCTGGATACGGTTGTGCCGATTTTAAAAAATGGTTTTGTAGCCGGCTACATCATGCTGGGAAGAGTGAGATTAAAAAAGGATCCGGCGGAGATTCAAGAACTGCTCCGCTGGGCGAAAGACCCAGAAGAGATCGCCAAGCACTATGAAAATCTTACATATCTTTCACAGTCCCAGTTGGATGCCCTCATCCATTTGATCTCTCACATCCTGTTTGAAAACGCGGTGGAGATCGATTACGATGAATTTATCAACTACGCAACGGATTATATTGAGAATAATATTGCGGGGGACCTGTCAGTAAAGCATTTGTGCAAGACGCTCCATGTGTCCAAAAATATTCTCTATAAGAAATTCGACGTTTTTTACGGCTGCACCGTTAATGAATACATTACAAAGCGGCGGCTGCAAATGGCCGAGCGGATGCTGCTGGATACCAGAAAGAATATTGCGTCTATATCCGAAGAAGTGGGTTTTTACAATTATACCTACTTCAGCAAGCTCTTCAAGGCCACCACCGGTTTGACCCCCAGTGAGTACCGCAAACATGCAAAGCTTGCGAAAAAGAAATAAGACTAAGATAAATGATCGTTTATCTTACGATGGATATTGTAGGGCGGGGGTGTTGCAGAGCGCAGCGGATTATCAAAAATAATGATTGCCGGTGGCAATCATACTACTACAAATGCTCCCGCCGAAATACTTCACTTTTGGCGGCGGGACCAAGGCCCCGCCCTACGAATTCTATCGAAAATTGCCGCAAGAACGATACCGAGCGGGTTAGGGAAGTAACGATTAGTACCGCACTATGCACGAATTGGCCGCGGGCACTGCCCGCATAAACGATCATTTACACGCAATCGGCCTCTACGGATGCTATCAAATTTTCCCCGGTACACTAGGTGTACCGGGGAAACATATTTTTTGTCTTGTTTTTGCGCTGATTATTGACTTAGATGTGGGTATTTTGCTTTGTTGGAAAGGACCTGGAAGGTATCGCCTACTAATTGCAAGCGCATTACCTTGGTGCCCCAATATTCCATAGTATATGTAACCGCGTAAACGCCGCTGTTTTCATCATATACCACTTCATCAACTGTCAGGTTCGTACCGATCGTGTCAGAGCGCCAGACATAGTAGCACCCCGTTTCATCCCAGTAGCTTTGCCACTTGTTGATCCCCACCCCGTTGGTATCCTCAAAGCTGATACCGAAGAACCGCTTCAGATCCCGATCCATCAGCCATACCGGCAGCCGTTTGGCATTGCCTACAGGGCCAATGGGAGCCTTATTCCAACCATCGGAAATCAAAAATTTTTCTTCTCCTTCGGTGAGCTTATTGTGCCGTTCCGCATCAAATCCGCTGTAGAATAAGTACCAAAAATCTACATCCTCTGGCCTGTCAAAATCCGAATAGGTAGCGCAATGGTAGCGGTTTTGGCTGAGATCAGCTGTCAGCAGACCCTCGAAAAACAGCTCTTTGTAATTCTCCGGAACCTTTGGGTCAATCTCTTGGTCGTCCCAATAGTTTTCCACCAACCCTGCCCGGATCATCCGGCGGTACTTGCCGTTCAGCGCATAATAGATGTAATCCGGTTCTTCCAGGGAGCCATAGAATTCCGTCTGTCCCAAAATATTGCAAGTAGACAAAGGCCACCGGGGTGCCGTCGGAGTTGGTAGCCCGGTACCGTTTGGACCCATGTAGCCGTTTGTACCAATGTAGATATAACCCTCCGGCAGTTTATCAACCAGCGCATCCGCCCGGTTATCGTTCACATAGAGCATACCGGAGAAGTGGGACAGTGTGGCCGGAAGGTTTTCCTTTGGATATTCGGTGGAGTCCGGGTCCTGGGGCACATAAACTCTGGGCGGCTCCGTGGGTTCCGGGGGCGCAGGGTCTGTCGGCATGGTCTCAGGAGGTGTCGTTTCCGTTGGTGCAGTAGGCGCCGCAATGGGTTCCGTAACCACCGTGGGTACGGTTGCAGGCGGTGTCGATTCTACACTCACACTTTTATGGCAGCCCGCAAAAGCAATTATGCAGATCAATAACACACATAGCAATATCTTCTTCATGCTTCCTCACCTCGCAAATCAGAGTTCTGTATATTGGCCACTTTCAATATAGCATGCACATGTTTGCTTGTCAATACTAATTATTGTAAATAACTATTGACTAACGATTAAGTTTCTGCTTTAATATATATAGATTCATTCCAAAAGGGGGAATGTCCTTTGGATAAAGAGATGCAGCAACACATTTTTGATGTTTCCACAAACTTCAAGCGGGGCAGTACGGAGATGCTTCTGCTTTCTTTGCTGTCCCAGGGGGACCGGTATCCCTATGAGCTGTCAAAGGAACTGAAAACCTACAGCGGCGGGTTGTTTGATATTCAAGGCCCGTCTTTATATACGGTGCTGTACCGTTTGGAGCAGAAGGGTTATCTCAGTACCTATGAGGTCAAAGTGGGACGGCGCATCCGGGTCTATTACCATCTGCTTCCTGCCGGCGCGGAGGTTCTGCAAGCGATCCTCCGGGAATACCGGGATATCGGCAAGGGTATTGAAAATGTTCTGGAGGCCGTGAATTCCGGTGCTTTGAGAAAGGATGATGCAAATGTCAGCGCGGACGAAAACTAAAAGATACCTCCGCCAGGTAACTGCCGCTTTAAAATCCTGCGGCGTATACCGCAAGTCCGTGGCAAAGGGGATCCGGGCAGACCTGGAAGACTATCTGGACGAGCATCCGGATGCTACGGAACAGGCGCTCCAGGCCCATTTTGGTCACCCGGAGGAATATGTCAAAGAATTTCTGGCCGGTATGGACAGCGAGGAACTGGCACGGGATCTCTCCGCCAAACGGCTTCGCGGTAAGCTGGCGGTGGCCGTTGCCGTTGTGCTTCTGGCGTTGGCTGTGGCGCTGGTGATCTGGGCCGGCATGCGGAACAATCAGCCATCGACACCCACCGATCCCCCTGCTACCGATGCCACCGATCCGATACTGAATGATACCACCGCTCCCTCGGTGAATCCTTATATGGAGATCAGCAGTCCTGTTCTGCCTGACAGCGACCAGCGGTATTTGACCGCGGGTGACTTAGAGAAGCTGTCTCCAATGGAACTGGAGCTTGCCCGCAGTGAGATCCTTGCGCGCCATGGTGTGATTTTTGCGGATGAGGACCTTTCTGCCTATTTTGATGCACAGGATTGGTACGAGAGCGCTGTTGCGGAAGCAGCCTTTGACCAAACGACCCTCAGCGAACAGGAAGGTGTCAATATCCAGTTGATTGGCCTTTACGAAAAGATCGCAGGCGGCGATTTTGCGCCTACTGCCAACAATCCTTACATGCCTTACTATGACTCTGCCGCAGAACTGCTTGTGCCCAAGAGCAGCAACACCAGACTTACGGAAGAGGATCTGGCGGGGCTCAATGCCGACCAGCTCGTGCTTCTTCGCAATCAGATCATGGCTCTTCACGGCTATGCCTTTGAGGATCCGCATCTGATGGAATACTTCCTGCAATGCTCCTGGTACCGCCCCTGCGTACCGGCAGGCAGAACCGATCTGGTAAAGGGCATGACAGCCCTGGAATATGACAACATGAATTTGATATTCCAGTACGAACAGGCTCTCTGATCCGCTACGAATGACAATTAAATCTGATACATGCAAAGGTGCTGTCTCAAAATCTATGGGACAGCCCTTTTTGCCATTTAATTGTAAACTTTTTTCAAAAACCCTTGCACTTGTAACGCAATAAGAGTAAAATTGTTTCATATGCTATTTTTAGAAGGAGGAATCTCCGTTGATCAGAAGACTTGCCCGGTGTATCCGGGAATACAAATGGGCGGCGATCCTAAGCCCCGTTGCCATGATCGGTGAAGTGACCATGGAAGTGCTGATCCCGCTGGTTATGGCCAAGCTGTATGACTACGGCATTGTGATGCAGGATATGGGTGTGGTGGTGAAGCAGTCCGTTTTGCTGGTGATTTGCGCCATTTGCAGTTTGTGCTTCGGTGTGGCATCTGCATGGTTTGCCTCCCGGGCAGGCACCGGCTTTGCCAAGAATCTGCGCCACGACATGTTCCACCATGTTCAGCGGTTCAGCTTCCACAACATCGATAAATTTTCAACTGCGTCCATTGTCACCCGTTTGACCAGCGACGTGGCCAATTTGCAGATGACCTTCCAGATGATGATCCGTATGGCTATCCGCAGCCCCATGATGCTGATTCTGGCATTTATCTCTGCGCTCAATATCAATGTGCGGTTAAGCTTGGTATTCTGCGCTGCTTTGCCGATTTTGGTGGTTGCGCTGATGCTTTTAACTCCCCGGGTATTTAAGATCTTTGAGCAGATGTTCAAGAAGATTGACAAACTGAATACGGTGGTGCAGGAAAATGTCCACGGTATCCGGGTGGTCAAGAGCTTTGTCCGGGAAGAAAAGGAGATCCATAAGTTTACCGACGTTTCCGGTGCCATCGCGAAAGATGCCAGCCGGGCAGAGCGGTTCTTGGCTCTGAACAGCCCGATCATGCAGTTCTGCGTCTACGGCTGCATGATCGTGATTTCCTGGTTCGGTGCCCACATGGTTGTGGCATCCGGTAATAACCCCGCTGTGGGTCTGACCACCGGTCAGCTCAGTTCTCTGTTCACATACACTACTCAGATCCTTTCCTCCTTTATGATGTTCTCCATGGTGTTTGTGATGCTCACCATGAGCCGCGCCCCCCTAAAACGCTGCTACGAACTGCTGACAGAGCAGCCCAATCTGGTCAGCCCCGAAGACGAGCCTGTACAGGAAGTGAAGGACGGTTCTATTGATTTTGAGAACGTAGGCTTCCGTTACTCTGCCGAAGCGAAGCACCGGGCCCTGAAGGAAGTGAATCTGCACATTCCCAGCGGCGCTACCGTGGGTATTCTGGGCGGCACCGGCTCCGGTAAGACCACCCTTGTACAGCTGGTCCCCCGGCTTTATGATGTGACAGAAGGTTCCGTCAAAGTCGGCGGCGTAGATGTAAGGGACTATGATCTGGAAGTGCTTCGTGATGAGGTTGCCATGGTGCTGCAGAAGAACGTGCTGTTCTCCGGTACTATCAAGGATAATCTGCGTTGGGGCAATCCCGAGGCAACCGAAGAGCAGATGATCCATGCCTGCAAGCTGGCCTGCGCCCATGACTTTATCGAAGCCTTCCCTGATGGCTACGATCATAAGATCGAGCAAGGCGGTACCAACGTGTCCGGCGGCCAGAAGCAGCGGCTTTGCATTGCCCGGGCCTTGCTGAAAAAGCCTAAGATCTTGATTCTGGACGACTCCACCTCTGCGGTGGATACCCGTACCGATGCCATGATCCGGGAAGCTTTCCGTACTGAGATCCCCGGCACCACCAAGCTGATCATTGCCCAGCGTGTAGCCTCTGTGCAGGATGCGGACATGATCATGATTCTGGAAAACGGTATGGTCGTGGATGTGGGTACGCACGATCAACTTCTGGAAACCAGTACCATCTACCGGGAAGTTTACGAATCCCAGAGAAAGGGGGACGAATAAATGCCTCCAGTCAAAATGCGCGGCGACGGCCGCAAGGCTAAGAACCCCAAAAAGACACTGCTCCGTCTGCTGGGATACATGAAAAAGTACATCCCCAATCTGCTGTTGGTGTTTCTTTGCATCGTCGTGGCGGCAGTTGCCCAGACCCGGGGCAGTGAGAATGTGGGCAAACTGGTGGATAACTACATTCTGCCCATGGTTGCTTCCGGTTCTGATGACTATGCACCACTGGTAAAGTATCTGATTTCCATTGCCTGCATCTTCGCTGCCGGCATGGTTGCATCCTTCCTGCAGCAGTTTTTGATGGTTTCTGTGGCTCAGGGTACCCAAAAGCGGGTCCGTGACCAGCTGTTCACAAAAATGCAGCGGCTGCCGTTGCGGTATTTTGACAGCAACACCGCCGGTAATATCATGTCCCGCTACACCAGCGACATCGATACCCTGCGGCAGATGGTCTCCCAGTCCATCCCTAGCTGCTTCAGCTCCATCATTACATTGATCGTGGTGTTCACCGCTATGCTCAGGGCGTCATGGATCCTGACACTGGTGATTCTGGTGACAGTTAGCTGCATCCTGTTCATTACCGTCAAGATCGTCGGTAAGGCAGGCAAGTATTTCATCGGCCAGCAGCGGTCGTTGGGTGCTCTGAACGGCTTCGTGGAAGAAATGATCAACGGCCAGAAGGTAGTCAAGGTCTTCAACCACGAAAAGGCTTGCAAGGATCAGTTTGACAAGCTCAATGAGGAGCTTTGCAACAATGCCTATACTGCCGGTAAGCTCACCAATATGATGGGCCCGGTCAATAATAACCTTGGTTATATCCAGTACGCGGTGCTGGCTATCGTGGGCGGCATCATCGTGGTAGCTTCCGAGGGACAGCTGATCACCCTTGGCAATCTGATGACTTTTATGCTTCTGAGCCGTACCTTCAACCAACCCATCTCGCAGATCAGCAACCAGATCAATTCCATCGTCATGGCCTTGGCCGGTGCGGAGCGTGTCTTCGAGCTGATGGATCAGGAGCCGGAGATAGACGATGGCTATGTAACACTGGTCAATGCTAAGGAAGATGAAAACGGCAACCTGGTGGAATGTGAAGAGCGCACCGGCCGTTGGGCATGGAAGCACCCCCACAAGGCCGACGGTACCGTTACCTACACCGAGGTCAAGGGCGACATTGTCATGGACATGGTGGACTTTGCCTATGTGCCGGAAAAGCAGGTGCTGTATGACATCACCCTCTATGCCCGGCCGGGTCAGAAGATCGCGTTTGTCGGTGCTACCGGTGCCGGCAAGACCACGATCACCAATCTGATCAACCGGTTTTATGATATTGCGGACGGTAAGATCCGTTATGACGGCATCAATATCAATAAAATCAAAAAGGCCGACCTGCGCCGGTCTTTGGGTATCGTTTTACAGGATACCAACCTCTTTACCGGCTCGGTCATGGATAATATCCGTTACGGCAAGCTGGATGCCACCGATGAAGAGTGCATTCAGGCGGCAAAGCTGGCCAACGCCCATGACTTCATCACCCGTCTGCCCCAAGGCTACGATACGGAGCTGACCGGAAACGGTGCAAGCCTGTCCCAAGGACAGCGGCAGCTGATCGCCATTGCCCGGGCGGCGGTGGCCAATCCCCCTGTTATGATTTTGGATGAGGCTACCTCTTCCATCGATACCCGTACGGAAGCACTGGTCCAGAAGGGTATGGACGCGTTGATGAAGGGCAGAACCACCTTTGTCATCGCCCACCGGCTCAGCACGGTCATGAACTCCGATTGCATCATGGTGCTGGATCATGGACATATCATCGAGCGTGGCACCCATGAAGACCTGATCGCCCAGAAGGGCACCTACTATCAGCTCTACACCGGCGCCTTTGAATTGGAATAATCAGTCAGCCAACAGGCACAGCAAATCTCTCTGCTGTGCCTGTTCTTGCATTTTATCTGCTTGTATAGTAGTATGTGAATGTAGAGAACAATTAGCTTGGCTTTGTGAATTGAGGATATGAAGGGAGCAACGGATAGTGCGCTTTTTTAAAAAGCAAAATCTCTTTGAAAAGAACGCAAGAAAATACATAGACGATAAATTCACATTTTTAATAGAGAGAGGATATCGGTGCGATTATTTATCGCGTAACGGTGAAGAAGAATTTGTTTTCATCCGGAGAACAGTTCATATTGAACTGTATAAAGTTAATTGGCCGTTTGGCTTTGACGTTGTTATTTCTGATGGTAATTATTGGGGAGAAAAACGGAAAAATATAATCGAAATTCTTAATATTAACATTGATGATGTTAAGTTGCTTTCACCCATAGAAACGGTTGACTATTACGCAGAAATTGTGAAAAGCAATATCGAAAGAATAGAGAAATATATAAACAATTGATGTGTTCAAACTTGCTGTTTAGATGAAAAGCATACCTTTCGATACAACGGTTGCACACATTATCTAGTGTGCAATTTTGCGCCGCACCCAATACCCTCTCCCGGGGAGAGGGTGGCCCGAAGGGCCGGGAGAGGAAAGGCGACAGAACCGACACCGGAAAAAAGTTTGATACAAAGCAAAATCCGCTAGTTCTCCGCCCGTATTCCTCTTCAGTCAGCTTCCCCTCGGGGGAAGCCATCGCGCCTGCGGCCCTTAAAATAAACGACCGTTTACACGACCAATCTATCGATCGGTATCGTAGGGGCGCTCACTGAGCGCCCGGTGATTTTGCAAACAAAATCACATCGCCAAAGGCGGTAACTATTTGATTTCCTACGGAAATCCCACAATTGCTATGCAATTGTGGGCGGGCGATCAATGATCGCCCCTACAAGAACCATCGATAAATAGTGCGCTAAACGATCATTTAATATATGCTCTGGTTTCAGAGCCTTTTGGCGCGCTTGCACCGGTGCGGTATATCAAAACCCGGCCTATGGAGGGAATCCATGGGCCGGATAACTATTTATAAGTCCGTATCGAAGAAATCGATACTTGCGTAGTTGGTGGCCTAAAAATAATGTTGCGCGCGCCACAAATATTTTCCAAAACCTCTTCCATTTTTAGACCATTTGTGCTACAATTGCTCCTAACTGCGAAAAGAAAAAGGAGGAAGCCGATATGATATTCGGTAAGCATATCAACCGGTATTACCTGAAGTATGCCCTGTGGCTCATTGCCGGCCTGGCGGCACTGGTAATGGTTGACTACTTACAGTTGGAAATTCCCAAGCTCTACCGCATGGTTATCGACGGTATGGCATACGGCTACATTACAGAAAACGGTCAGAAGATCGCCTTTGACATGCCCCTGGTCATCGACGGCATTTGCCTGCCCATGGTCAAGATCATTCTGGCTATGGTCTTCGGCCGCTTCCTGTGGCGCATCTGTTTCTTCGGCAGCGGCATGCGTCTGGAAGCGGATCTGCGCAACCGGATGTTTGACCATGCCAAGGATCTGAGCCGCCAATATTACCAGGTCAATAAAGTAGGCGATCTGATGAGCCTCTTTACCAACGACCTGGATACCGTACAGGAGTGCTTCGGCTGGGGCGTTATGATGTTCTGCGACGCGGTGCTGCTGGGTGTGCTGGCGATTCTGGATATGTGGCAGATGAACCCTGTTCTGACAGGCCTGTCTCTGATCCCTATGGCATTTTTGCTGGCCTCTGCCACCATCGTTGGCAAGCGCCTGCAGAAAAAGTGGGATACCCGCCAGGCGGCATATTCCAAGCTGTCCGACTTCTCCCAGGAGAGCTTCTCCGGCATCGCCGTTATCAAAGCCTTTGTCAAGGAAGCCAAGGAGCTGTGGGCATTTAAGCAGTTGAATGTGGAAAACGAGGATGCCAACATCGACCACACTAAGACATCTGTTTTGTTCCGTGTGCTGGTTACGCTGTTTGTGGAAAGTGTTATCTGCATCATCTTGGGTTACGGCGGCTATCTGGTCCATGAAGGTGTCTTTACCGCAGGCCAGCTGATGGAATTCATCGGCTACTTCAATGCGGTGATCTGGCCCATTATGGCAGTTTCTGAACTGATCGATATGTCCTCCCGTGGCAAGGCTTCTCTGGAGCGTATCGGCCAGCTTCTGGATGCCGAGATCGATGTGAAGGACCGGGAGGGAGTCAAAACGCTTCCCCAGATCCGTGGCGATATTGAATTCAGGGATCTGACCTTCCGCTATCCCGACGGCGAGTTTGATTGCTTGAAGAATGTTTCCTTCAAGATCAACGCGGGCGAGAATGTGGGTCTGGTGGGCAAGACCGGTTCCGGTAAGACCACCCTGGTGGATCTGATCCTCAGAACCTACAATGTACCTGACGGAACCATCTTTATTGACGGTCACGATGTCAATGATGTGGCTATCCGGGATGTCCGTGCAGGCTGCGCCTATGTGCCGCAGGATAATTTCCTGTTCTCCGATACCATTGAGAACAACATCGCTTTTGGTGTGCAAAACAGCAGTACCGGGGCCGTGACCCATGCTGCCCAGATGGCGGATGTCCACAGCAATATTAAGGAATTCCAGCAGGGCTACGGTACTGTTTTGGGTGAACGGGGTGTGACCGTTTCCGGCGGACAGAAGCAGCGTATCTCCATTGCACGGGCGCTGATGAAGGATGCCCCCATTTTGATTTTGGACGATTCTGTTTCTGCTGTTGATACAAAGACAGAAACGACTATTTTGAGCAATCTGCGTGAAACCCGGGCGGGCAAGACCACTATCCTCATTGCCCATAGAATTTCCACCATTGAAAAGATGGATAAGATCCTCTTTGTGGATGACGGCTGTCTGGCTGCGGTGGGAAGCCATACAGAGCTTTATGACAACAACGCAGAATACCGCAAAATGGTAGATCTGCAGCGGCTGGAAGAGGAAGGAGGCGAGCACAATGCGTGAGTATTTGCCTATCCTCATCGTTGGCGCTATCATCGGTGTGTTTGCCATACTGTTTCTGGTAGCCTACTGCGTCGTCAAAAAGCATAAGGAAGATATGACCGACCGGGAGCGGCACATGTCCGATAAGGAGATCGTGTCCCGCCTGCTGCGCTACGCCAAGCCTTACTGGAAGCGGTTTGTGGCAGTGTTCTTTGTGATGCTGCTGTCTATTGGCTTTGAACTGGTATCTCCGCTGCTGATGGCCCATATTCAGGATGTCATTAAGCAGGGCTCTGCCTTTGAACTGAATTACCTCTTCATGGTGGTTGCCTGCTATGCTGCGATTTTGATCGTATCGCTGATCTGCACCTATGTGCAGGCCATGATCCTCCAGAAGACCGGACAGAAGATCCTGTCACAGATCCGGTTGGATGTATTTACCCATGTAGAGCAGCTCAGTCATGAGCAGCTGAACAACATTCCTGTGGGTAAGCTGGTCACCCGTGTGACCAACGACCCTAACTTCATCAGCTTCATGTTCACCAATATCATCGTGAACCTGGCCAAAAATGCCATGGTGGTTGTGGGTATTCTGGCAGTAATGCTGATGGTCAACTATGTGCTGACATTGATGGTACTATGCTTTGTGCCTTTCGTTGTGCTGTTTACCATTGCGTTCCGGGAATTTTCCCGCCGGGTACACCGGCAGGTCAGCAATGCCACCACCGATATCAACACCTATCTGTCCGAAAACCTTTCCGGTATCAAGATCACCCAGATCTTTAATAAGGAAGATGCCAAAATGCAGGACTTCCTTGGCCGCAGCAATAAGCTGAAAAAGGCAAAGTTCAACCGGCTGTTTGTTTTCGGTATCTTCCGGCCCATGGTGTATATGCTGTTCGTGTCCGCTAATATGTGCCTGTTCTATTTTGGTGCCAAGGGCTATATCCAGGATACTGTATTTTTGGGACAGACCATCACCAGCTACACAGTGGTTGCCTTCTACGGCTACATTTCCCGGTTCTTTAACCCCATTCAGACCTTGGCAGAGCAGTTTGATATGCTGCAGCGTGCCTTTGCGTCCGCGGAAAAGATTTTCACCATTCTGGATATGGTCCCCGAAGTGGTGGACGAGCCGGATGCTATTGAACTGGATGAGATCAAGGGAGAAATCGAATTTAAGGACGTCTGGTTTGCTTATAAGCCCGATGAATGGGTGCTGAAGGGTGTTTCTTTCCACATCCAGCCCAAGCAGACTGTTGCCTTTGTTGGCTCTACCGGTTCCGGTAAGACTACCATTCTGAGTCTGATCTGCCGTAATTACGATATCCAGAAGGGTCAGATCTTGATCGACGGCATCGATATCAGGAAGATCAAAATCTCCAGCCTTCGCCGTCACTTCGGCCAGATGCTCCAGGATGTATTCCTGTTCTCCGGCACGATCCGCAGCAATATCCTGCTGCGCAAGGATGATGTGACCGATGAAGAGGTTTGGGACGCCTGCCGCTATGTGAACGCGGATTCCTTCATCGGCAAGCTGGACAAGGGCCTGGATGAGGTCGTCCGGGAGCGGGGTAATAACTTCTCCGCCGGTCAGCGGCAGCTGCTGAGCTTTGCCCGTACCATTATCCACAAGCCTGCGGTGATGATTCTGGACGAGGCTACCGCCAACATCGACACCGAAACGGAAGTGCTGATCCAGGATTCTCTGGAAAAGATGAAGAACATCGGCACCATGTTGGTGGTTGCCCACCGCTTGTCTACGATCCAGCACTCCGATAATATCATCCTGCTGTCCAAGGGCCAGATCCTGGAGCAGGGTACCCACCAGGAACTGCTGCACCAGAAGGGCCGGTATTACCAGCTCTACACCCTGCAGTACACCAAGCAGCAACTTCAAAACAGCTAAACTTTATAGGTAATCGGAAACTATCGTTTGTATTCGTAGGGGCCGGTGACCACATCGGCCCGAAACGCACATTGCTGCGAGGGCCAATGTAGTCATCGGCCCCTACATGCGTATACGGTGGAAGTTTATTCTGCTTGCATATCAAACTGAAATTTTGTATAATGGGAAAAGATAGAGAAGGAGGAAGGATCCTTGGCAAAGCTTTATTTTAAATACGGTGCCATGGGCTCCAGTAAAACCGCCCAGGCGCTGATCACCAAATACAATTATGAAGAAAACGACATGAAGGTCTGGCTTATCAAACCCAGTGCCGATACCCGGGACGGGGCGGAAATCCTTCGCAGCCGTATCGGCTTGCAGGCACAGGTGGAGGTGATGGCACCGGATCAGAATATCTATGACCGGTATGCTGACACCCAAAAGGGAAGCTGTCATGCGGTGATCGTGGACGAGTGCCAGTTTCTAACCGAGCAGCAGATCGATCAGCTTCGGGCCATTGTGGATGATTTCCGCGTGCCTGTTATGTGCTTTGGTCTTCGGACGGACTTCCTGTGCAATCTGTTCCCCGGCAGCCGCCGGCTGATGGAAGTGGCGGACACCATTCAGGAGATCAAGACCATCTGCGATTGCTCTGCCAAGGCTACCGTCAATGCCCGTATCGACGCTGACGGCTATATCGTTACCGAGGGCGCACAGGTGGAATTGGGCGGCAATGACCGATACATTGCCATGTGCCACCGGTGTTGGATCAAGGGCATCAAAGAACATAAGAGAATCAAATTACACGGACAGAAATAACTTCTGTACCGCTTTGTACCACCGTACATCCGGTGCTGTTTGTAGGGGCGCGCAGTGTGCGCCCGCGGGCGGTCAATGACCGTCCCTACTGTAGAATAATACAATGAAAGAGGAGAAATGACTATGGAACTGAAAGAAATACTCGCCAAGTGCGACCATACACTGTTAGGCCAGGCATCTACCTGGGAGGAAATCAAAGGCATTTGCGATGACGGTATGAAGTATCAGACTGCGTCTGTCTGCATTCCCGCATCCTTTGTAAAGCAGGCTAAGGAATATGTGGGCGAAAAACTGGCGATCTGCACGGTCATTGGTTTCCCCAACGGCTATGCCACCACCGCTTCCAAGTGCTTCATGGCCCATGATGCGGTGTCCAACGGCGCTGACGAGGTGGATATGGTCATCAACATCGGTTGGGCCAAGGAAGGCAAGTGGGCAGAGATCACCGAAGAGATCCGCCAGATCAAGGGCCACTGTATGGGTCGTATTCTGAAGGTCATTATCGAGACCTGCCTGCTGACCGATGAGGAAAAGATCGCGCTGTGCAAGTGCGTTTCCGATAGCGGCGCGGACTATATCAAGACCTCTACGGGTTTTTCCAAGGCAGGTGCTACCTTTGCGGATGTGGAGCTGTTTGCTAAGCATGTGGCTCCTCATGTAAAGATCAAAGCCGCCGGGGGCATTTCCAGCATTGAAGATGCGGAGAAGTTTATTGCTCTTGGCGCTGACCGCTTGGGCACCAGCCGAATCGTAAAAATTGCCAAGGGTCTGGAAAACGACGGCAGCTATTAAAGGAGGATAAAACATGCGTCAGTTCAATAAAGACAGTGTTGTTTGCTTTTTAGGTGACAGCATTACATTTCATGGTGACTGGTTTCGCAGAGTGTATGAGTATTACCGTTTAGAACAGAAAATTCCCTGCCGGATGTACAACTGCGGTGTTCCCGGTGACCGTGCTGCACATGGTATGTTCCGCTTGGAGGATACAATATTCTGCTACGAGCCTACCGATGTGGTGATCGCATACGGTATGAATGACAGCGGCTGTCCTACATACCGGAAAGAGCCGCTTACCGACAGTGCTGTGATGGAGCGCCGCCGTACGTTGGATAACAGTATCTACAGTCTGCGGCATATTGTTGAAAAATGCATAAAGCGGGGTATCCGTGTCACGTTATGCACATCTACACTGGTGGATGAACTGACGGAAAGCGATGCGCCCATCTACCATGGCTCCTACGGAGCGTTTTTGGAGCTGTGCCTGCGGACCCGGGCAATTGCCGAAGAAACCGGCGCGGATTTTATCGACTTTACCTTCCCCTTCCGGGATGTCTCCTTGAAGCTATACAAAGAAGGAAAGACCATTGTGGGTCCTGACCGGGTCCATCCTCTGCCGGAGGGTCATGAATTCTTAGCGCGGGTGTTCCTGCAGCAACAGGGCTTTGATGTAGCCATTCCGCAGACGTGGGAAGAACTGCATGCGTTGACGGCCGTTCCCCATGACGCATGGGAGGAGCGCCGCCGCCAACTGGAGATCGATGCCAACTGCAATATGTATATGGAGTGGGATTTCGGTTTCGGCAGAAAATCCAAAGAAGCAATGGCAGATGCCATTGCCCATGACCAAAGGGAAGACATACACAAGCGTGGAGAATCCTATCTGGCAACCCGGGATCTGATTCCCGCCCGCCGTCAGGCTTTGATCGATTTTACCAATACCGTTGGAAAGGAATAATGTTATGTCAACTGTACAGACTCCCCATATCAATCTGGAAAACGAGATCGGCTTCGGCAAGACCGTGCTGATGCCCGGCGATCCCCTGCGGGCCAAATTTATCGCAGAGAATTTCTTTGAAAATCCTGTGCTGGTGAACAATGTCCGTGGTGTCAACGGCTACACCGGCTATTACAAGGGTGTCAAGGTGTCCGTTATGGCTTCCGGCATGGGTATGCCCGCCATTGGCATCTACTCCCACGAGCTGTTTAATTTCTTTGGTGTAGAGAATATCATCCGGGTGGGTTCTGCCGGTTCCATTCAGGATCATATCAATTTGTACGATATCGTGCTGGCCCAGGGCGCCTGCACCGATTCTGCCTGGGCAAATCAGTTCCACCTGCCCGGCACCTTTGCGCCCATTGCTTCTTATGAGCTGCTCAGCGAGGCGGTCAAGGCCTGTGAGGCCCATGGCGCAACCTACCATGTGGGTAATGTGAACTCTTCCGATGTGTTCTACGGTGACCATGTGGATGTGCCCGAGGGTTTGGACAGCGTCTACGGCCTGAAGAAGATGGGTGTCATGGCGCTGGAAATGGAAGCTGCCGCCCTTTATATGAACGCTGCCCGCTATGGCAAGCGGGGTCTGTGCATCTGCACCATTAGTGATCATGTGCTTAAGGGTGTGGAGACCACCGCTTATGAACGCCAGACCGCCTTCACCCAGATGATGAAGGTAGCGCTGGACGTAGCTGTGGCTATGGAGAATAAATAAATTAGGAATGAGAAATTAGGAATTAGGATTTTTTCTAATTCCTAAATCCTAATTCCTAATTGTGAGGTGCCAATATGAAACGTGTATTCTTGATAGTACTGGATTCTTTCGGTATCGGCGCGATGCCCGATGCGGAAAGCTTCGGTGATGTGGGTGTCAATACCCTGGCGGCCTGCGCCACCTCTTCCAAACTGCATATCCCCAACATGATCGCCGCGGGTTTGGGAAACATCGACGGCGTTTCCTGCCTGCCTAAGGTAGATGCTCCTGCCGGTGCTTTTTCCCGTTTGACAGAAGCCTCGATGGGCAAGGACACCACCATCGGCCACTGGGAGATCGGCGGTATCGTGTCGGATGATCCGCTGCCCACCTATCCAAATGGCTTTCCGCAGGAAATTCTGGAAGCCTTTGAAGCTGCAACGGGCCGGGGTGTCCTTTGCAACCTGCCCTATTCCGGTACAGACGTGATTCGGGATTACGGCCCGGAGCAACAGGCCACCGGAAAGTGGATCGTCTATACCTCTGCCGATTCCGTATTTCAGGTGGCTGCCCATGAGGAATGGATCCCTCTGGAAGAACTGTACGATGCCTGCCGCAAGGCACGGGAAATCCTAAAAGGTAAACACGGTGTGGGTCGTGTCATTGCAAGACCTTATGTAGGAGGCAGTGAAAACGGGTTTCAGCGGACATCCAACCGTCACGACTATTCTCTGGAACCACCTGCAAAGACACTGCTGGATGCTGTGAAGGAAGCGGGCCTTGCGTCCATCGGTGTGGGCAAGATCTATGACATCTTTGCGGGTCGGGGAACAACCGAGCATGTGTATAACAAGAGCAATGCCGACGGCATGAACCATGCCTTGGACTACGCAAAAAAAGAGTTTGCCGGATTATGCTTTGTGAATCTGGTGGATTTTGATATGCAGTTCGGCCACCGCCGGGATATCGACGGCTATGCAAATGCCCTCAGCGAGTTTGATGCTTGGCTGGGCGAATTTGTGAAGGAACTGGGCGACGGGGATGTGGTGATGATTACTGCTGACCACGGCTGTGACCCCGCCTATACCGCCACTACCGACCATACCAGAGAATATGTGCCACTGCTGGTGCTGGGTAAGCAGGTAAAACCTGTGAATCTGGGTACCCGTAAAACCTTTGCGGATATTGCAGCGACCGTTGCGGAAATGCTGAACGTAGAACTGGATACCCCCGGCGAGAGCTTCGCAAAAGAAGTGCTGTAAATGATCGTTTATGCGGGCAGTGCCCGCGGCCAATTCGTGCATGGTGCGGTGCTTTTCGTCACTTCCCTGTGCCCGCTCGGTATCGTTTTTGCGGCAATTTTCGATAGAATTCGTAGGGCGGGGCCTTGGTCCCGCCGCCAAAAGTGCAGTATTTCGGCGGGAGCAAGCCCCCGCCCTACAATATCCATCGTAAGATAAACGATCATTTATCAAAACAAGGAGAATTTATATGACCCCTGAGAGACTTGTGGAAATGGCAATGGAAGCTATGGCCCATGCCTATTCACCCTATTCCGGCTACAAGGTGGGTGCTGCGCTGCTGTGCAAAGACGGCAGCGTGTACTGCGGCTGCAATATTGAAAATGCCTCCTACAGCCCTACCAACTGCGCCGAGAGAACAGCGTTCTTCAAAGCCATATACGACGGGCAGCGGGAGTTTACCGCCATTGCGGTCTGTGGTGGAAAGGACGGTGTAATCACCGGCGGTTTTCCGCCCTGCGGTGTTTGCCGGCAGGTGATGCGGGAATTCTGCGAGGATGACTTTCTCGTCTATATGGTTGGCCCAGGTGGCAGTTATGAAATGGTAACACTGTCGCAGCTTCTGCCCTACAGTTTCAGCGCCAAACAGCATATGAGCGAATAAAAAATCCCTGCGGCAAAACACGATGTTCTTAACGGATAATAGCAAAACAAAATAATTGATGGCTGCACAGACCCAATCAGGAGCTGTGCAGCCATTTCTTTTTGAGGGTGACTGATGGTTACATTACAGTAACGTCTATGGTTGCTGCTTCTTTCCGTTCAAAATATTGAATTTAATTTATGTTATTCGTAATTATTCTTTGCAATAGGCAACACCATCAACCTGAAATTGTAAACCACCGTTTCCACCTTTATGAGCGAATTCAGTTTGGATGGACTTACGGACAGGATATTTCCCGTTAAATCTCTCTTTAATGACCTTTTCCATAACGGGGATATTCCATACATCTCTAAAGAGGCAATCCATCTGTACTACATTATCCAGAGTTAGTCCAACGAGCGCTAATCTTCTCTCCATATCGTCGAATGCACCGTTGATTTGTTCTTCAATAGAACCACCTATGTTTCCAACACAGTAACCAAGGAAGCAGAAATCACCTGCCTTAATTACACCTGCATGCGCCCATTTTTCATTGACATCCAATCTAATAATATCACTCATAATTATTCCTCCAATAAACTCTAATTTTTAATCGCACAACCTGTTTATAACCGTTTGGATTCTTTCCGTGCAATCTGCTTTTCTAACTTCTGCGTTTCTCCACGAATCTGATAGCGGGAAATAAAGATTATCTTTGACCTTTGTACCCAAGTCCCACTGTCCTAATAAATCTCTGTTATCTTCTGCCCAATTTACTACAAAACCCAACTTTTGCTTAGCAAAATCGTATTCCGAAAGGATTTCAACGGCAGCCAGATAGCGACTTGTTTCCAAAGATGTAAATACTTTGGGTAAGTCCTTTAATCTTTTGCCATAGACATAATAGATTCCTCTATCATAATCTAACACATAATCTAACATTCTGTTCTCTATTTCCTTTGGCAAAACCCCTCGCAACAAATTCATATGATAAAATGTCACAAAATCAATCTCTCGCGCACCACGTGGTTTTTTACCAAACTCTGTGGAATACGCATTCTGATATTTTTCCGCATTATATGTTCCATTTAAAAAAGTTTCTTCAATTACATTGGCCCATCGTTTGGCAAAACCTAACGCTATCTTATTGTCGGGGTCAAATATTTTTATCCAAGTGGATAACATGAGCTGGGTAAACAATTCCCAATCATGCGTTTTTTCCCAATAATTATCAATTTTTCTTTCACCGCTCAAGGATGCTTGCATGCAATCAACAGCTTTTTGAATAGGTTCATCTTGCATAGAAAACCCCAAAATCTTTAAGCGGCGCAAAGCTTGTTCAGTTGTTAATGTTTTTTTGCTGTTTGGTATAGACAAACAATGAAACTCGTTTCCCCATGTGCCGTCTTCATTTTGTAATTCAATAATTTGCTGTGCTATTTTTCCGTATCTATAGTCCATAAAAAGCCATCCGTTAAATTCAAGTTGCAATCTGTTTGCTAACATACTATCACACGAACATATGTTTGTCAATCGCAATCCCTCAGACAAAAATCTATTTGATTTTTGCCTGCGTACATTGTACAAGGGAGCCTTTGATGCTGCATAATTCGCTACAAATTACCTCTGTCTGTGGCAAGCAGAGCATCCGGCTGTCCATCGGATGCAATTAACCGGGCAGCTGCCCAGACCCACATACACAAGAAAACTGGCAGGCCATATTGACCTGCCAGAAAATCTATCCATTTTTCCGCTAAGAACACGAAGCAAATGCCGCAGGGCTTCACTCTATTTAGGCGGGGATGGTTTCTTTGACGATCACAAAGCCGTCTACCAGATTGGCGGATTCCAGTTGGCCTTCAATGGCCACTTGCCGCTCCATCAGATCGGTGAGGATCACGCAGCCGTCCTTGCATTCAATGCGCATTACATTGCGCATGACGATGGCTTCCGGCTCCATCTTGTTCTTATAAACAGTAGAAAGGCACATAGGTCTTCCCCCTTATTTCAGGCTGGTCAGCACGACGCTAAGGCGCATGTTGCCCTTTTCAAAGTCGGAAACAGCAGCCATGACCTGCTCATAGGCAGCGTGGCTGCCGGCTTTTTCCAGTTGGATGGCCAGATTTGCCAGCTCCTTGGCATGGGCGGCATTGTGATTTACCATGTACTGCATCAGTGCCAGCAGCTCATCCATGGGGGTGTGATTACAGGCGGAAGCGCAACTGTGGCAATCGTGGCTGCACTCGTGGGAATGGTCGTGGGCATGGTCATGCTCGTGCAGATGCGCATGAGAATGGGGATGCTCGTGATCGTGGGTATGGCTGTGGGTATGTTCGTGGGTATGGGCAACACCGTCGTGGGTGTGCTCATGGGTGTGGGCATGGTCGTGGCTGTGGCCGCCTACATGATCGTGATCGATATGCATAGGGATATCTCCTTCGTTTTTTCTTTTATTATACCTGCTGAGACTCCCTGTGTCAAAGGAAATCTATGTATTACTCTACGGGTGTCAACTCAAAGGACAAGATCTCGCCGGTACGCTCGTTTTTAACAATAGATACACTGGCGACCTTGATCAAAGACTTGTACTTGTCCTTGCCGGGGCCGCTCTTGGAATAACCCCAAAGAGTATCCATGCTGTAGGGTATCTTGTCGTCCTTGGTGGCTTCCACACCGATATTGAACGCCTCTTCGTCCAAAACATACACAGCGACGGTGTAATCGGTTTCCTTGGTGAACATGGGCCGGAAAGCGCTGTCTACGACACAGACAACGGTTTCATCGTCCCAGTCGTCGGTCTTGTCCAGCACCAACTGGGCCATGGACTTGTTGGCTTCCACACGCTGGGCATCGGTATAGTCTGCGCTGCGGGAAGTGCCTTCATAGCGGTAGGTCAGATAGCCAACGGCACTGCCAACACCGACTACCATCAAAAGAACAAGTGCGGCGATCTGCTTCTTGGTGAATTCCAGACCGGTGCTGCCGCCGTAGGTCAGCTTGGCACGGGAAGTAACGGGAAGCAGAACTTTCAAAAACAGGGTAATGACTACGGACTCAATGGGGAAGAAGAACAGGTTCTTGAAGATACGGGCGGTGGTCATGATACCCATGATGGAGTCCTTGGCCTTATCGGGGTTGCCCATGTAGGTATACTGCCATGCGAAAATGAACTGCTGCAGTACCACATTGACCACGAAGCAGATCAGGAACCGGGCGAGGATCACACGGGTAGCGGTGGGCTTGGCACGGTACAGGCACAGGGCATAGAACATGGTGCCGGCGATCTCCGTCAGCATAAAGGGCAGGAAGTAGTCGCCGGTGGGGAAGATCATGAAGCCAATGGTATCGGAAACGATAGCTGCGGGAATGGCCACCACAGGTCCGAAGATCATAGCGCCCAGGGCGGTTGCCAGAGTAGCGGTCTGAATAGCCATCTGGGGTCCGATATAGATGGCGAAGGGTTTCAGCGCGATACGCAGGGCCACCAACAGCGCGGTGACGACCAGCATTTTGATATCCTTCATTTCGGCCGCGGCATCACGCCAGTAGGCCTTGGAGAAGGGATGGGGGTAAAGTGCGGTGGATTTTTGGATTCTTGCCATAGTAATAACCTCCTTAGATTAGGCAGATGATTGGCTGAAACGACCCCTGTCAACAAAAAATCCCCTGTGCAAGGCACAAGGGAGTGTAAGGACAGGGTATGATCGTACCAGCCCACATTCGTCGGACTGAGTACACCCAACAAAATGGAGGTGATCCAATTTTGGGCAGCGGGTGCGGAAGCCTCATCGCGGACAAAGTCCTTCGTCTGCCACACAACTCCCCATTCCGGCAGCACTTCACGCGAGGTTTCCTACTCTGTTCGTGGATATGATACACGAAAAGAATGAAAAAGTAAATCCCTTTTTTCAAAATTTGCCGCTATTTACTGTAGATGGGAGAATGATGCGGAGAAAAACCTCTTTTCTCAAGCGCTTTTCGTGGAGATTCCCATGGGGCTGGGGGTAAAATGGAATTCACAATCGAGCAAGGGGGAACGGGCGATGCAATGCCAGAAGCTGAAAACTTATATGGAAACCGGAAGGGTGGTCTTTTTACCGGCAAGGGCGATCTTGCCAAATCCAACGCAGCCACGGAAAATATTCCGGGAGGAGGCTTTGGCGGAACTGGCGCAAAGCATCCACCAACACGGGATTTTGCAGCCGTTGTCGGTGCGGCGGGTAGGCCTTACGTATGAGCTGATTGCGGGAGAACGGCGGCTGCGGGCGGCGCGGATGGCCGGACTTACAGAGATACCCTGTATTATCATGAATATGGACGACAAAGAGTCGGGCATGACCGCACTGGTGGAGAATCTGCAGCGGCAGGACCTGGATTTTATCGAGGAGGCCCGGGGCATCTCTTTTTTGATGGAGCAGTGGTCTATGAGCCAGGAGCAGGCGGCAAAAGTGATCGGCAAAAGCCAGAGCGCGGTGGCTAACAAGCTGCGGATCTTAAAACACAGCCAGCCGGTTTTGGAAGCACTGCGGGAAGGAGATCTGACAGAGCGCCATGCCAGAGCCTTATTAAAGCTGACCGAGGAGAAGGACAAGCTTGTTGCCATAGCGCATATCATAAGATTCAAAATGGGGGTAGCTCAGGCGGAGCAGTACATAGAATCCTTGGTAGTAAAAAAGGCACCCAGACAAGCAAAGACCAATGTGGGAGCATTCTTGAACAGTTTGAACCAATCCCTCGCAAAAATTCAAAAGTCCGGGATCCCTGCCATATCCGAGCGCCGGGAAACAGACAGCCAGATCGTGCTGACCATTACGATTCCAAAGTAAGGGTTTTGCTCAGGATGACAAGTATTGTCCGTTACGATTCAGCTAAATGATCGTTTATGCGGGCAGTGCCCGCGGCCAATTCGTGCACAGTGCGGTACTAATCGTTACTTCCCTAACCCGCTCGGTATCGTTCTTGCGGCAATTTTCGATAGAATTCGTAGGGCGGGGCCTTGGTCCCGCCG